>CAYZBB010000199.1:0-9267 GCA_964476495.1 uncultured Actinomycetes bacterium | reverse complement strand
ACGCATCGGGTCGATGGTCCGGGCGGTGCTCATTCCGAGCCTGCGCCGATCCAAGCCGGAACAACGGTGACCGTTACGCCCGAAATCTGGCGGTCGCGTCGGTCGAGATCCGCACTGCCGGGTGAAGAAGCCCGGCCACGTGGATCTCGACCCAGCCGACTCCGTGCCCGCCCGCCCGCGTCCACGTCACCGGCCGAAGAAGCCCGGCCACGTGGATCTCGCCGGCGATGATCAGCCTCGGGGCGTCCACAGCGCGGCGGGGGCGCGGTCTGCGGACGAAACCCGCACCGTCACAACCGTTCTGTCCGTTTCATCGGGTACTTGATCAGCGAAAACCGGGCGGATCCGGCCCGGCTGCACGCTGCCGTCGTCGCCCGTCACGCGCGGATGATGCGCCGCTCGATCGCCCGCGCGACGGCGCCCGCCCTGCTCTCGACACCGAGCTTGCCGTAGATATTGGTGAGGTGCGACTTGACCGTCGCCTCGCTGATGAACAACTCCCGGGCAAGCTCACGATTGGTCTGTCCGGCGGCCAGCAGGTTCAAGATGTCGATCTCTCGCGCGGTCAGCACAGGCGCCCCGCTGACCCGCCGCACCAGGGCCGCGGCCACCTGCGGCGCCAGCACGGTCTCGCCGGCGGCAGCGGCGATGACCCCGCGCACGAGATCGTCCGGCGGGCTGTCCTTGAGCAGGTAGCCGACCGCACCGGCGTCAAGTGCGGCGATCACGTCGGCGTCGGTGTCGTAGGTGGTCAGCACGACGACCTTCGGCGGTTCCGACAGCCGTGCCAGCAGGCCGATCGCGCCGATCCCGTCGATGCCGTCACCCAAGTTCAGGTCCATCAGCACCACCTCGGGACCTGTTTCCCGGACAAGCCGCTCCGCACCGACCGCGTCGCCGGCCTCGCCGACGACGCAGACCTGCCCGCCGGCGTGCAGAACCGCGCGCAGCCCAGACCGGACCACCGGATGATCGTCGACGACCACTACCCGGATCCGCGTGGCGGCATCGCCGGAATCGAGGTTGTGCATCGGTTACTCCTGCAAGGTAGGCAGCAGGACGGCAAGTGCGGTGCCCTCGCCGGGCGCGCTTTCGATCATCACCGATCCGCCGAGTGCTCGCACGCGTGACCGGATCCCGCTGAGCCCGAAGCCCCGGTCGGTCGCTTCGGCCCTGCTCCGTCGACCGTGGTGGGTCGGGAAGCCGCGGCCGTCGTCGCGCACGTCCAGGCTGATCGCGGCCGGCAGGTAGGTGAGGGTGAGGACCGCACGGCTGGCATCGGCGTGTTCGATCACGTTGGCCAGCGCGCCTTTCGCGGTCCGGACGACGGCCGCCGCCACCGCGTCCGGCACCGGACGCGGTTCGCCCTCGACATGAACGGTTGCGGTCGTGCCGGGTGTGGAGGATGCCGTCGACGCGATCCGCTCCAGCGCGCGCGGCAGGTCGGTGCCGTCCCCACCGGCCGGCCGGGACAGGGTGCCCACCAGCCCACGCGCTTCGGCCAGACCCTCGCGGGCAGACTCGGCGGCCTGGCGGATGTACCCCCAGGACCGCTCATCGTCGTCGGTTCGATGCTGCACCGCCGCCGCGAGCAGCAGGTTGACACTGGTCAGGTCCTGCGCCACCGAATCGTGGATCTCCCTGGACAACCGCTGCCTCTCGGCCAACGCGCCGGCCGTCCGTTCCGCGGCGGCCAGGCTGTCCTGCGTGCGCATGAGATCGTCCAGGATCCGCTGCCGTCTGACCGCTTCGGTGTCGAGCGCGCGGTAGGTGGCCATTGCCAGGACGGCCAGGCACACCGGTCCGGCGACGATCATCGGATCAAAGGTGTCGCCGATCCGCAGCGTCGCGGCGATCACGCCGAGGACCAGCACCGCGATCACCGCGACGGCCCGTCCCGGGCTGATGGTCCGGAGCGTGGCGAAGGCCAGCACGACCACACACCACCCGAAGCTCGGTGCGATGAACACCAGAACCAGCCACAGGACGATCACCACCATGAGCCAGCCGACGTGCAACGCCGCAGGCAGCCACCGCCGCAGCAGGTAGACGGCCAGCAACAGGGCGGCGCCGGTCAGCACCACCCAGGTCAGATCGCCGATGCCATGGTTGATCAGAAAGCGTGCCGCGGACGCCGCGACCAGCACGATCATCACCACGTCCATCAGCGTCCAGGCGGTCCGCGTCTGTACCGCGCTGCCCGGCGCTCGTTGTGCGCCGGGTCGATCGACGGAATCGAGCACCTTGTTCGGCCCCCTCACGGTTCTGACAGGCATCCGGTCCGGTCACCGGGTTCAGCGACTCATAGTGAGACCGGGGTCCGCCATCGTCCGTTCGGCTGGTTTTCCGCCAGGACGTTCGGCTCTCGATGTCGATCCGCTCCTCCGATCCGGGGCGTGGCTCGGTTGGCGAGGCTGGACGCGGACCCATTCGAACCACCCTCGGCCGGCGGCCGGTGAGGAGAGTCATGAGCGAGCTTGCGAGCGAATCATCGGCACATCGCTCCGTTGGAAACCCGGGAAGGGGCGCGATCAGCAAGACCCATTGGTCCCGACCGGTGACGGCCGGTGTTGCCGTGTTTGTCGCGACGACCGCGATGCTGGCCGCGGCGCCGGCCGCGGCAGCCCACCCGCAGGCCGGCGGTTCGTCGACGATCTCGCTGCCCGGGGACCCGGCCGAGCCGGGCTCGAAGTTTGAGGGCATCGGACTGGACGAACGGACAGGCACCTTCTACGTCAGTGAGACGACAGGAGGGGAGATCAGCCGCGGGAACATCCGTCGGGACGCGGCGCAGCCATGGCTTCCCGGCAACGGTGCCGACGATCGCTGGACCGCGCGGGGGATCACCGTCGACCGTGCGGGCCGGGTGTACATCGCCGGCGGTCCGAACGGCATCGACCACCCAAAGACTCCGGACCGGCCTAAGGCCCCGGACCTGTGGGTCTACTCGCCCAGCGGCAAGCTACTGGCCAAGCTCGACACCGGCGTGGACAACGCGTTCCTCAACGACGTCGCGATCGGCCCCGATGGCGCCGCCTACTTCACGAACTCCAACGCCCCGCAGATCTTCCGGGTCGCGCAGGGCCGGAACGGCTGGGAGGTCAGCACTTTCGTCGACGCCACAGGCACCATCAACACGTCGACCGGGTTCAACCTGGGCGGGATCGTCGCGACCCCGGACGGCCGCGCGCTGGTGGTTGCCCAGGGCAATGTCGGTCTGCTCTGGCGGGTCGACCTGCGCAGCAAGAAGGTGAGCCCGATCTCCGTCACCGACCCGTCGGGATCGAGCCTGACCAACGCCGACGGCCTGGTGCTGCGAGGTCATCAGCTGCTGGTGATCCGCAACTTCTCCCGGTCGATCGCCACCGTGAAGCTGTCCGATCACTGGAACACCGCCGTGGTGCTCGAGCAGACGCCCACGGACCCGCTGCGTGTGCTCACCACCGGCAAGATCGCCGGGAACCGGCTGTACGCCGTTGACAGCAAGTTCGACGAGAACCCGGCGAAACCGCCGTACGAAGTGGTCGTCCTGCCCGTGCGCTGACCCGCTACCTCTCCGGGGGCGAAGTAGCAAAGGCACCGACCACGTGCGTGCGTGGTCGGTGCCTCGCTATTGGTCAGCCGACCTTCATTCTCGTCGCGGCCTGCGAACGAGCGCGCTGCTGCGCCATCTTGGCGTCGAACTCCCCGCGCCAGTCGTCGGACAGCGGGATGCCCTTGGCGCGGGCTTCCTCCGTGGACAGCTCGACCGGGAACCCGAAGGTGTCGTAGAGGACGAACAGTTCGGCGCCGCCGATGCCCTTCCGGTAGCTCTTCAACTGCCTGATCCCCTTGTTCAGGGTTCGCCGGAAGGCCTTTTCCTCCTTCGTCAGCACCGCGACGACGGAGTCCACCCGCTGCTGCACCTCGGGGTAGTCGGCGGAGTACATGCCGGCGACCGTCGGGATGAGCTCGTGGAAGAAGTTCTGCTGCAGCCCCAGATCGAAGGCGTACCGGACGGCCCGGCGGATCAGCCGGCGCATCACGTAGCCCTGCTCCTTGTTGCTCGGCACCACTCCGTCCACCGCCAGGAACGTCGCTCCCCGGAGGTGGTCGGCGATCACCCGCATGGCGGTCTCGTCGGTGTCGTAGCTGCGGCCGGACAGCTCCTGCAGCCGCGCGATGACCGGCCACATCAGGTTGATCCGGTAGACGTCCGGGCTGTCCATCGACGCGGCGGCGATCCGGGCCAGTCCGCCGCCGAAGTCGACATTGCGCCGTGGCAGCGGCTCGAAGCCCGTCGCCGTGCGCTTGTACTCCATGAACACCGAGTTGCCCAGCTCGATGTAGCGGCCGCAGTCGCAGTTAGGGTGACAATGCGCGCCGTAGGCGGGGTCGTGTTCGATCTGCGGGTAGAGGTAGAACACTTCCGAGTCGGGCCCGCCGGGCTCGCCGATCGGCATGCTGTCGGCGTCGCCGCCGCGGCACCACCAGTTCTTCTTGCCGTAGAAGCTGATCCGTGCGCCCTGCGAGCCGACCTCGCCGCCGTGTTCCTCGGTGTCCAGGTCCACCTGATCGGCCGAGATGCCGGCGGCGGTGAACAGTTCCGTCCAGACCTGGGCGGATTCGGTGTCCTTCGGGATGCCGTGCGCCGAATCGCCGGTGAAGCAGGTGACGAAGATGCGTTCGGGGTGCAGGCCCACCTTCCCCACGAGAAACTCCCAGAACTGGTGCAGCTGCTCGCGTTTGAAATAGTCGCCCAGGCTCCAGTTGCCGAGCATCTCGAAGAACGTGGTGTGCCGGTTGTCGCCGACCTCGTCGATGTCCTGCGCGCGCAGGCAGGTCTGACTGTCGGTCAACCGGTTTCCGGCCGGATGGTCCGCGCCCAGCAGGTACGGCAGCAGAGGTTGCATCCCGCTGCCGGTGAACAGCGTGGTCGGGTCGTCCCGCGGAATCAGCGGCGCGCGCGGAATGACGACGTGCCCGAGCTCGACCATGTAGTCCAGATAGATCCGACGGATGTCATCAGCGTCCACCTGACGGATGATCACATACCGACGAGAACCCGGCACCCCGTGGCGCCCGGGTCAGACGTACCCGCCCAACGCCTCGAGCACGTTCGCCTCGACCCGCTCCTTGTCCACGCCGAGCCCGCTGAGCACACCCGAGCCGTCCTCGAACTCGAGCAACGCCAGCAGCAGGTGCTCGGTGCCGATGTAGTTGTGGCCGAGCCGCAGCGCCTCCCGGAAGGTCAGCTGAAGCGCCTTCTGCGACCGCGAGTCGTACGGGATCGGATCGGGTGACGGACCGGGTCCGGACGGCAGCGCCGCGGTCGCCGCCGCTCGCACGGCCTCGGGCGACTTGCCCTGGTCGGCCAGGGCGCGTGCGGCCAGTCCCGCCGGTTCGGACAGCAGGCCAAGGATGAGGTGCTCGGGACGGACCTGGCTGTCGCCGAGCGTTCGCGATTCGGCCTGGGCGGCCATGATCACGTTGCGGGCCCGCGGGGTGAAGGCGTCGAACCCGCTCCTCGGGTCGAGTTCGAGCCCGGTCGGCGCCTTGGGGACGAACCGCTTCTGCGCGGCCTGCTTGGTCACCCCCATGCTCTGTCCGATCTGGGTCCAGGACGCGCCGGACCGGCGGGCCTGGTCGACGAAGTGCCCGATCAGATGGTCGGAGAGGTTGCCCAGGTGCTCGGCGGCGAGCACGGCGTCGCTGAGCTGCTCCAGTGGATCGGAGTGCACGGCGGTGATGGCGGCGATCAGGTCGTCGAGTCGCAGTTTCGGGGGGAGAGGTGAATCCGTCATGGGTCAACCCTAGGTTGACGACAGGGGCAACGTCAACCAACGGTTGACGCCGCCGATCTCGGCTGTTGATGAACACCGGCGGATGGACCATCGACCCCCTGAACAGGGCCGCGGCGCCTGAGCCTGACGCAACAGCGATCCGGTCCCGGGTCGAGCTCGGCGACGTGGGCGGCCTCCGGGATCGCGTCGAGCAGGCCTTGAAGCAGGTGCAGGTTCATGCCGCAGACCAGGTCGGTGTGCGCCTGGGCCAGTTGGTGGAACGGGCAGTTGGCCAGCCGGATGATGTCTGCGCTCTCGGGGTAGCGCTCGTAGCCGGTACCTTCGAGGAGTTCCAGCGGATCGGCCGATTCGACGGATCGATCGTGCTCATCGGGGACGAGCAACGGCTGCCGTACGAGCGGCCGCCGCTGTCCAAGGAGGTGCTTGCCGGTGCCAAGCCTGCCGATTCCGCCTATACCCATCCCGAGCGCTGGTACGCCGAACAATCCGTGGACCTGCGACTTGGCCATCGGGCGACCGCCCTGGATCGGGACCACCACGTCGTTCTCGACGACGGCAGCCGGGTTCATTACGACAAGCTGCTGCTGGCTACCGGATCCCGGGCCCGACGGCCGGACGTCCCGGGCGCCGAGCTGGACGGAGTGCTGACGCTGCGGACCATGTCGGACTCGATCGACCTGCGAGAAAGATTGGGTGCCGCCGAGAATGTCGTCATCGTCGGCGGCGGGTGGATCGGCCTCGAAGTCGCCGCCGCCGCACGGCAACACGGATGTCGGGTTGTGGTGGTGGAGCCGGCACCGGTTCTGCTCTCTGCGGTGATGGGCCCGACGCTGGGCGCGTGGTTCGCGGATCTGCACCGTGCGCATGGCGTCGAGTTGGTGCTGGGTGAAGGGATCCGCCGAATCGAGGGCGTCGGCCGGGTTCGCGGTGTCGTCGCCACCTCGGGTCGTAGGTTGTCCGCGGACGTTGTCGTGGTCGGCATCGGGGCAGTGCCCAACATCGAACTGGCTGCGATGCGGGACTGGACGCGCGCAACGGCGTGCGCACCGACGCATCCCTGCGCACCGCCGACCCGGACATGTTCGCGGCCGGCGACATCGCTCGCTACGACCACCCAGTGTTCGGCCGTCCCATCCGTACGGAGCATTGGGACAACGCCTTGCACGGCGGCACGACGGCGGCCTTGGCGATGCTCGGCAGGACGGCCGGCCACGACCGACTGCCCTACTTCTACACCGATCAGTACGAGGCCGGCATGGAGTACATCGGCCACAACCCGCCCGGCTCGAATGCCCAGTTCATCCTTCGCGGCGATGCGACATCCGGTTCGTTCATGGCGTTCTGGACGGTCGATGGCAGGATCCTGGCCGGCATGCACGTCAACATGTGGAACAGCCTGGATGCGGTGGAGCGCCTGATCAAGACGGGGGACCGGGTGCGTCCCGAACTGCTTGCCGACACCGATCTCCCGATCGACGAGGCCGCTGCCTGAAAGGTGCCCGACCGACCCCGGCGAGCCGGCTGGTCCGCGCCCGGGTGCCGGCGTGGTCGAGGGGATCGGGCATCCGGGTCGGCCGGGTGCGGTCACGGTGGCCCGGGCGGGACCGGGTTCCGTCGCGCCGGCACTGGGTGTGATGTGTACCGCGACCGGAGCGTCCGGAGGGCGGGCCGCCTATGATCCGAAAATGAGCCAGCTCGGCGACGAAAGCCCGCTGCGGCTGGCGGCCGGTCCTGTCGATGTGGGCGAGTGGAGCCGAGCCGCCGCGGCCGTGCTGCGACGGATGAGCCGCACCGTGGACGACCCGGCGCGGGCCTGGCAAGCGCTGGCCACTTCGACCGTCGAGGGTGTGACGATTCCGCCGCTGGGTACCGCGGACCGGGCGGCCGGTCGGGTGCTGCGGGTCGATCTTCCCGCCCCGTCCGAACATGGATGGGATGTGCGGGCAAGGGTTTTCGATAGCGATCCGGCCGCTGCGGCGGCCGCCGCGCTGGTCGAGTTGGAGTCGGGCGCGACCTCGCTGTGGCTCTCGGTCGGCGGGACCGGCGTGCCCCCGGGTGACCTGGCCGCCGCGCTGCGCGAGGTTCGTCTGGACCGGGTGCCGGTGGTGGTGGAACCGACCGGCGGCGTGAGCGCCAGCGCAGCCGCGGCGGCGTTCATCGACGTGCTGCGGGCCGCACGGGTGGCTCCCGCGGGCGGGACGAACCTGGGCGCCGATCCGATCGGCCGGGCGGCGCGCGCGGCCGGCCCGCCCGCCGCCGGCCACCCCACAGCGCCCGACATCGCCGACGACATCAGCGACATCGTTTCCATGGCAACCGATCTGGGCGTGCGTGGGTTCGTGGTTGACGGCACGGCCGCACATGCCGGCGGGGCCGGTGAGGTCGCGGAACTCGGTTATGTGCTCGCCGCCGGCGTCCAGTATCTGCGGATGCTCGAGGTGTCCGGGCTGGCCATCGACGCCGCGCTGCGGCTGCTCGAGCTGCGCCTGGCGGTCACCGATGAGCAGTTCCCGTCCATCGCGAAACTGCGTGCGGCGCGCGTGTTGTGGCGAAGGATTGGCGAGTTGTCCGGTGCCACCGACCCGGAGTCCGCGATGCGGGTGCACGCGGTCACCTCGTTGCCGATGACCACCCGGTACGACCCCTGGGTGAACCTGCTCCGCACGACCGTGGCGGCGTTCGCCGCAGGTGTTGGTGGGGCCGATGCGGTCACCGTGCAACCGTTCGACGTCCGCCTGGGTGTGCCCGATTCCTTCGGCCGGCGGATGGCCCGCAACATATCCGCGCTGCTGATCGAGGAGTCACATGTGGCGGCGGTCGGCGACCCGTCCGCGGGCGCCTACGCGGTGGAGATGCTGACCACCGACCTCGCCGAGGCGGCATGGGCGTGCTTCCAGGCGATCGAGCGCGGCGGCGGCGTGCTGAGTGCGCTGGCCGATGGCTCCTTGACCGGCGGCTGGGGACGGACCGCCCAGCAGCGTCGGTGGCAGATCGCCACACGCCGCCGGCCCATCACCGGGGTCAGCGAATTCCCCGACCCGATGCAGATTCTGCCCGGGCGGACCGCCTGGCCTGGCGATCCGGCACCCGGAACCATTTTCTGGGCCGAGGATTTCGAGCAGATGCGGGACGAGCCGACCGTCGGCGTGGTGTTCCTTGCCACCCTGGGCCCCATTTCCGAGCACTCGGGTCGGGCCGGGTTCGTGACCAACGTGCTGGCTGCGGGGGGAGTGCCGATCCGTTCGGCCGGCCCGACGCAGACCGTCGAGGACGTGATCGCCGCCCACCGGGGCGATCAGGTGGCGGTCGTGGCCGGTACCGACGCCGCCTACGCCGAGTGGGGTGCCGATGTGATCACCGCGCTGCGCGTCGCCGGGGCCCGGACGATTGTGCTGGCCGGCCGACCCGCGCCTGAGTTGGCCGGGCTGATCGACGACCACGTCGCGGCCGGTCAGGACGTGGTCGAGTTCCTGCATCGGATCCG
>CAYZBB010000198.1:0-9320 GCA_964476495.1 uncultured Actinomycetes bacterium | reverse complement strand
GCTGGCGAGCCGCCGGGAAGAGCAATGGCCGCCAATCCCGGAGGATGACGGCCAGTTGGGTGTACGAGTGACACCATGCACCACTAAGTGCACACTCCCGAAGGGTTTCTGTCAAGCACCCTTCGCAGCCCGGCGTGCCGTTCGCTGTTCCCACCACGGCGCGACATCGGCCAGCAGGTAGACGACCGTCCGTCCGTGAGCCCCACCACCGGCGCTGCGCTTGGTCCACCCGTGCTTCCGGGCGGCGTTGCGGACCACCTGCGGATTGACCCCGAGGGCCTCGCCCAGCCTGGCCGCCGTCACCCAGTCGGGATGCCCAATGTGCGGGTAGTCCTCGACCGGGATCGCCGCGTCCCTGTCGTCGGACGCCTGCCGCAACTCGGCCCACGCTCCGGCAGCCCACTCCCGGGTGCATGTCCGGCAGCGGATCATCGGGTTGCGCGACCAGTCCAGACCGATCCTCGCGGTCAGCTCGCCGTCACAGTCGGGGCATGACGCGCGCTGCAGGGTGACCAGGTTTCCCTCGCCCCGCTGTAGCGCACCGATCAGCCATGAGTGCAGGTCGCTGATCTCGTCGGCGAAGTCGCCTGCCCACTCCTGCTTGCGGATGGTTGGCAGCCACCCGGTCAGGTGGGCGACCATGGTGCCGATCCGGTCGTTCGGGTGGTCGGCCCGGAAGTCCTCGACGGTCACTCGCACCCAGGAGGCGAGCACGGCGCGGATGTGGTGGCTGACCTCGGATGCCGTTTCGTCGTACGGCAACGGCTGCCCTCCGCCCTTCCCGTGCCCCTCGCTCTCGGTCGGGATGCCGCGAGCCCGGGTGAGAGCGTCCATCAGATCGGGCCAGTCGGATCGGATGCCGCGCAGGGTGGTGCGGGTGTAGCGCGTGCAGCCGGAGCATAGCCAGCTCTGATCGGAGCGCTCACCGCAGCGCGGGCAGGTCGGCTTCATGGACATGTTGCGATAGGCGTTGATGCCATCTTCATTTCGCCGTGCAGCGCCATCAGTTCTCCTCGGGTTCGCACCGGTCGCAGCGCTTGCCGGCCGGGCTGGACGCCAGGAAGTCGTGCAGTTTGTGCGCGTGCCTTTCGGACATCTCGATCTGCACGATCTCGCCGGCCGCGGTGACGCATCCGATGCCGTAGAGGCTGCCGCTGCGGTACATGCTCAGGCCGGTCCGGTCATCCACGTAGTACGAGCGGGTTGTCAGCGCGTAGCCCTTGCGCTTGCTCATCGATCCTCCTCAGGTTCGGGTCGGTCTCGCGGCTCCCGGTTGCGGGCGGCGAGTTTCTGCCAGTCGCGGATCTCGCGCTGGCGCTTGGCTTCACGGACGCGGCGGTTCGGGTTGGGCCTAGGCATCGGCGGCCTTGGGCTCCCAGCCTTGACACGGGCAGTCGCGGACGATGAGGTACTTAGGTCCGTACGGTCCGCCGTCCCACCGGCGGCTCTGGCGCTTGCATCGGCTGACGAGGTGGTGGGACTTCGGGTGTCCGCACACGGCGCAGCGCTTCGCCCTGGTCATGCGTACTCCCGCCGCTCGATGTTCTTGGCGAACTCGCGCTCGATCCGGTGCCCCTCGGTCTTGCCGGGGCACCGATTGGCCGAGTGCTGCCGGGGTGAGCCGTCCTTGCGGCGCAGCAGCATCTGCCCGCAGTAGGCGCACGGAGCGTGCCCGCATTCGTGGTGGTCGGCCATCTGCTGCATCGTCCACGAGCCGTCGCCGCGGATGACGTGGCCGCAGTCCTCGCAGGTCCACTCGACGGGCTGCCGCTGCTGGCCGTACGGGCCGCCCCAGCCACGGTCTCGCTTGGTGACGATGAAGCACCGCCAGCGGTCCCCGACGCGGTACGGGCGGTTCATCGGTCGCACTCCCCGCCGTGCACCAGCCAGCACCTCGGGCAGGCGCTCTCGCCCGCCCTCAGCTCGCTGCCGTCGTCGGGGCAGGCCATGTGCCGCAGATCGCCACCGCGACGGGCCATGCCGGTGAAGCACACGCTCTGGCCGGGCTCGATCGGCCCGTCGCACTCGGCGCAGATGCCGCGATAGGCGGCGGCGAAGCTGCGGCTCACGGCGCGATCTCCCGCCGAACATGGTCACCAGCAGGGCGATGCGAGTTAGCCATTTGCCCCACCCCGCAGCCGCTTCACCTCGCGGATCAGCCACAGCACGGTGGCCGGGTTGGCGGCAGCGATGAACGCGGCGTCGTTCTCATCGCCTGCGTCATAGATCACGTAGGCGTGCCACATATCGCCGAACCGGTCGACGCCGAAGTTGCGGAGAATGCCGAACTGGGTCTTGCGGCGCTTGATCTCCCAGACTCCGGTGTCGGCGTCGTCCGGGGTGATCGCAGCCTCGGCCAGTGCTTCCAGCGCGGCGAGGTCGGGAGTCTGGTCAGTCATCGGAGCCCTCCCGCGATCCAGGCGTTGATCGCCGCGAGATAGGTGTCGTGGCCGTCGCGGGTGATGGTGAGCGTGAGCGAGGTGGGCTTGAGGTCGAAGGCGCTCACCTTGGTGGCTTTGGGGTCGTCGGCGGCGGTGGGCGGGTTCTCGAAATCGGTCATCGGTCGGTCCCTTCGGTGATCTGGTGGCTGGTGCGGATGGATCGGGCGAGTCGGTCGGCGAAGGCCATGGCGTCGTCACGAAGCCCGCGAAGCCGAGTACCGCGCCTCCGTGGCGTCCGACGTCCGGCCTGGAGTCGGCTGATGGTCTGGCTGGTCATGATTCCTCCTGGGTGATGGCTTCGAGCGCGGCCAGTTGGCGGGCGCGCTCGGCGTTGATCTCGGCCTCGCTCATCCGTGGCTTGACCGGCTCCGGGTCGGGCTCAACCCCCACTGGCCTCGGGGTGGCCGACTCGATCGCCAGGTCGCGCCGTCCCGGTGCCGCGATGGCTGGCGGTTCCGGTTCCGGCACGTAGGTGCCGGACGCGATGGCCTCCCGGGTCCGGCCCAGCCATGCCGAGTACTCGGCTGGTGCCAGCGCGGCAGGCGGTTCGGGCAGCGGGGTAGATTCCAGCCGCTTCGCCCGGATGCGGCGGATTCCGTCGATGATGTGCCCGGGCTCGATGTAGCGGGAGCGGGCGAGCTCGAGCGGTGAGCCGGCGATGGCGATGACGGCGGCCTGGGCGTCGGCGTAGTCGTAGCCACCGAGGATGAGCGCCCACGCATCGGGGGTGTACGTGTCGAGCGCTTGGCTGGGGCAGCAGGCCTTGACGAGGCGGCAGAGCTGGAGGACTTCGGCGGTGTTCATGCTGACTTCCCTTCGATGGCCGGGGTGGTGACGCCGAGCCGCTGAGCGGCTTGGGTGAAGATGTCGTCGGTTTCCTGTTGGCGGCGGCTCCCGCCGTTGACCCGGGTGGTGGCTTGGGCCCGCAGGGTCGTGTACTTCTCGCGCAGGGTCTGCATTGAGCGGATGTTGGTTGACCAGAACGGGTCAGTAGTTGCCCACTCGATCGCGCTTTGCACCTGCTCAGCGCTGTGGCCATCGACGTCGAGCAGAAGGCGGCATGCTCGGAACCACGTCTTACCGACCGTCCCGACCTTGTGGCCATTGCGCTGGACGCGATCCGCCAAGAGGTTGCAGAGTTCTCGGACTTCGGGTCGGGGATCGGCGTCGCGATCGCTTGCGATCGCCGACGAAGAAGCACCCGTCAGGGTGCTTTCACTGCTCCCCTGTTCCCCTGTTCCCCTGTTCCCCTGTTCCCCTGTTCCAGTCGCGGGGGCCTCGCGACGGTCTCGCGAGGGTGTCGCGACGGTCTCGCGAAGCTCGATATCTTCCCTAGTGGGGAGCGGATAGCGCGGCTTCGCGGGCTTGTCGATGCGTTGGTGCTCGTCCCAGTTCACGACGGCCAGGAGGTCGCGTCCGGAGGCCCGGTAGCGGACGATTCTGCCCGCTTCGGAAAGGGTCGCGAGGCCTCGCGACACTCTCGCGAAGGTCTCGCGAGGTTCCCGCTCCACGTCGTCGGCGAACAGGTCGGCGGCGATCACGGAGAGCTTGTCGATGCCCACACCGTTGTCGTCCACGTAGGACCAGAGGCCGATGAACAGCAGACGGTTCTCGATGCTCAGTGATGAGATCGAGCCAGACCGCCAGAACTCTGGCTTGATGCTGCGGATTCTCATGCCGCCCTCCCGCGTGCTCGTCGTGCGACCGAAATGGGGTCGGAGAGCCGCGCCACGAGGTCGTGTCGGCCCGCTTTGTGGAGCAGATCCTTGACGCTGGTCGGCGCGATCCCGACCCGTCCGGCGATGGCCTCCGGGTTGGTTTCGCCGCCCTCGATACACCAGGCGATGTCCTCGACGGTGGAGCCCCGCGTGCCGTATCTGGCGGGCCTCCAGGGCTTCGCTGCGGGGTCGTCGATGGTGCCCTCATCCCAGTGCAGAGGCGTGAGCCATCCGCGTCGGGCGGCGTCGGTGCGGTTCCTGCGTGCTGTCGGGGTGTCGGGTGGTATACGCATCGACAGAGCGTCGTAGCCGCGACGGACGCGCTCGGCGGTGCTGCGCCAGATCGGCCGATCCCAGCTGCGCAGCTGCGCGATCTGTCGCTCGTGGACTCCGGTGGCGGCGGCGATCGCAGCCTTGGACCAGCCGAGAGCGCCGAGGGCCTGCAGTCTGCGCCTGGTGCCGGTCGGGTCGGCGTAGGTGAGCCTGCCCATCTTCCGCAGCTGACGGTCGCGGGCATTCCCGGCGCGGCAGTCGTCGCAGCGGCAGCCGCAGCGGGAATAGCAGGTGCGGCCGGGCTGGTGGCGGGCGCAGATGTGGGCGGCGGTCACGGTCTCCTCCTGGGGTGTCCCTTGCCGCCGCGGGAGAGTGCGGCAACAGCGTCCTTGAGAACATGGGCGGCGAGCGTCATAGCCCCGGCGCTGTAGTCGTGAATGAGGTCTCCGGTCACATGTCGGCCTGTCGAGTCGTAGGCCTCCCAGCGGTAGGTGTGGTAGCCGGATTCGCGAGTGAGGACGCGCTGGGCTGACCAGCGACCGACCGTCTCGCCATTGACCTTGATCTCGCCATGGAGTGCCATCACTGCTCACCCGCCCGAATCGCGGCAGCGAGGGCGGTGAGCCGCTGGTCGCCGCTGAACTGGGCGACGGCCTCCCCGAGGCGGGTCAGGAAGGAGTCGATCACCTCTTGCTCGGTGCGTCCGCCGATCAGAGCGAGGACTGCTTCGGCGGCCTTCAGCCACGGCCCGCGTCGCTTCTCCCAGCCCGGCCCATCCCATCCGCCCGATCCGGGGTACCGCTGGAGGAACAGTGCCCGCGCCACCGCCTCGACGGTGGGTTGCACGGTCGGCTGCACGGGGCGGTCTGGACGGTAGAGGACGGTCAGCGGCAGAGCGCCGTACCGCTCCGTCTCCGCGATGACCTCAGATGCCGTCTGCCATTTGGTCGGGCTGCGCTTGTCGAGGGAGTCCAGCCACGTGCCGGTCGGGACGAGGTAGCCGGGCTCCTGGCGGAAGCCGATGTTGTCGCAGGCGTCGGTCCAGACGCTCCCCACGGGCAGCGCTTCGAGTTCGGCGGCTGTCGAGATGGTGGTCATGCTGCGCTCCTCCTTGCGTGTCGTTCGGCCTTACGTCGGGCGTTGGACCGCCCCCACTTAGCGCGGTCGCATGTGCGACACACCCGCTTGCCCTTCTCGTCGATGCGGGTGTTCCCACGCGACCCGATGTGCCCGGAGGTTCTTCCCGCGAGACGGCTGCCACTGTCCGTAACCCCAGTGACCGACCGACCCGCGCCATAGCCAGCAGCCTGGGGTCTTCTCGACGCGCCGCCAGAACTTCGAGGCGGCGGTTGTGATCTCACTGGACATCGGAGTCTCCCTCGAGTGGTTTCCATGTGGCGTCAGCGGCAGCCGTGATGACCGCGAGGAGTAGTTCCCATGCGTCCTCGCACTCGGCCAAGACGTTGGAGCGGATCATGTGCTTGGGAATTCTGATCTCGCCGTCCTCCCGGAACGCGGTCAGGGAGTCGATGGAGAGCATGCGTCCGTACTGGCCGCGGGTGTCCCAGATGGTCACGTCGACGGGTTTCACGTGATCGGCGGACACCCACCATGTGCCGTGGATGCGGTGGTCGGCGTCCCGGCCCTCTGCTGTGATGAGTCGCCAGAACTCGGACATATCCGCGGCGTACTCGATCGTGATCTCAGCCATGGCTCAGTTCTCCTCGGATTTCGGCCGTGAGTCGGCGGGTGGGACAGGGGTGGGGCTGCCAGTTGCCGTTGTCGGTGCCGCACGCCACGCAGACCTGGACGACGCGGCCGTGGGGTCGGACCTGGACGTTCAGCGCGTCGATGCCTGCGTGCAGCGCGTCGATGCGGTCGAGGATTCGGCCGACCACCTCAGCCTCATGGGCAGCGATGGCCACTGAGGTGGCCGTCTGTGGGCATCGACACCAGCCCTCGCGCGACTCGTCACCGAGGCATCCGGCATCACGGCGCACCCGACCGTCGACGCCGTGGTGATCAAGCGCGGAATGCCCGCACGCGCACAGCGGGCCTTTGCAGCGCGGATTCTCGGCGCATGTGCAATCGACACCGCCCGAGGTGGTCTCCGGGCACCTACCACAGCACCAAGTGGGCCTCATCTTCCGGCCTCCGGACGCTGACAGCGGGCGTGGACGAAGGGCTCCGCCGACCACGCCTTGGCGAGGGTGTCGACATCAACATGCACCTGATGGCGGGTTTTCACGCTGCCGTCCGGGTTGGTGTTCCAGGGGTTGATGGTGTGCTCGAAGGTCGTCCTGCGCGTCCCACGCTCGCCGCATATCGGGCAGATGCCTGAGCGGGAAGCAGTCCGCCTCACGGCGGTGAATCGGATAGTGGTCATCGGTGGCTCCTCTGCTTGCGGGCGATCCGGATCCTCATCGCTGGTTCCTTCGGTGCTGGGCGTCGTGGTGGCTGGCCATGCGTCGGGCCTCGGGCTCGGTGGTGATGCCGTAGACGTAGTGGTCGCAGCCGGGGACGGTGCAGCAGATCGACCAGCGGCCGGTGGCACGCTGGCGGATCACGGTCGTGATGGTCATGCGGCCTCCTGCATGCCGTGGAGTGCGGCGCGTAGCCGTAGCCCGATCCAGAGCCCGACCGCCGGGCTGACGGCGTTGCCGTAGCCGTCCACCTGGTCGCGGGCCGATCCCCACACCTTGAACGTCCCGCGGTGCTCGCCGAAGTCGGGGTCGAAGCCGCAGCCGCGGCCAACCTCGTGCTCCCGCAGCATGCGGAAGTAGCAGTCCTCCAGGGTGAGCTCGGCCAGCGCGGCGCGCCATTCGGCGTTCAGCAGGGTGGTGGTGTCGTGCGCGGTGATCGTGTTCAGCGGGTCCAGCACCGGATGGGGTGCGGTCTCGTTGCCGGTGGAGCCGTTCGACTTGTACCAGCCGGAGAAGACCAAGCCGTGGTGGTTGCCGTTCCCGACAACGGTCCGCAGAGGGTTGTCGAGACCGAAGACGCGCCGGTCGACGCCCTCATTCTGCTGGATGAGCCCGGCCGCGGTGAGCAGCCCGGGCACGTTGTTGGCGGTCTGTGTGGGCATCGGTTCACTGGCCATGGCGGCGGCGGAGTTGCGGCGGAACGGAACCACGCCGGACGACAGGACACCGAGCCCGCCGGACCCGGCCCCGCCGACGAGGGTTTCCATGGGCTCATCCATGCCGCGGCTGGTGGCGTGGGTGCGGTTCGGCATCACGCGGGCGGAGAGCAGCCCGAGGGTTTCGGAGCCGCCTTGGGTGGGCAGCGCCTCGCCGGCGGAGCGGGGTGCGCCCTGGTAGTTGTCGATCGCCAGGGCGACGCCGGGCTGGAGAAGGCCGACCGAGTTCGACGCCATCTGCGTCCACAGCGGGCCGGTGAGGTCACGGGTGCGGCATGACGAGCCCGGGTGCTCGTAGCCGTTCGCGGTCTGCATGATCGCGCCGGTGGTCAGCAGCGCCTTCTCGTGCGTGGAGGTGACCGTGTCCATGGGCTGGTGGAGCCCTTTGCCGTCGCCGTTGTGGCGGTGGGCCGGGATCACCATCCCGGTGTGCAGTAGCCCGGTCTCCTGCTGCGAGGTTTGGGTGGCGAGCGGCTGCCCGAGGCGCTTCTCGGTGCCGTGCGCCGCCTTCGCGGGCATGAGGACGGCGGGGAAGTCGCCGAACCGCTGCATGCAGCGTTCGGCCCGGGCTCGGGTCGCGGGGGCCATCGGGCGTTTGCGGTCGCCGATGCGGGTGCCGAGGTCGGTCAGGTCGAGCGCCGCCAGCGACGGGGTGAATCGTGGGGTGACGACCCGGTGGCACGACGGGCAGCGGTAGACGTACTGCACGCCGAACCGCACCTGCCCGGTGGGTGGGATGCCGGTCTTCCACCGCCACACCGCTTCCACGTCGGTGTCGCAGCCGTGGCAGTAGGCGATCGGGCGATGCTCCAAATCGGGCGCCGGCACCGATCGGTCCCAGAACGCGATGTACAGCCTGTCCCGCGACTGCGGGACACCGAAGAACATCGAGTTGAGGTACATGATCTTGTGGCGGTAGCCGAGCTTGCCGAACTCGGCCAGCCACCACTTGAAGGTGGTTCCGTCGCCGACCTTCCGCTTCCCCGGCACGGCGTAGCCCCACGACTGGAGTTCGGTGGTGCACTCGATGAGGATCAGCCGCGGGTGGTGCTTCCCGGCGTATTGCAGGACGCAGGTGGCGGTGGCCCGGTCGCGTTCGGAGCGGGTCGCGGCGTCCTCCCACTCCGGATCGTCCAGATCGAACAGCGACAGCCCCTCAAGGTAGGCGCGCTGCGTGTTCGCGATCGAGTGGTTCGTGCACGTCACGCCGGCGACGATCAGGTCCGCGGCAGGTAGGTCGGCAGCGGAGTGGTAGTCGGACGATTCGGGGTTGGCGAGGTCGGCGATCCAGTGCTCGACCTCGGGGTGGTTCGCCTCGTGGACCTCGACCTTGTAGGAGTTGTGGTTCGCGGCGGTGATCGCGGTGAACCCGGCCAGGACGATGCCGAGGGTGAGGCCGCCGAACCCGGAGAACAGATCGACCGCGGTGTACTCGTCGTGGCGGTAGCGGCGCTTGCGTTGCGCCGGGCGGTGCTCGGCGGTCCGGGTGCGTGGCGCCATCATGGCCGTCTCCGTCCGGCCAGGCTCTGGTTGACGCAGGGCGGGGAGTAGTAGCGGAGCAGCGCGTCCCACTGGGCACGGGTGATGGGCCAGTCCGCAAGGTCGGGGATGGGCTCGACAATCGTTGGCCGAGCGATCGACTCGGGCAGGCCCATGCCACTGGCGACCTCAGCGCCGCTGATCAGGCGGAAGCCGTCGGTGTAGCGGCCCTCGGCTTGGGTGGGGCACATGCCGCCGAGGGACTCGACG
>CAYZBB010000197.1:0-9535 GCA_964476495.1 uncultured Actinomycetes bacterium | reverse complement strand
CGCATGGTGTAGTATTTCATTGCGTTCCTTTCGGCCAATCCCGGCCCCGCGCCCCGCTGCGACGGAGCGCAAGGCTGGACTAGAAGCAAACATCACAGGCGCAGTGCGCCACCGTCCCGCCCGACGCAATCGACCCGGACTCGCAATTGGGTGAGCCGTTGTGCGAAGGTCCTTCGCCGGTGCGCTTGATCTCCTCGCACGTCGCGCACTCAGCGGGCTTCGTATCGTCGCGAGCCGCTCCACCGTGAATCGGGCACATGGCGCGGCCCAGCGCCGGATTCCATGCGTACGGATTGCATGAGCAATTCAGCATCACCATCCCCTTTCTATTTGCCCAACCGTGCAACGGTACAGGCCGTATATCAGCACCATGAGTGCGGCTCCAGCAGCGAAGCCGAGGACAAAGGCATCCGGCAGCGTCAACTCAAACATGGTAGACCTCCCCGCGCTTGAGCAGGCACAACTCAATCGCCATAGCCTCGCGTTCCAGCTTCACCGCCGTGCGCAGAATCCGGCGGCAGCCCCCGCGCTGGGCGATCTCGCGCAATTCGCGGGCCTCGCTGCGCATCTTCTCCAAGCGGTTCAGCGCCGTGTTGTGCTGGCGCGGGAACGGGAGAGCGAAGTAGGTTTTAGGCGACATACTCAACCTCCTCCTCCGTCAGCGGGACAGATCCCTCCGGCCCCTCTTCACCGAACCCAGGCCAAAGCCGATCACACTCAGCAACAGCGGCGGCATAGTCGGCGGCATTCCACGCCTTGCGCCCAGCGGCTTTCATGGACCGATTCCCGGCATCCCAACCAGCGGCGCGGGCGATCTCGCGGGTGATGACCTTACTCGGCATGGCGGGCCTCCAGGGCTTCCATGGTTTCAGTAGCGGACGCTTGCGCCATCGCACACGCTTCCGTAAAGTCGCGCCCACCCACCCAGTATTCTTTCAGGTACGAGTCGGTCAGCGCGGCGCGGGCGCAATCCTGACAAAGCAGCTCCGAGTGGCCGAACACCGGAACGTGTGTCAGCGGGAAGTGTCGCTTAACCGCGATAGTCGCTTTCATCGTGCAACGCTCGCAGATATCTTTACGCGGCATGACAAACCTCCTCATCCTCAGCAAAGCGCTCCTCGGTCAGTCCGGGCCGATAGGTGTAGCGCGTCTCAGCCGCAAGCTCCATCTCGCGCCAGTGCTCAAGCTCAGCGGTCAGCAACTCGCGGTATTCGGCGGCGTCACCGTCGGCTGCGTAGAGCGTCCGGTAGTACATTTCATCCGCAACGCGGCGAACATCAGCATCGGAACCCTTGATCTTCTCCCGCACGGTGGGCTCCGGCGTGTCCGCCAACTCCAGCAAGCGGGCGGCGATCTTCGCCCGAAACGCATAGTCAGACGGCGGTTTCGGCATGGCAACGCAGTGGCGCGGCTTGGGAGACTTCCGGGCCTTAGTCCATGTCCCCACAATCCTGATCTCGCCCAACGCCGGATCGAGCGTCACGGCGAAGTCAACGCCGTCGCGGGTAAGCCGCTCGCACACGTCGATGAATAGAGACCAACCGAATTTACGCGGGCCGTAGTTCGTGTTCATGTACGGCTTGTCATACTCGCGCCGCCCAGTGATCGGCTCCGGCGCGGGCATCGACGGATCAGCGAAGTTTACGAAGATCCGGGCGCGGTAGGTGTTCACGCGGGCGGTCACGAGCGCACCACCTTATGCTTTTCATCGCACTCGTCACACCGCCACACGCGGGACTCGGCGTCGTAATTCGACGGCTCATCTTCGCCGCACCCGTCGCACTTCGCGCCGGGATTGTTCACATCCACATCCAACCGCTCCAACTCTTCCAGCACATCAGCGCGAACAGCGGAATAGGCGAGGCGCGACCACATGATGCAGCCATCCTCAACCATTCCCTCCGGGCCGAACTCGTCAGCGTAGGCGCCGTCATTCGACGAAAACAAAAGGGCCTCTTGCGCCTCCCCGGTGTAGATCACGCGGGCGCACCCGTCGATGGTTTCGTCGATGTGCTCAATCAGCCACTCGCGCAAAGTCTCCCCCTCTTCGCCGTCGGCGATGCGCTCGTCAAGTTCAGCCTTGATGGATGCGGCCAAATCGTCAACGTCATTCTGGTACGCACGGCGGAGGAAGTTGCTGCCCAGTTCCCGGATCGTGTCAACGTCGCGGTTTTGCACGGCGGCAAAATCACGCGCATGGTATTCATGGGTGAACGTTGCGACCAGTTCACCATCCATTGTGACTTTGCAGCCATCGACGATATACTTGCTCTCAGACATGACCAATCTCTCCTTTACGCTTGGTTGTGTTCAGGGGCGAGTGCTCGAACATTCGCCCCGACTGACCGCTCATTCCGGCCCTCGGCAGAGGACCGTGGGAATGCTCAGTCCATACTCCCCATGCAGGCCGACTCATTCCAGGAAGGCGTCCTGTCCGCCTCATCAATCTCGCCGTGGCGCATCACCGCATCCGCCTGTTTCAGTAGGTGCTCCTCAACATGCCCCAACATCCTCCACGCCGGGCTAATCGTCATGCCGTCCTCCCGGTTCACCACCGCCCGCGCCGCTGTTACCAGCTTCGCCGCGGCCATCAAATCGTTGTAGGTCATCGTCCTCTCCTTTCCTGAGCTACCCAAGCAGCGCCCAAATCATCAGCGCCGCCGCAATCGCCGTGCTCACCAGCCCGGCAAGAAAATCGTACCGCTCGTTATCTTTGATATGTCCTTCCATACCTACACACTACATCTAAGCAAAACTATTGTCAACAGGAATTATCGGACACCCCCCCATTTTTCTCCACTAGCTTAGATGGAAAGGACAGAGTACAATCGACTTGTGACGAGAAAAGAGGAGATCTCCCGCATCCGCGCCGCTGTCGGGCGCGCCGGCGGGAAGCGCTCCGCCGCTTCTCTCACGCCAGAACAACGCCGCGACCGCGCTAAGAAAGCTGTCGCCGCACGCGAGGTTCGCCGTGGCAGGCCGCCCCAAAGGTAGCGCCCGCTCCCGGCAATGCACCTTCCGCCTCTCCCCTGAAGCCGACTCCGCCCTCACCGACCTGGCCAACCTCTTCCACGGTGGCAACCGCACCGCCGCCGCCGAAGCTCTCATCCTTGGCCGCGAAGCCATCCCCACCCTCGTCTCAGCCCGCGATCTCGCCACAATCCTGTCGGTGCACCCCCGCACCGTCCTGCGCCAAGCCAAGGCGCTCGGCGTAACCCCCATCACAGGCTTGGGTTACACGCGCTACCCTCTCGCCCCCTTCCTCAAGACCGGCAAGAACAAGTACCGCGGCTCAACATCTATAGCCGGGGTTAATGGAAACGCCGCTTAGTATAACAGGGACACTGAATCAGTGGTCAGCCAGCCACAACTTGTTGCAAACAAGCCACATCCGCAACCTCTCCTCCACCACCTCACCTGGCGCCAGCCCTCCCTTCCAGCGACCTGCGACCGATAACTGGCATTATCGGACGCCCTCGCGCCAGCCCTGCGGCTCCTCTCGCCGGCCCCCCGCGGCTCCTTGTGTGGCTGCGCGGCCACGCCGCCGGTGGGGAGGGGGTGGGTGAAACCATAGGGACCCCTCTCTTTGGCCACGCTCATCAAAAAAACTCCGTTTCGAGCCCTATCGGACTGCGTATTCCGAAATTCTGTAGAAATTGGGAAAAAGTTGGGTGGGAAGTTGGTGAAGGGGCTGGCGTTCGATGCGCCGCGCTACTGCAGGTTGCGCTTCACGGGTGGACCCGGCGCCCCTTCGTTGACAGTGTACATCGGAATTGGGTTCCTGCAAAGAACTGGGTGAGGAGGGGTGGTTATTTGCAGGAAGTGGGCTACCGCTGTTCGGTGGGTACGCTGCAGAGCCAGGCGAGGAGGCGGTTTAGGGTAGATTTGAGGGAGAGGAAGAGGTGGTGGTTCATGGTGGTGCTCCGATCTGTTGTGGTACGCGATGGAATGGGGTGGTGTGGATCGCTACTTGGCCTGTCGCGCGGAGCGCGGGAAGGAGAGCAGCTTTTCCTCATTGCCCTTCTCTATTTCTATACGTGGGCGCGTAGATGTACCCACTAGTGGGCGCAAAAATGTACCCACTTCTGTTTTGAAGAGGGGGTGGTTGAGCTGGTAGACGTTGCGGCCTCCGAGTTTGAAAATCGACTTGCTGATATAGCCTTGGCGGGCCAGATTATCGAGGGAGCGGCGGACGGTTCTGCGGTCGAGGGTGGAGAGTTGGGAGAGGAGGCGTTGACCGATGGCGGCGATGTTGGTTTGGCGGGCGGTGGCGGCGATGATACCGAATACGCGGATGTCGGCACTTGTGAGGTGCTGGTTGGAGAGGATTTCGAGTGGGATTCGCGCGAAGCGGAAGGAGGAGGATTCGGCCGGCGGATCGGGCGGTTTCACGGAGTTCCGCCGCGCCGCCATCTGCGCGGTCCCATTTGGTTCCCGGCTGGGATGTTCGGGTTGAACGTGTCCAGTTTGCGGCGCTTGCGTGGCGCCGGGTGGGCTTTGCGCCACTCTTCAATGGTCAAATTGGGGGCGTTCTCATAGTCGGAGCGCAGTTGGGCGATGTGTTCGGCGGTGCGGTTGAATTTGCTTAGCTTTTTGCTCATCGCCCCACCACGCTGGGGTTGAGGACGTTTTCCTTGGGTAAAGTAGGGCGCGACAGCCCGAGGCGCTCGTCTTCCTGGGGGTTGCGGTGGGGCCTCACGAAACCCTCCTCAGCCCTACTTCAACGAAGCTCCTGTTGCCGTTGTGCCAGCGAAATTCATACCCGAACAGTTGTATCCAGACGTAGAGATACCAGTGCGAGCAAACGAATCTGGGTGCAGAGAGGTGGAAGCAGGCGAACCGGCCGCCCTCATTGATGGAAACGGCGAATGGGGAGAACTTCAGGTACGTGATGCCGCGCGTGCCGCCGCGAATCGCCTTCATCCCCCCACCTCCACATCCAGATCGCTATGCAGCACCGTCAGCAGCCCGCGGGTGCCGGCCTCGCGCCACTCGCGCAGGTGGGCGGCGCAGTACATGGGGCACTGCGCATCGCCGGAGCGTGGATCGCGGCAGGAGAGCACGGCGCAGAGGGCCGGCGGTGATGGAATTGCTGGATTTTCCCGCTGATCCGTGTTCTGAGGTGTGGTTTCCATACTGAGGCCCGCCAATCGGCAGGGCATGGGGCGGTTTCCGCTGGGAGCTTCCGCCGCCCCGAACTCAGTGCCGGAAAGGCACCTACAGTTTTCATGGTTTCCTGGCTTCCTGTCAAGAACAAAATCATGGTTTCGTGTTTTTTGTTGACCTGTACCCGCAACCCGTTGTAGTGTTTGATTGAACGGAGCCACCAGCGGTAGTTCGGTGGAACCGCCAATCGCCGGGGCATCCGGCGCATCCCTTCGCGTGCGAACCCGCGCACAAACAACCCTCAAACAACCCAGGAGAACAGGCTTGCAAGTACCCGCAGGTCAGCTATTGGACCGTCTGCCCTCAGATCAGCAGGAGTTCAGCGTGCGGAGCCTCAAAGGCGAGCCGCGCGGCGTCATTACGCGCGACCACCTGCTGGAATTGATCTCGGCCAGGCTGGTCGAGGGCGTTTCCCGCGGCGGATCGGTCAAATACCTGCGGCGGGTGGTCGACGACCAGCAGTATGCGGTCGCGCTGGAGGAATGGTACGGCTTGGCCGGCGGTCTGGAGGCGATCGCGTGCGAGATGCGGCTGCCGCTGGAAACCCTGCATCGCATGTGTTCATGCCGCAAAACGACGTTCAAGGAGAGCGTCGAGGTCGTCCGCGACGGCCACGTGGTCATGGTGAAGTTGATCCAGCACAAAGCGCTCGGACCGTCCCAGAAGCGCAACCGGGAGGTTGCAGCGTGACCCTTTGCCGCGACTGCGCCCACATCCGGAAGTCCCAGACGTTCCCGAAGTGCGGGGCGCTGGCGCACTGCGCCGCCTGCGTCGTGGCCGAACCGGTCAACGGCGTCGAGGGCATGCTGCTCTGCCACGAGGCCCGCGCCGAGGGCTCCATGTGCGGTCCGGGGGCGAATCTGTTTGAACAAAAGCTGGCCGAAGTTAAAGCGGAGAATCACGTTTTATGCGCAAAATGATGACCGTCAACGAGTTGGCTGGCAAGACCGGCTACGTCATGGGAAACGAGCATCCGCGTGCTCAACGCATGCTGCGCGAGGAGCAGATGGCGGATGCAAAAACCGGCCCCCCGAACTTCCGAGACGCTCAGGAGGGTGAAGACTCCTGCGGCTCCTGCCGCGACTACAGCTCCTCGGAGATGGGGGGCCGCTGTTTCCGCTACAGCGTGCCGACCAGCGACATGAAGGTGTGCGACTCGTGGACTTCGCCCGAGGACGGCGAACAGGGTGAGTCGATGGCCCGCCGGGATACGGCGGAGGACAATCTGGGCATTTCTGAGTGAGCACGGCGCTCGTCAATCCGCTTACCGCGCGAGACATCTGGAAACTCTACACCGAGGAGCGGCCGAGCCCGGGCGGGGAGTACGAGCAGTGGGTAGCGGAGAAATCCGAGCAGTTTGGGTTCCCGCCCAAGGCGATCAAAAAGGTGGTGGCGAGCGAACTGCACGCTCTCCAGATGTACTCCCACCGGCACCGGACGACCGAGGCGCAACGCATCGCCCACGCCGCCGGGCTGACGCTGGTGAAGACGTTCAACGTCCTGAACCGCATGCTCGACGCCAAGAAAACCCGCCGCGAATACTACAAGGGCGAGTTGGTCGACGAGTGGGAGGAGACCGACAACGCCGCGCAGAACTTCGCGGTGCGCACAGCCGTTCAGGTGTTCGGCGCCGCCGCACCGCAGCAGATCAACGTCGAGCACGACATCGGCGAGGACCTGGCGCGAGTGGCCGACGACGACCTGCGGTTGAGGCTGTTGCAGATCATGAAGGAGGCTGGAGTTGCCGGCGACGTTATTGACACCACCGCGGAGCCGGTCGGCGGCGCAGTTGGAGCGGGAAGCAAACCTGCTGAAGGAAGAACTGCAGTACCGAAGGGTCCATCAGGACCCCTACTACTGGCTGACAAGCCTCACAAAAACAAAGGACGAGCAGGCGGTCAAAAACGCAGTCCGGTACGCAAACGAGCATCACTGCTCGTTCCAGGAAGCGGTGCAACAACTGGGGGAGGAAGCGAACCCCTATAAGCCGTTCCCGGACCGCGAGTACCTGCGATGGGTGATTGAGGCCTTTAAGGCCGAGCCGATTCTCTTCGTGGAGAAAAGCCGCACCATGATGCTGTCCTGGGTGGTCAGCGCCTTCTGCGCTCACTGGGGCTTCACCATGCCGGCCACCTGCTGCGTGTTCCAGTCGCAGGACTTGGACCGCGCCATCCACGACATTGGCTACGTCAAGACGCTGTGGGAGCAGTCGCCGGCCTGGCTGAAGAAGCGCTGGCCGCTCGAGAAGCCGCTCGACAAGTTCGCGCAGGACGAACTGAAGCTGGCCAACGGAACGAAGTTCAAGGCGATTCCCGGCGATCCGGACAAGATTCGATCCGAGCACCCAACCATCGTGGTGCTGGACGAGGCCGCCCACATCGAGCAGGGCGAGACGTCCTACAACGTGGCGATGGGCGCGAGCCCGGTGAAGGTGTTCTGCATATCCAGCGCCGCGCCTGGCTGGTTCCAAGAGGTCAGCGATGCCGCCAAACCGGTGCCCTGGCCCTACAAACTGCCGACGAAAGCGGCTTGAGGAGAACAAAATGGCTGCCGAGAAAAAAGCGCCCGCCGCCGAGGCCCCGCCCGTGTCGGCTTTTTTCCGCTACACCGACGAGAATGGCCGGCGCGTGACCATCGCCGGGTCCGCCATCGTCGAGGTGATCGAGAACCCGCAGTATCACGCCGTCAACGTCAACTTCGGGGACGGCATCCCCGATGAGTTTGAAGGCGAGGTTGCGGACAAGTTCCTGAAATGGTGGAACGAGTTCGCCCGGTAAACTCCGGAACCGGGCCGCTTCCAGGCCTATCGCTCCGGCGGACGGCTGACGGGAAAGCGGTCCTGCGGGTCCACCACACGGCGGATCCGGACAAGCGCTCCGAGGAATGGCGCCGCCGGGAGCGAGCGAAATTCACCTCCGAGTCGATCTTCAAGCAGGAGGTCGACATTGACTACGAGGCCAAGGACGGCGCCTTGGTCTACCCCGAGTTCGACGAGTCGATCCACGTCATCGCTCCTTCGGCGATCCCGTCGAAGATGACCCGGTATATGTCGATCGACCCGCACCCGCGCACGCCGCACGCGATGCTCTGGGTCGGGATTGATATTTGGTCCGATTGGTACGTGTACCGCGAGTTCTGGCCTTCGGTGGTCTACGGCAGGGCGCAGCAGTTGAAGGACACCGATCTGGAGAACTCCTACACGATCAAGGAGTATTGCGGCCTCATCGCCCTGATCGAGGGCAACTGGCTCGAATACCACAACGAGCAGAAGGACGACGAATACGCCATCTACCGCCGCTCGAAAGCGGGGGACCGGCTGGAAGACGGCCGCGTAGCCAACAAGCCCGGCGAGAACATCGTGTACCGCTTCATGGATCAGGCGGGCAAGGCGTTCCGGGCCTCCGGCGAAGGCGAGCAGTTGGAGACCTACGCGCGGCGCTACGACCGCTACGGCGTTCAGTGCGTCGACCCGCGCAAATCGCACGAGGCCGGCGAGGACGCCATCCGCGACCTGCTGAAGCCGCGGAAGCACGACGTCCACGGGCAGTGGCCCAAGGTTCACATCTCATCGGACTGCCCGGAGACCATCCTGGAGCTCCGCAAACTCCGCTACCCGAAGCAATCGCGATTCCAGCCGGAGCGCGAATTGAAACAACAGGCGGTTGAGGCGAGACGCCATCTCGTCGACAACTTCCGCTACCTGGCAACGGGCGAAATCCGTTGGATTCCGTCGCTCGCATCGTAACAACACTCCAAGGAGATTTTATGCGTTCAGTACCCACAATGGACTGCGGCGACGGCATTTTCCGCGCCGACAACGGCTGCATCGGAATCGTTGAAGCCAAGACCGCCAGTTACACCATCAAGGCCGAGGACACCGGCAAGGTGTTCACCAATCGCGGCTCGGCCGCCGACTTGACGTTCACGCTGCCGACGCCCAAAGCCGGGATGCACTTCCGGTTCCAGAAGGCCGTGGTGGACAAGGACATCGTGATTAACACGCACGCCGCCGCGACGAAGATCCACGGCGGGTCCGGCGCCACCCAGGGCGTCACCGCGACCAACGCAGTCGACACCGAATACGCCGGCTGCGTGGTGTGGTCGGACGGAACCGGCTGGTACATCGCTGGCGCACTCGGCGCCTGGACGATCAGCTAACGGGGCGACATGACCGAAGCCTCCATCCGCTCAGAGATCATTGACCAGAAGCGTGCCAGCCAGGATTGGCTTGAGTCCAACTTCTACGATCAATGGGAACAGGTGTGGAAGAACTACCTGTGCGAGCCGGACCCGGAGAAGGACGAAAAAGGCAACCCCGACCCTACCCTGAGTTCGATCGGCATGCCGGACACCTGGGGCTACGTCCGGC
>CAYZBB010000196.1:0-9609 GCA_964476495.1 uncultured Actinomycetes bacterium | reverse complement strand
CCAAGCGGTACGACGCGCCGTGGAAGGACATCGAGTCGCAGGGCTGGATCGCGCCCGCCGAGTGCATCGAGGTGCGCGTGACGCTCACCGACCACGAGCGACTGACCTATGCCACCGCCGAACCCGAGGAGCGGTACAAGATCGCCTCCACCGCCCGCACGAAGATGCCGGTGGTGCGGACGGTGCTGGACCGGCACCCGGGGGAGCCGACGCTGGTCATCGGCGCCTATCTCGACCAGCTCGAGGAACTCGGCGAGGAGCTGCAGGCGCCGATCATCCAGGGCTCCACCCGCACTGCCGAGCGGGAGCGGCTGTTCGACGCGTTCCGCGCCGGCGAGCTGAAAACCCTCGTCGTGTCGAAGGTCGCGAACTTCTCCATCGACCTGCCGGACGCGACGGTGGCGATCCAGGTGTCCGGCACGTTCGGCTCCCGGCAGGAGGAGGCGCAGCGGTTGGGCCGGCTGTTGCGGCCCAAGAGCGACGGGCGGCAGGCGCATTTCTACTCGATCGTGTCGCGGGACACGCTGGACACCGACTACGCCGCGCACCGGCAGCGCTTCCTGGCCGAGCAGGGGTACGCCTACCGGATCGTGGACGCCGACGACCTGCTGGGCCCGGCCATCCCTGGCGACGGCGACTGAGTCAGCCCGCTGCCACCCAGTCCACCGCCGAATCCTGCTCGGCGAGTGGGAACACCCTCGGCTCGCCCGGAACCATCCAGGCGAACGCCTTGATGAGGTCGGCGAGGGCGTGGTGGTCGGTGACGATCGCCGCCCGCTTCCACGCGTGCAGGTGAGCCGGGCCGAGCCGCGTGTCCTCGACGCCGGCACCCACGCTGTAGCCGGTGAACCGATCGCCGAGCACGTACACCAGCCGCACCGCTCCGGCGGCGGCAGCCGCGTCGACGGCCGGGATCAGTAGTTCGCACTTCGCGTGATTCGGGCGCACTGCGCACCGGACGAGCGCACCTCGTTTCACGGATACGGCGCGCAATGTGCGCCCTCGGGTCGCAGAGTCCACCCTCGTGATGCGGAGTCGAGGCACCCGCGGGCCCTCGCGAGAATCCCGCGCCGTCTCGCGGACGACCTGGCACGCGTTCCCGAGCCGGCACCGGTGGGCGCCGATCCGACCAGGCGGGGTGGCCGGACCGGGCCGGGTGGACCGCGGGCGGTTCGTACCCTGTGCCCATGACGCCGCCGGACGTGCCCACGACCCTGCCGGACACCGACCTGCCGATCGCCCGCGCCTCGCAGCTCTGGGACGCCGAGCCGGGCTACCTGAACACGTCCTCGTTCGGGCTGCCGCCCCGGCCGGCCTGGGAGGCGATGCAGCGGGCGCTGGACGACTGGCGGACCGGGCGGACCAGCTGGGAGGGATGGGCGTCGACCGTCGACGAGTCGCGTCGGTTGTTCGCCGATCTGCTCGCGGTGGACGCGTCGACCGTGGCCACCGGTGCCTCCGTCTCGCAACTGCTCGCCCCGGCCGCCGCCGCGATCCCGGACGGCAGCGTTGTGCTGGTGCCGGATGTCGAGTTCACCTCGAACGTGTTTCCGTGGGCGATCCACGCCGACCGGGGCATCACCGTGCGGACCGTGCCGGTCGACCGGTTCGTGGATGCGATCACGCCGGACGTCGACGTGGTGGCATGGTCCGCGGTGCAGTCGGCGACCGGGCAGGTCGCGGACTCCGCCGCGATCGGACGGGCCGCCCGCGCGGCCGGGGCGCTGGCCGTGCTGGACTCGACGCAGGCCACCGGGTGGTTGCCGGTCGATGCCGCCGATGTCGACCTGTTGGTGTGCACCGCCTACAAGTGGCTGTGCAGCCCGCGTGGCACCGCCTTCCTGGTGCACCACCCCCGGCTCGCCGACCTTCATCCCGACATCGTCCTGAAGCCGTTGGCGGCCAACTGGTTCGCCGGCCAGGAGGTGCACGAGTCGTACTACGGGCTGCCGCTGCGGCTGGCCGCCGACGCCCGCCGGTTCGACATCTCCCCCGCCTGGCACTGCTGGGTCGGCACCGCACCGGCGCTGCGCCTGATCGCATCCGTCGGGATCGACGCGATCCACACGCACAACGTGGCGCTGGCCAACGCGTTCCTGGCCGCCACCGACCAGCCGCCCTCGAACTCGGCGATCGTCAGCGTGCCCGCCGACGATGCCGCGGTGGCCCGGTTGCACCGGGCCGGCGTGCGGTTCGGCGTGCGCGCCGGGCGGGTGCGCGTGGCATTCCACCTGTACTCCACCGGTGCGGACGTCGAGCTTGCCGTGCGCGCGTTGCGCGGGGTGGGTCAGGTCAGCAGCTCGTAGGCCACCGCGAGCCGGCCGCCGAACCGCTGCCCCGTCATCTGCGCGAACGATCGCAGCATGGCGTCGGGATCGACCACGTCGTCTCCCAGGCCCTCCAGGTACCGGCGGTGCGAGGCGAGGGAGGCGACGCTTGCCTCGATGGTGTCGGTCACGTCGACGGCGTGCGTCGCGCGGCTCGACGCACCGAGCGCCACGTACCTCACCTTCCACGGTTCCAGTCCCTCATCGAGCAACTCCCGGAACACCCAACGGTTCCCGGCGTCGCGGACCCCGTCGACGGCCGCGAGGTTGGCCGCGCGATGGTCGGCATAGTCGATGCCACCCCAGGCCGGGCGCGCGTCCGGGTTCGATGCGACGACCAGATCCGGCCGGTGCCGCCGGACCACTCGCGCGATGTCCCGGCGCAGCGGCAGGCCGTATTCGACGATCCCGTCGGGATGACCGAGAAACTCAACCGACTCGACACCGACGGCCGCGGCTCCGGCGCGTTCCTCGGCCTCGCGCAGCGGACCGCACTCGGCCGGATCCAGCCCGTCGATGCCCGCCTCACCAGAGGTGACCAGCGCGTAGGTCACGGTCTTGCCGGCCCGGGTCCAGCCGGCGACGGCACCGGCCGTGCCGTACTCGAGGTCGTCGGGATGGGCCGCGATGCACAGCGCGGTCTGCCAGTCGTCGGGGAAGGGCTCGAAATCGGGCGGCGTCTCGGGGGTGCTCATCCGAGAAGTGTTGCCCACTCAGCCCGATTCCGCGTCCTCGCCCGGTGTGGCGGTGCCGACCTCGGCCAGATCGGGGGCCGGCTGCGGATAGCGGTCGGCCGGTGGGAAGCCCGGCTCGATCTCGTTCCCCGCGTCGTCGAGCATCCGGAACTCGTGTCGCTTGATCCCGTGCAGGGTGACCGGTGTCCCGTGCACGTCGAACCGGACGGAGTAGCACGTCGTGAAATAGGCCGGCGTACGCACGATCTCACCGGTAGTGCCGCCGGCCACGGCGGGATGCCCGTGGGTTCCGGGGGGCAGGTCGCAGGCGGCGACGACCCGTGATCCGGGCCGGGGGCAGGCGTCGGGCTGTCCGGCTTCCATCCACGGATGGTAGTCCGATTCGCGCGGGTGTCGAAAGTGTCTGCGCCTGCCCGAGGTCAGCCGCCGGCGGTGCGCAGCACCTCCGCCTGGGACCTATTGAGGTAGGCGTTCATGAGGTCGCCGGCCTCGGCGGAGCGGCCCTGCTCCAACAGCGTGCACAGCCGATCGTTGTCGTCGACGAAAGCCTCGTAGAACCGCGGTGTTTCCCGCGCGGCGTGGAACACCAGGCGCATCTCGGCCAGCATCTGCGCCATCAGCCGGTCCAGCCGGGTGCTGCCGGCCATCGCCACGATCGCCCGGTGGAAGTGCTGGTTGGCATTCGCCACTCCGGACGGGTCGTCGATGTCCCGGGCCTGCCGACCATCCGTCACCGCGGCGCGCGCCGTCGCCGCCGATTTCCCCGGTGCCGTGTTGCGGATTGCGCCGACCTCGAGAATCCTTCGCGCCCGGTAGATATCGCGGATCTGTGGCTCGTCCAGGACCGCCACGAATACCCCGCGGTTGGGCGCCCGGACCAGCAGGCGCTCCGCGGTGAGCTCGATGAACGCCTCCCGCACCGTGTTCCGGGAAACCCCAAGCGCGTCACCGATCGCTTCCTCCGGCAGCCGCGACCCCGGCGGGAGAAGGCCGTCGCTGATCTGCTCACGCAGCGCCTCGGCCACCCGGGCCGCAGTCGGCTGGGCGACCACGCGGACTCGGGAATCGCCGAGCGCGGCGAGCGCGGCGGACACCGAATCGTCACCTGTCCGACGTGCCACGGCAGGATTCTAAGGCTTCACGCACATATTGTTCAACAATCCTCATGTTGGCTAGAATCTGGATCGCCACTCGGAGGGAGGAAGCGATGAGGACGATCGACCTCAACAGCGACGTCGGAGAGTCGTTCGGTCGATGGACACTCGGCGACGACGAGGCGCTCATGCCGCTGATCTCCAGCGCCAACGTGGCGTGCGGGTTCCATGCCGGCGACCCGAGCACGCTGCGGCGGACCTGCACCTGGGCCGCCGGGCACGGGGTCAGCGTGGGCGCGCAGGTCGGCTACCCCGACCTGGCCGGGTTCGGCCGGCGGTTCATCGACATCGACCCGGCCGAACTCACCGACCACGTCATCTACCAGATCGGTGCCCTGCAGGCGCTGGCCGCGGCCTCCGGCACGACCGTCCGTTATGTCAAGCCGCACGGCGCGCTGTACAACGCGATCGTGCACCACCGGGATCAGGCGGCCGCCGTGGTCGACGCGGTCCGGGTGGTCGACCCGACGCTGCCGCTGCTGGGCCTGCCCGGCTCCGCGGTCCTGCAGATCGCCGAGGACGCCGGGCTGCGAACCGTGCGGGAGGCTTTCGCGGACCGCGCCTACACCGCCGAGGGCACGCTGGTCTCCCGGCGGGAACCCGACGCCGTGCTGCACGACCCGGAGCTGGTCGCGGCCCGGATGGTCCGGCTGGTGACCGAGGGCGTGATCACCGCCGTCGACGGGAGTGAGGTCACGGTGCGCGCGGAGAGCATCTGCGTGCACGGCGACAGCGCGGACGCGGTAGGCATGGCCCGGGAGATCCGTGCGGCTCTGGAGCGGGCCGGGGTGTCCATCGGAGCGTTCGCGCGATGACAGCCACCGTCCTGCGGCCGGCCGGTGACCGCGCCCTGCTCCTGGAAACCGGCGACACGGCCACGACGGTCGCGGTATCCGAAACGATCCGGCTCGCCGGGCTCACCGAGATCGAGGATCTCGTGCCGGCGGCGGCCACCGTGCTGGTACGCGTGGCGAAAGGAACCGACCTGGCCGCCTTCGGGCGTCAGCTGCAGGACCTGGCCCGCTCGGTCGGGCCGGCCGGCGACGACACCATTCCGCACGACGAACTGGTCGTCCCGGTCACCTACGACGGACCGGACCTGGCCGACGTCGCCACCGCCACCGGGCTGTCACCGGCCAAGGTGATCGACGCGCACGCCGGAACGCCCTGGCGGGCCGCGTTCGTCGGATTCGCCCCGGGCTTCGCCTATCTGGTGGGCGGCGACCCCCGGCTGTCGGTGCCTCGCCGGGCGCAGTCCAGGACGAGCGTGCCGGCAGGATCCGTCGCGTTGGCGGGCGGGTACTCCGCGGTCTACCCGCGGGAGTCCCCCGGCGGCTGGCAACTCATCGGAACCACCCGGATGCGGCTGTGGCAGGAAACGGCGGACCCTCCCGCATCGATCCGGCCTGGCCGCTGGGTGCGGTTCGTGCCGACCGACGGGGGCACGGCGTGACGCTGACCGTGCTCCGCCCGGGGCCGCTGGCCCTCCTGCAGGACGCCGGCCGCCGCGGGCACGCCGCCGATGGGGTGGGCCGGTCCGGCGCCGCCGACCGCGCCGCCCATGCCAGGGCGAACCTGCTGGTCGGCAACCCGCCGGAGGCGACCGCAATCGAGGTCACGCTCGGCGGGCTGGCCGTCCGGGCGGACCGGGATCTGGTCGTCGCGGTCACCGGCGCCCCCGCCCCCGCCGACGTCGACGGCGTGCCCGTCGATCACGATGCCGCCCTGCCGCTGGCCGCGGGCCGGACCCTACGGTTGCGCAGCCCCAAGGTCGGGCTGCGCAGCTACCTGGCCGTCGCCGGTGGCATCGCGGTCCCGCCGATGCTCGGCTCGGCCAGCACGGACACCCTCTCCGGGCTGGGTCCGGCGACGCTGATCATGGGCACCGAGCTACCGATCGGTGCGGCCGCGCCGGTACCGTCCCGATCCCAGCTGCCGGATCCGGCACCGCTGGGGGAACCCGTCACCGCGCTGCGGGTCATCTTCGGACCACGGGACGACTGGTTCACCGAGCCGGGAGCGCTGACCATCGGCGAATGGCAGGTGTCGCCGCACAGTAACCGGGTCGGCCTCCGACTCGACCGCACCGGTCCTCACCAGCCCGCTCTTCGCCGGCGACGGGAAGGGGAGATCCCGAGCGAGGGAATGGTTCTCGGCGCCATCCAGGTGCCACCCAGCGGTCAGCCGGTGCTGCTGTTGGCCGATCATCCGCTGACCGGCGGCTATCCCGTCGTCGCCGTCGTCCTGGACGACGACATCGACCGCGCCGCGCAACTGCGTCCCGGCCAGCGTTTGCGCTTCGTGCCCGCCCGATGAACGCCATCTTCGAAACCCGAAGGGGAAACCTGTGTTCGACACGGTCCTGATCGCCAACCGGGGCGAGATCGCCCGCCGCATCTCCCGCACCGCGCGGGCGATGGGCATCCGCACCGTCGCGGTGCACTCCGACGTCGACGCGGACCTTCCGTTCGTGACCGAGGCCGACGAGGCGGTCCTGCTCGGCGGTGCCACGCCCGCCGAGTCCTACCGCAACATCGACGCCATCCTCCGGGCGGCGAAGGACACCGGTGCGGACGCAATCCATCCCGGCTACGGATTCCTCTCCGAGAACGCCGATTTCGCCCGGGCGGTGGTCGATGCCGGGCTGATCTGGGTCGGCCCGTCAGCGCAGGTCATCGAGAAGATGGGTGACAAGATCAACGCCCGCAACCTGATGCAGGACGCCGGTGTGCCGGTCGCCGCCGGCACCCGGGCACCGGTGGCCGGACCGGATGCGGCGTTGGCGGCGGCGGAGGCCATCGGCTATCCGGTGATGATCAAGGCGTCGGCCGGTGGCGGCGGGATGGGCATGAGCGTGGCGCACGACGCGGACCAGGTGGGCGAGCAGCTGGACCGCATCAGCGCGTTCGCCGAGCGGATGTTCGGTGATCCGTCGGTGCTGCTCGAACGGTTCCTGCCGGTGGCTCGCCACGTCGAGGTGCAGATCCTCGGGCTGCCGGACGGGCGGGTGGTCGCGCTCGGCGAACGCTACTGCTCGGTGCAGCGGCGGAACCAGAAAGTCCATGAGGATACCCCTTCCCCCGCCGAGGGTTCCGCGCTCCGTCAGCGGATGCTCGCCGCGGCGGTGCGGGCCGGCGAGGCGGTCGGCTACGTGGGCGCCGGCACCGTCGAGTGCCTGGTCGACGAGGCCGCACAGGAGTTCGTCTTCCTCGAGATGAATACCCGACTGCAGGTGGAGCACCCGATCACCGAGGCGGTGACCGGCATCGACCTGGTGCAGCAGCAGTTGCTGATCGCCGCCGGGGAACCGGTCACCTTCGACCCGGACACGGTCACGGTGACCGGCCATGCAATCGAGTTCCGGGTGAACGCCGAGGATCCGAAGCGGTTCCTGCCCGGACCGGGTCCGGTGCGGGAGTGGCGCGAGCCGTCCGGCGAGGGTGTCCGGGTGGACTCCGGGTTCGCCGCCGGCGCCACCGTCACCCCGCACTACGACTCGCTGATGGCCAAGCTGATCGTGCACGGCGCGTCCCGGGAGCAGGCGCTGGACCGGGCGCGGGCCGCGGTCGAAGCGTTCGTGGTGGCCGGGCCGAAGCACAACCTGCCGTTCTTCGCCGAACTGCTGGACAACGCCGAGTTCGTCTCCGGGCGCTACGACACGGGGATCGTGGGGCGGATGCGGGCCGGCGCTCGGGCCCGCTGACCGTGCTCCGCGCGGGTGTTCTGCCGTTCGGCCGGCAGGGGGCCGATCAGGGTCTGGCGATCACCACGCCGGCCGGTCCCGAACCCGTCGGGTCGTCCATGGCCACCAGCGCATCGATCGCGCCGCCGAGATCGACCACCGACCCGACCAACTCGGCGGGCCGAAGCCGGCCGGACGCAACCATCTCGAGCATGGCGGGATAGCCGGCGGCCGCCAACCCGTGCGAGCCGACAACCCTGATCTCCCAGGCAATCACCCGATCCCAGGGCAGGGGTGCGGTGGCGGCCGCGCCCAGCATGAGCCCGACCTGAACATGGGTACCGCGGCGCCGCAGGCTGCGCACCGACGCGGCGGCCGTGGCCGCCGAACCAAGGGCGTCGATGCAGACGTCGGCCCCGCCGCCGGTCGCGGCGACCACCTCGGCGACCGGGTCGGCCGACCTGACGGTGACGGACGCACCCAGCTCCCTGGCCCGGTCGAGGGCCGCGGCCGACAGATCCACAGCGGTGACCCGGGCGCCCAGCGCCACGGCGATCATCACCGCCGACAGGCCGACCCCACCGCAGCCGACGACCGCGACCTGCGTTCCGGCACACACCGTCGCGTGTGCCGTCAACGCGCGGAACGCGGTGGCGAACCGGCAGCCCAACGCGGCGGCGGTGACCGCGTCGACGTCCTCCGGCAGCGGGACCAGGTTGAAGTCAGCGGCCCGGACAGCCACGTACTCGGCGAATGACCCCGGGTGGGTGAACCCTGGCTGCGTCTGATCGGGGCACACCTGGGCGTTGCCGTCCCCGCACCAGGGGCAGGCGCCGCATCCGTTGACGAACGGCGCGGTAACCCTCGTTCCGACCGTGGCTGCCCGCACCAGCGGGCCGATCTCGGCGACCACACCGGCGAACTCGTGTCCCGGGACGTGCGGCGACGGCACCGGGTCGTGACCGCGCCAGGCATGCCAGTCGGACCGGCACACGCCGGTCGCCTCGACACGGACGATCGCCCCGTCCGGCGGGCACTGCGGTCGCGGCACGTCGGTCACCCGTGGTCGCGCCCCGACCTCGTGGTACACCACCGCGCGCATGGTCGACTTCACTCCCCCACCTTGCCCGGTCATGTCTAGCGGCCCGCACGTGCACCGGCGATCATCCGTTTGACGGCGACGATCGACGGGAATGCACCTGGGTGGCCACCGGCATGGTCGGCCCCCGCGCCGCACGGTGCGGATCACACCTCAATGAGGAGGAGATCGATCGCATGACGGGCAATCGCGCAGTCACCTACCAGGGCCCGATGAAGGTCGCCGTCCACGACATCGCTTACCCCACGTTCGAGCTCAAGGACGGACCCGGTGTCAACCCGGCCAACGTCGGCCGGAAGGTGCCGCACGGCGCGATCCTCAAGGTCGTCACCACCAACATCTGCGGCTCCGACCAGCACATGGTCCGCGGCCGCACCACCGCCCCCGAAGGCCTGGTCCTGGGCCACGAGATCACCGGCGAGGTGATCGAAACCGGCCCCGGCGTCGAGTTCATCCAGGTCGGCGACATCTGTTCGGTCCCCTTCAACATCGCCTGCGGCCGCTGCAAGAACTGCAAGGAGGGCAAGACCGGCATCTGCCTGAACGTCAACCCGGACCGGCCCGGTTCCGCCTACGGGTACGTGGACATGGGCGGCTGGGTCGGCGGTCAGGCCGAGTACGTCCTGGTGCCCTACGCCGACTGGAACCTGCT
>CAYZBB010000195.1:0-9703 GCA_964476495.1 uncultured Actinomycetes bacterium | reverse complement strand
GCATGCCGCGCACCCAGTTCGTGCACGTCGACCCGGCCGCGGCAGGGTTCAAGCAGCAACTGTTCAACGACGGCCTGACCAACGTGGTCAGCGCCTCGAACGCGGTCCTGCCCGGCATCCGGCTCGTGTCGTCGCTGCTGGCCGCAGACCGGCTCCGGGTGCACGCCTCCTGCACCGAACTGATCAAGGAGATCCCCGGCTACATGTGGGACCCGAAGGCCACCGAGAAGGGCGAGGACGCCCCGATCAAGGTCAACGACCACGCCGTGGACGCCCTCCGGTACGCCACCTACAGCACCCGCACCGCTTGGCGCAGGCACATCCCGATCATCACCGCCTCCGACGAGGCACCAGGCACCGACACAGAGGGGGTGGCTGCGTGATCCTCACCGAGAATGCGGCTTGGCCGCCCGAGGAACTTGCGCACCTCCTGAAGCCCGTCCAGACGTGGGCCGCATGGTACGAAGGCGACCCGGACAAGCTCGCCGACCTGTACTCGGGCACCTCGGCGGTGATCCGCCCGTCGCAGTTGTCCGGCGGCGTGGTCGGCAGGGTGGCCCGCTGGTTCTGGGGGCAGCCGCAGCAGAACGGGCAGCAGCGGTCGAAGTCGCACATCCCGATCGCCCGCGACATCGCCAAGGGCTCTTCGGTGCTGCTGTTCGGTGAGGAGTTGCAGCTCGACCTGACCATCGGCAAGGACGCCGCCGGCAAGCCCGTCGAGGCGGACGGCACGCGGCTGATGGAGATCCTCGACGGCAACCGGTGGCAGTCGCTGCTGCCGGAGGCGGCCGAGTTCTGTGCGGCGCTCGGCGGGGTGTACCTGCGGTGCGGCTGGGACGACAGCGTCGCCGCATACCCGCTGATCTCCATCGTGCAGCCGGACGGCGCCGTGCCGACGTTCCGGTGGGGCAGGCTGTCCGAGGTGACCTTCTGGCAGGAGGCCCGCCGTCAGGGTGCCGACGTGTGGCGCCACTTCGAGACGCACCGGCCCGGCCACATCGAGCACCAGTTGTTCATGGGCGGCCCGAACTCGCTGGGCACTGTCGTGCCGCTGGACGAGTCCGACCAGACGCGCGGCCTCCAGGTCAACGCCGAGTCCCGCATCGAGACCGGTACCGAACGCCTGACCGCCTGCTACGTGCCGAACATGCGCCCGGCCCCGATGTGGCGCAACGACCCGGTCGGCCGCAACCTCGGCGCGTCAGACTTCGCGGGCATCGAGCCGCTGATGGACGAGCTCGACGAGGCATGGTCGAACCTGCGCCGCGAGGACCGGCTGAACAAGACGCGGATCATGGCGGCCTCTGCCCTGCTGGAGTCGAACGGTCCCGGCGCAGGCGCGATGTTCGACGTCGATCGTGAGGTGTTCGTCGGGTTGCAGGCTCCGGCCGACGTGCCGGGCCTCGCCATCACCACCTCGCCGACCACCCTGACCGTCGCCGACCGGCTCAGCCGCATCGACACGCTCGCCCGCAACATCTACTCCGATGCCGGTTACTCCCCCGCCACGTTCGGCATGGAGGGCGACGTTGGGGTTACGGCGACCGAGGTTGCCGCCCGTGAGCGTCGCACCATGAACACCCGCGAGGTCAAGACCCGTTACTGGACGCCCGCGCTGGAGGACTTCCTTCACGCCGTCACCGAGGTCGACAAGCACGTGTTCGGCAAGGGCACCCCGATCCGGCCGCGGATCGCGTTCCCGGCGTCGGTGTCCCCGACGATCGCCGAGGTCGGGCAGACCGCCCAGATGCTGCGTAACGCCCAGGCCGCCTCCATTGAGACTCTGGTCAAGATGGTGCACCCTGACTGGGACGACACGCAGGTGGCCGAGGAGGTGGCGCGGATCGTGGCAGAGAACGCGATGACCGCCCCGACGATCACCCTGCCCGACCCGCAGGTGGACCCGAACGCGGTGCAGGCCGACACCGACAGCGACCAGGGCCAGTAGTCGATGCCCGTCTCTGCCCGCCAGATCGACCGTCTCGCCGACAGAGTGGCGGCCCTCTACGGCGAGGCTGAGCGGGTCCTGCTCCACAAGATCGCCCAGAACCTCGCCAGGGGCATCGACGGGCCGAGCTGGGCTCAGGAGAAGCTGCTGGAGTTCCAGCTCCTACAGGCCCGGCTGCGTGGCGAACTGAACACCCTTGCGGGCAAGTCGGCCACCGAGATCGCCGCCGCGATTATGAACGCCTACAACGCCGGGCAGGCCGGGGCGCTCGCAGACCTCGCCATCGCCGGGCTCGCAGAACGGGTGGCGGCCGGCGCGAACCCCGCCGGACTGAACGCGGTCCGTGCCCTGATCGGCGAGACCGCAACCGACGTGCTCGCCAGCCACGCCCGCATCCTGCGCTCGGTCGACGACATCTACCGCAGCGTGATCGCCGAGGCATCACCGTTGCAGCTCGCCGGGGCCATGACCCGCCGCGAGGTGGCGCAGCGGGCACTGAACCGGTTCGCTGACCGGGGCGTGACCGCCTTCGTGGATCGGTCAGGCCGCCAGTGGTCGATGACGGGCTACACCGAGATGACGACCCGCACCGCAGCACGCCGGGCACAGTGGCAGGGTCACGCCGACCAACTGCTGGAGCACGGGCAGGACTTGGTGATCGTGTCCGACCATTCGCAGGAGTGCAGCCTGTGCCGCCCGTGGGAGGGAAAGGTGCTGTCGCTCACCGGGGCGCCGCGCGTCGATGGTGCCGAGTGGGTGGCGACGCTGGCCGAGGCTCAGGCGGCCGGGCTCGGGCACCCAGGCTGCCGCCACACGTTCGGGATCTACATCCCCGGCGTGACCGAGGCCCCGAAGCACACCGCGGACCCTCAGGGTGACGCGGACCGGCAGCAGTTGCGGTACCTCGAGCGTGGAACCCGTCAGTGGCGGGCGCGCGAGGCGTCGGCGCTCGATCCTCAGGCGAAGGCCGAGGCGGCGGCGAAGGTGCGGGAATGGCAGGCCAGGATCAAGGCTCACGTGGAGGAAACGGGCGTCAAGAGGCAGCCCCAGCGCGAGCGGTTCGGCGCCGCGCTCTAGAAGGGTCGTTACAGCCCGACTGTAAGAAGCATTCCCGGGAAGGTATGAGCCTCCCGGGGCATGGAGAGTGTCCGGCTGGTCGAGGGCGCCGCTTGCTAAGCGGTCGGCGGTCACACGCTCGGGGGTTCGATTCCCTCACTCTCCGCGCAGGCCGTCAGGCCATGCACCCCACTGCACCGGACGGTATGGACCCGGGAAACCCGACGGGATCGCCTCTCCATTTGGAAGCGCACCTTCTCGTCATCTACAACGGGTCGGGAGGTGCACCCCGATCCTGTATAGCGCGAGCGGGCCGAGGAAACGTCCCCAGCCACAGGCTGGCTAGACCTCTACCTCGGACCCCGCTCGGCACCCCACGACTTTGACTGTGGGGGTCAACTACCGGAAAGCCCTGCCCGGCTAACCGCACCGATTGACCCCGGTTAAGGCGGGGCTGGGTGGTCCGTGGCGGGTAACGCCAGCCCCGGCAGGGCGCGCTTCCTTTCTCCACCCATGGCCCCAGGCGTTCAACCCCGCCTGCCCCCGCAGTCACCACCTCGCACGGAGTGAACCAGGAACGCTACCGGAGGGATCAGCCTTGAAGCTCGCCGAACTCGCCAAGGTCGAAGGCCGCGCCGCTAACGAGTGCGTCGGCTGCTACGCCGAAAGACGCCTCACCGGACAGGACCACATCGACCTGATCGCCGCCTACGGCAACTCGGCGGCCACGTCGGCCGAGATCAGCGCCAGCCTCATCGACGAGTTCGAGATCGACGCCGACCGCAAGGCCATCGCGCGACACCGACGCGGCGAGTGCGCGGCAAGGAAGCGCTACCTGTGACCCTCTCAGAACTCGCCGACCGACCGATCGGCGACCAGCCCGAACCGCTCAAGGTCGAGGGCTCGCGCACGGAAGTCGCCTTCTCCGGTCTCGTCAGTGAGAACCCGCTCAACCCGAAGGACGCCGGCGCGTTCGCCAAGATCTTCGAGCTCGCCGGGCTGAGCCAGTCGGAGTATCGGCTGATCGAGGACACCTTCCGCTTCTCGACGTGGCAGCAGTCGGCGCGCGGCAAGGATGGCAGCCGCGACCTGATCCAGCTCTACAGCTACTCGGGCCGGTTCGCGCGACTCACGCAGGACGCGCTGGACGCCGACGAGGCTGCGAACCTGCTGCTGCTGGCGAAACGGCACAACACTACCCAAACAGGTAGCGTTGTGCCCGCCGCTCGCGTCGTCATCGTCTCAGATCCTCAAGTCGGCAAGGTAGACCACCGCGGCGGCACCCCCGAACTGCTCGACCGGATCGCCTACTTCATCGCCGAACTCGACGCCACCATGGCCGCCCAGCCGTGCGCCGAGGCCGTCGTGCTCGACGCGGGCGACCTGATCGAAGGCTTCGAGAACACCAAGGGCCAGCGGCACACCAACGACCTGTCGTTGCCGTCCATGCTCCGCGTCTCGCGCGCCATCCTCACCGACATCGTCGGCACCGTCGCAGCCCGCCACGACCGCACGCGCGTCGCAACCTGCCCCAGCAACCATGCCGCGTGGCGCGAGGGTGCGGGCTACCTCGGGACGCCGGGCGACGACTTCGGGATCGACTGCCACCGCGCCGTCGCTGAAGTGTTCAGGCACTCGGACCCCTCGGTCGAATGGGTCTGGCCGGACGAGTGGGACCAGTCGGTGGCGCTCGACATCGCCGGCGCAAGGGTCGGCCTCACGCACGGGCACTACGCCAAGCAGCGCCGGTTCCGCGAGTGGCTGGCCGGTCAGGCGCTCGGCTCAACCGTGCTGTCCGACTGCGACATCATCGTGAGCGGCCACTACCACAACTTCATCGTCGAGCCGGTCGGCTTCATCAACAAGCGCGAGCGGGTGCACATCCAGGCGCCGACGATGGACAACGGCTCGGAGTGGTGGCGGGCACTGACCGGCGACGACAGCGCGCCCGGCCTGCTGACGTTCACCATCGCGGACGGCCAGATCGGCAACCTGCGACTGATCCAGCACGTCGCATAGGGCTCCGCGCAAACGCGATACCCGAGATCCCGCAATCGCAACACCCCCAGTTTTGCCCAGCCGCCAGGTGCGGCACCAAACCGACCCAGGAGGTCACCCGCATGTCCCAGGAACAGGCCACAGACACCGCCCAGCAGGCCACCACGGCCGCGCAGGACGCCGCACAGCAGCAAGCCCACACCCAGACCACCGCCGACGCCCAGCAGGCCGCACAGGGCCAGCAGGCAGCCGCGTGGGACGGCAAGGTCGAGTCGCTCCCGCAGGGCGCGCAGGACCTGATCAAGCAGCTCCGCGGCGAGAACGCCGCCAAGCGCACCGCAGCCAAGGCCGCCGAGGACGAGGCGCAGGCCAAGATCGCCGCAGCCCTCAAGGCGCTCGGCATCGAGACCGGTACTGAGGACCCCGTCAAGGCCGCCGAGCAGGCCAAGGCCGAGCGAGATGCGCAGGCCGAAACCGCCCGCGCCGCACAGGTGCAACTCGCCATCTACAAGTCAGCAGCCAAGGCCGGGGCCGACCCTGAGGCGCTGCTCGACTCCAACAGCTTCCTTGCCTCCCTCAACGGGCTGGACCCGAACGACAGCAAGGCCGTCGAAGCCGCCATCAAGACGGCCATCGACACCAACCCCAAGCTCAAGGCCGTCCAGGTGGCGGGCAAGAGCGGCCCAGAGCTCAACGGCGGGACCGGAGCACAAGGCAAGCCCACCACCCTCGAGGACGCCGTCGCAGCCAAGCTCGGCGCCCGCTGAAACCCTGAACAAGGAGAACCACCATGGCCGTCACCCTCGCCCAGGCGAAGCTGAACGTTACCGACGACGTCGATGTGCAGATCATCGACGAGTTCATCAAGAGCAACGATGTGCTGTCGCGCATCACGATCGACCCGTGCGTCTCCGGCGCCGGGAACGGTTCCACCCTGACCTACGGGTACACCCGGCAGATCACGCAGCGGGCCGCCGCGTTCCGTGCGATCAACGACGAGTACACCCCGGCCGAGGCCACGAAGCAGCGCTACACCGTCGACCTGAAGCCCCTCGGCGGCTCGTTCCAGGTCGACCGCGTCCTCAACCAGATCGGGCAGGCGGCCGAGACCGCCTTCCAGATGCGCGAACTGATCAAGGCCGCCAGCGCCAAGTTCAACGACGCCTTCTTCAACGGCGACACCGGCGTGGACGCCAACGGCTTCGACGGCATCCTCAAGGCCGTCACCGGCTCCACCACCGAATACCTGCCGCTGAGCAACGGCGTGTCGGCGGGCTACGTTGACTGGACCGCGGTCAACACGCAGGCGCTCGCCCTCGCCGCCCTCAAGCACGTCGACGACTTCCTCGGCCTGCTCGACGGACGCCCGGACGCCCTGTACATGAACCGCAAGGCCAAGAGCCTGTTCAAGACCGTCGCGTCGTTCGCCGGCCTGTACACCATCGATCGCGACACCGTGGGGCGCCCGGTCGAGATGTACAACGGCATCCCGCTGGTCGACCCCGGCCAGATCTCCGGCGCCAACACCGACGTCCTCGCGCTGAACACGCGCGACGCGGACGGCGCGGGCGCCGGCGGCAACATCACCGGCCTCGCCGACATCGTCGCGATCCGGTACGGCATGGACGGTGTTCACGCCGTTCAGGTCGCCGGTGCCCCGTTCGTGCAGAACTGGATGCCGGACTTCACCACCGCCGGTGCGGTGAAGACGGGTGAGGCCGAGATCAGCCCCATCGCCCCGGTCCTGAAGAAGACCAAGGCGGCCGGAGTGTTGCGGAACGTGAAGGTTGCCTGACCCTGAACCGAGCGGGTGGGGCGTGGCTCCGGCTGCGCCCCACCCGACACCCCGAACACCAGGAGGAACAGATGGCCGTAAAGATCACCGCCCCGCAGAAGTTCACCGGGGAGCAGGTCTACGGACCCAACCACATCCACTTCACCGATGGCGTCGCCACCGTCCAGTCCCTGCCGTGGGCCGTCGAGGCCTACATGCGCGAGGCCGGATACGAAGTCGAGGACGACGACCGCACGCCCACCCCCGAGCCGGTTGCGCTCGACGATGGCGGCGTAGCCCTGAATCCGCCCGATGCCGAACCAGCACCCACGGCGGACCCTGCACCCGAGCCCGGCCCGGCCACCCCGGCGGTCTCTGAGGTGCCGAAGCGGAGGACCCGAGCATCCCGCAAGCCCGCATCGAAGTGACCTGTGTGCGTGCCTGCCGACACGCGGGCACACACCCACACCTTTCCGATTCGACCGCCAGGAGGTCACCATGGCCCGCAGCTACGTCACGCCGCTCGAGGTCGGCGCAGTCGGGGCCGTCACGGCGACCGCCGACCACATCCGCCGCGCCAGCATCGCCGTCGACACCGCGCTGATCGGCGCCATCTACGACACCGACGAGGACGGGCTCCCGACCGACACCACGGTCCTCGACGCCGTCAAGGGCGCCACCATCGCCCAGTGCCGCGCCATCATCGCCAACGAGGCCACCACGCAGCCGCTGAAGTCAGCCTCCATCGGTGGCGCCTCCTACACCTACGCCGACCGCGCCGACAGCGGCCTCACCCTGCCCAAGGGTGGCGGGCTGTGCGCAGACGCGGCGAACGAACTCCGCGTGGCCGGGGTGCTTCCGGTCGGGGTGGTCAGCTATGGCTGACCTTCCCGACTTCCTCCAGCCCCACACCGTCACCGTCACCACCCGCATCGGCGTCAACAGCGCAGGCCCCGTCATGTCCGCCCCGGTAACGGTCGCCTGCAACCGTGAGGACAAGGTCCGCCTCGTCCGCGCCCAGAACGGCGACCAGGTCGTCTCCTCCACCACGATCCGCACCAGCGACACGCGCGACCTGTGGAAGCCCGGCAGCACCGTCACATGGACCGGCGGATCGGGCACCGTCCTGAGCGTGGCCCGGCACGACGACGGCGGGCTCGGCGGCTGGCAGCACACAGAGATCGCCCTGACGTGATCACCGGCAAGCTCCGCATCGAAGAGGCCATCGCCACTGTCCGGGACGCCGCAGCGGACGGCCTCTTCGTCGCCGCCGAGCACATCCTGAATGTCAGCAACCAGCACGTCCCGCTCGAATACGGCGACCTCGAAGGCTCCGGCGCCACCAGCGAGGACCGCGGCAACCTTGAGGCGGCCGTCTCCTACAACACCCCGTACGCGGCCCGCCAGCATGAGGAGTTGGGCTACCGGCACGACCCGGGCAGGACCGCGAAGTTCCTTGAGAACGCCGTGAACAGCGAGGCCGACAACGCCGCCCGGATCGTGGCCGACACGGTCCGCAGCAAGCTCGGCAGCTAGCCGTGTTCCATCTGCGGATCGAGGTGGGCCGCTGGTGGCTCCAGGCGGGCCGAGATGCCCCGCCAGAGCCCGAACAGCACCCGCCGCTCATCGACACCCACCCGACACCCCAGACGGTCTACACGCCCGATTTCGTCGGGTTCGTGAAGCTGTCCGAGCCGGACGAGTAGGAGGCTACGGTGGGCATCGAATCGTCCCTGATCTCAGGCGTCGGCACCATCCTCCAGGCCGCAGGCGCCGGCACATGGCTCACCGGCACCGCAGTCCTCACCGCGGGGCAGGTCGGCATCTTCGACGGCCGCATCCTCGCCGAAACGATCGAGGGCATCGGGCTCGCCACTTACCCCGTCGCCGATGCGGTCGACTCCCGCTCGGTGATCGGCCTCCAGGTCACGTTCCGGTCCGCCAGCAAGGCGACCCTCCGCAACCGCGCCGAACTCGTGTTCGAGACCCTGCATGCCGCATGGGGCATCACGGTCAGCGGCATCCGCGTGACCCACATTCTCCGTCAGTCCTCAGCCGACCTCGGCATCGACGAAGCGGGGGCGCACCTGCGCACCGACAACTACTACCTGACCGTCAACCGGCCGACCAACAACCGTCCCTAGGAGACACCATGGCTGACACCAGCATCCCCCGGGTTGCCCTCGGGGCGACCACCCTGAACCGCAAGTGGTTCCTCGACGTCGACACGTCCGCCACCTCGACCCCCACGTGGGTCGGCGTGTTCGGCGTGACCGAGTTCAAGCCCAACACCGACACCACCACGCAGGACACCTCCGACTTCGCCAGCGCGTGGAAGGGCAACCAGAACACCGCGCTCGCGTGGAAGATCGAGGGCAAGGTCAAGCGGGCCACCACCGCCGCGGACCCCACCGACTACGACCCCGGGCAGGAAGTCCTGCGCGCCAAGGCCGTACAGGTCGGCGTCGCCGGCCGGGTGCACGTCCGCTGGTACGAGATGGAGCCCAGCGGCCCCCGCGTCGAGGCCTACGAGGGCTACGGAACCGTGTCGTGGTCCGAAGACGGCGGCGGCATGGACGCCCTCTCGACGGTGTCCTTCACCATCAACGGCGACGGCGAGCGCGAGGAGGTCACGCACCCGACCGCCGCCTGACCCCACTAGCGCCGTGGCGGGGACGAATCCTGGCGTCCCCGCCACGTGCCTTGCGGTACCCCAACCAGGAGCCCACCAGGAAACCAGGAGACCGCAATGCCCACCTTCGTACCGATCAACGAGTACCTCGACGAGATCGACGGCATCACCCTTCCGATCGGCGGCAAGTCCTACCTCATCCCCTCCCCCGACGCGCTCACCGGCCTCGAAGTCACCCGCCTCATCGACGTAGTGGTCGACGCCGCGAACGGGCAGGACATCGACAGCAACGACG
>CAYZBB010000194.1:0-9765 GCA_964476495.1 uncultured Actinomycetes bacterium | reverse complement strand
CGACACGCCGGCGACACGCCGATTTCGGAGGCCAGAACGTCATGATCAACACCGACTCCGACGCCGTGTACGTCGGCGTCTTGGAGTGCGACGTGCTGCTCGGTGCGGTCTCCTCGCTCAAGCACAAGCGGGCGATCGTCCGGCCGGTGCTGGCCAGGCTGCGCCGGTTGGACGTCGCGGTGACCGAGTCCGGTGACCCGGACCGGCACCGCCGGGCGCTGATCGCCATCGCTACGGTTTCGTCGGACGCTGCACAGGTGCAGCGGGTGCTCGACGCCTGCGAACGGCAGGTCGTCGGCGAAGTGGAGTTCGAGGTGTTGTCCACCCGGCGACGGGTGTTCGGCGCGCACGACGAGGACTAGGAGTTACTGATGGCGGACACCGCACGGGCCCGGCGACTGGCCAAGCGCATCGTGACCATCGTGGCCACCCAGATCCAGCACGAGGTCAAGGACCCCCGGCTGGACCTGGTGACGATCACCGCCGCGACCGTGACCCCCGACCTGCGGGAGGCCACGGTGTACTACACGGTTTACGGCGACGACGATGTCGTCGCCGCCGCCGGCGCGGGCCTGGCCAGCGCCACCGGGGTGTTGCGGTCGGCAGTGGGCCACGAGACCGGCATCAAGTTCACCCCGACCCTTGAGTTCAAGCTCGATGCGGTACCGGCCAATGCGCATCGGATCGACGAGCTGCTGGCCGCCGCCCGTGACGCCGATGCCCGGGTTGCCCAGCAGGCGGCCGGGGCGAGCTACGCCGGCGACGCCGATCCCTACCGGCCCCCCCGCGACGCGGACGCCGAGGCCGGGCCGGAGTCGGGACCGGGCGGGTCCGACGATGCCGCGTCGGATGGGGTGGGCGGCCGGGCGGATCGCCCAGGGGAGCGGGTACCGTAACCATGCGCCGGCATGGGAGCCGGCCGACGTCGCGTCGAACCGGAAGTCCGGGCACCGAGATCCCGCCGGTTTCGGCCGCATGACACCGTTGTCCGCCGGCGATCAGGCCGGCCGTTGATCTCCGGAGGCGACCGTGACCGACATCCGCGCGACCCGCACCCGCGGTGGGCGCGTGCGCGTGTCGACGCCCACCGTGAACGGGCGGGTGGGCGCACCCACGGGAGCCAAGCGGTCGGGAGACAGGGACATGGACATCGCGGCAGGTTTGCTGTCCGCCGCCAGTTCCGTCGTTCTCGTCGCGCACGTGCATCCCGATGCGGACGCATTGGGCAGTGCGTTGGCGCTCGGCCTCGGGCTGGCGCGCCGGGGCACCGAGGTGAAGGTGTCGTTCGCCGAACCCGACACGGTGCCCGAGTCGCTGCGGCATCTGCCCGGCATGGCGCTGGTCGTCGCCCCCGATGAGCTGACCGCCGGGCCCGATCTGTTCGTCAGCCTGGACGTGGGCTCACGGGAGCGACTCGGGTCCCTGGTCCGCGTGCTGGACGCGTGCCCGATGAGCCTGGTGATCGATCACCACGCCTCCAACACGCGCTTCGGCCGGTACAACCTGATCGACTCCGGAGCGGAGGCGACCGCGGTCCTGGTCACCCGCCTGCTGGACCGCATGGGCATCCCGATCGACCTGGACATCGCCGAGAACCTCTATGCCGGCCTGGCCACCGACACCGGCCATTTCCGCCACGCCGACGCGGAGGTGCACCGGGTCGCCGCGCGGCTCATCGACACCGGGGTACGGCCGATCGACCTGATGCATCCGATCACCGACTCCCACCCGTTCGGCTGGCTCGAGATGCTGTCCCGGGTCCTGGGTCGCGCGGTGCTCGAGCCGTCGGCCGGCGGGGTCGGCCTGGTGTACGCGGTCATCGACGACGACGTGCGGGACGGCCTGCGGCAGGAGGAACTCGATTCGGTCATCGACATCCTGCGAACCGCGCAGGAGGCCGAGGTGGCGGCCGTCATCAAGCAGACCGGCGCGGGGTCGTGGCAGGTGTCGCTGCGATCGCGGGGTGGCGTGGACGTGGCCGCGGCGGCCGAGGCGCTCGGCGGCGGCGGCCATGTCCGGTCGGCGGGCTTCACGCACCTGGGTGAGCCGCTCGACGCGGTGCGCCGTCTCCGTGAGGTCATCGACCGCTGAGCCGCGCCGACCCGAACGGTTCGTCGACCGAACAGGACCAAAGACCCTGGTGTGACCTCGCCCACTCGGCCCGCACCGATCGGAACCGACCGGTGGCGTCGGGCATCATAGATACATCATGGATACATCCGAGAGACAATCCGCCGCCGACCGCGTGTACGAGCACGTGCGTCAGGGCATTTTGACCCACCGTTACACCGACAACGAACTGCTCGCCGAGGGCGCGATCGCCGCCGAGACCGGCGTCTCCCGGACACCCGTCCGGGAGGCGCTGCTCCGGCTGGAGGCGCAGGGCATGATCCGGCTACTCCCCAAGCGCGGCGCCCTGGTCCTCCCGGTCACCGCGCAGGAGTGGCGGGACGTGCTTGACACCCGACTGCTGGTCGAGACCCATTGCACCCGTTCGCTCATCGAATCCGGTCGCGGCTCCGCGATCGCCCGAGCCCTCGAGGTGCCGTTGGCCGACCTGCGTGCGGCCGCCGATGCGCTCGACGTGCCCGCATACGTCGCCGCCGACCGCACGTTCCACGCGACGATCGTCGCCGCCGAGGGCAACATGATCTTGATCCGCCTCTACGGGTCGCTGCGCGACCGGCAACTGCGGATGGGCGCGGCGACCCTCTTCAACCCCGATGGCGCGCCCGACGAGGCCCGGATGCGCTCCACCATCTCCGACCACGAGGCGATGGCCACGGCGATCGCGCACGAGGACCTCCCCCTGGCCGAGCATCTGACGCGGGAGCACCTGCGGCACGCCGACCGGACCCTGCGGGGTGCCCGAGCATGAGCGCGCTGCACGAGATCACCCGCTGGTTCGCCCGCCGCCCCCTGGTGATCTGGGCCATCGGCGTCGGCTGCTACCTGCTGGCGGTGTTCCATCGCACCTCGCTGGGCGTGGCCGGACCGCTGGCGGCGGACCGGCTGGAGCTGACCGCCGGTCAGCTGAGTACCTTCGTCATGCTCCAACTCGGCGTGTACGCGGCCATGCAAGTGCCCGCAGGCATCCTGATCGACCGGTTCGGCCCGCGTCGTATGCTGCTGGCCGCCACCCTGATCATGGGATCGGCCCAACTGGTGTTCGCGTTCGTCACCAGCTACCCGGCCGCCTTGCTGGCGCGGGGGCTGCTGGGCATCGGCGATGCCCTGACCTACATCTCGGTGCTGCGCCTGGTCGCCGGCTGGTTCCCGGCCTCGCGCTACCCCGTGATGGTCGGTCTGACCAGCCTGATGGGGATGTTCGGCAACGTCGTGGCCACCGTGCCGCTGACGCTGATGCTCGCCGACATGGGTTGGGGTCCGACGTTCGCCATCGCCGGCGGACTCTCTCTGGGTTACGCGCTGCTGCTGCTGCGGCCGGGGGTCGCCGCCCCCTACCGGCAGGCGGAGGGCCCCTCCGGCCCGATCGGCGGCCGGCAGGTCCTGCAGCAGGTCAAACACGCCTGGACACTGCCTGCCGGTCGATTGGGGTTCTGGATCCACCTGTCGACGATGGCCGGACCGACCATGTTCGCCGTGCTCTGGGGCTACCCCTACCTGACGCAGGCGCTGGGCTACTCGGCCGCGCAGGCATCCGCGCTACTGATGCTCCTGGTGATCGGCGGCCTGATCGGCAACCTGTTGCTCGGTCCGACCATCGCCCGCCGGCCGCAGATCCGGGGCTGGATCGCCCTGACGGTGGCACTGCTCTGCCTGACCGGCTGGATCGTGCTGATCGCCTGGCCCGGTGGGCAGCCACCGGTGGCCGCCGTCATCGCCGTGGTCTGCGTGTTCTCCGTCGGCGGACCCGCCTCGTCGATCGGGTTCATCCTTGCCCGCGACTACAACCCGAGTCATCGGATCTCGACGGCGACCGGTCTGGTCAACGTGGCCGGGTTCTGCGGCGCGGTCGTCATGGTGTTCGCCGTCGGCCAGATCCTCGACCTGGTCGAACCCGCGGCCACCACGCACACCGCCGGGGCCTACCGGTGGGCGTTCGCCGCGGTGGCGCTGCTGACCGCGTTCGGCATCTTCCGGATGGTCGTCTGGCTGCTGCGCACCCGCGTGGACGTGCTGCGGGCCGCCGTGCGCGGCGAGGACGTACCGGTGGAGATCGTGCCGCACCGGTGGGATCTGCTGGACACCGGCGAGTTCACGGTGATCATGGGCACCAAGGGTGACGTGCGCTTCAGCGAGGTGCGCCGGCGGCCCGCCGCGGACAGCGCCGCCGCGGAACCGGTGGCCGACTGCCGGCCCGAACGGTGACACGCCTGCCGGCGGGCGGTGGCCTGCTGCTGGTCGACAAGCCGGCCGGATGCACGTCGCACGATGTCGTGTCGCGGGTCCGGCGGATGCTCGGGCTGCGCCGGGTCGGCCACGCCGGCACCCTGGACCCGATGGCCACCGGTCTGCTGGTGGTCGCGGTGGACCGGGCCACCAGGCTGCTCGGTCACCTGACGCTGGCCGACAAGACCTACCTGGCGACCATCCGGCTGGGTGTCGGCACGGATACCGACGACGCCGACGGCACGGTCACCACAACCGCAGACGTCACCGCGGTGGACCCCGCGGCGATCTCCGCTGCGATGCGCGCGCTGACCGGGAACCTGATGCAGGTACCGAGCTCGGTGTCGGCCATCAAGGTCGACGGTCGCCGCGCCTACGAGCGGGTACGGGCGGGGGAGCAGGTCCGGCTGGCCGCCCGGGCGGTCACGGTCAGCCGCTTCGACCTGATCGGCGAGCTTCGTCGCAGCACCGGAGCGGTCGATCTGGACGTGGTCGTCGACTGCGGTACGGGCACCTATGTCCGTTCGCTCGCGCGCGACCTCGGTGACGCGCTCGGGGTGGGTGGGCACCTGACCGCCCTTCGCCGGACGCGGGTCGGCCCGTTCACGGTGGACGGCGCCGTTGATGTCTACGCCGGCGCACCCGCGAACCACCCGCAGGTCACCGACGAACTGCGAGCCGTGGTGATCGGTGGGCTCCTGCCCGCCGACGATGCGGTCCGCCACGCATTCCCGGTCCGGGACGTCACGGCCGAGCAGGCCGTCGACCTCGGCCATGGCCGGCGCATCGCCACGGGCGGGATCGCCGGTACCTACGCGGCTTTCGACCCGGCCGGCCGGCTGATCGCGCTGGTCGCCGACGAGGGTTCGACCGCCCGCTCGGTCTTCGGCTGGCGGACCGCGGACTGAGCCGACCGCACGACGTCCGGCGCCTGCCCGGCAAACCACCACCGGCGGCTTGATCGGTGGCTGTGGTGGTCCGGTTTCGGCGGCCAAGGAGCGGTTCCCCACGACCGCCGTACCGACGCCACACCGGACAGCAGGAGATGGCAGGCTGTCGGCCGTGGAACGCTGGCGCGGCATCGATGAGATCCCTCCGAGCTGGGGTCGGTGCGCGCTGACCATCGGCGTGTTCGACGGCGTACACCGCGGTCACCAGTCGCTGATCGGCGAGGCCGCGCGGATCGGCCGGGAACACGGTCTGCCCACCGTGGTCATGACGTTCGACCCGCACCCCGCCGAGGTGGTCCGTCCGGGCAGCCATCCGGCCATGCTGGTCACCCTGCGCCGGCGGGCCGAGCTGATCGCCGAACTGGGTGTCGACGCCCTGCTGGTGCTGCCGTTCACCGTCGCGTTGTCCCAGGTGAGCGCGGAGGAGTTCGTTCACGACATACTGGTCGACCGGCTGCACGTCGCGCATGTCGTGGTGGGGGAGAACTTCCGGTTCGGCCACAAGGGGGCCGGATCGGTTGCCCTGCTGCGGGAGCTCGGTCCGCGCTTCGGCTTCACCGTGCACGGCGTGACGATGGTGTCCGGGCCGGAGGAGGTCACCGTGAGCTCCACCTACGTGCGGGCCTGCGTGGGCGCCGGGGACGTGGCCGCCGCCGCGAACGCCCTGGGCCGGCCGCATCGGGTCGACGGATTCGTGGTGCACGGCGACGGCCGCGGCGGCAGTCAGCTCGGCTACCCGACCGCCAACCTCGACGTCGCCGAGCATGCCGCGATCCCGGCCGACGGGATCTACGCGGGCTGGTTCGTGCTGGGCAACCGACGCTCGCCGCTGGCCATCTCGATCGGTACCAACCCGACGTTCTCCGGCCGGGAGCGAACCGTCGAGGGGTTCGTCATCGACGATGGCGGAAACTTCTACGGCAGGCGGGTGGCGTTCGATTTCGTGCAGCGGTTGCGGGACACCGTCAGGTTCGACTCGGTTCCCGAGCTGATCGCGCAGATCGACGCGGACGTCGAGCGCACGAAGCAGGTGCTGGGCTGGGATCGGCCGTGAGGGGACGCCGATGGACAAGACGCGGCTCCTGAGTCCGTTCTCAACTCGGGTCGACCGGGACCACGAGCTGCGCCCGTGACATCGTCCTGCCGGCGCGGGCGCGACTGTCCAGCTCGGCGGTCCGGCCCAGCCGAGTACCGACGACCCAGCAGCCCGGTAAACGCACGCCGGGTCACCTCGCCGAGATCGTCGGCGACGACGTGCACCAGCCGGAACTCCGCCCCGTCCGGGACCATCGCGGCCGCCTTGTCGACGGCAGCCGCCCACGCCCCGTCGGCCACCCAGACCACGACCTTCATCGGTCACCGCCTCGTGTCCGTCGCCGACCGCCCGGTCCGGCCGGGAGCCTGGACCGACGGTCAGCGGCCGGACGATCTCGCGTGGTGCTGCGGGACCGCATGCTGGCCGATCTCGTGATCACCCGCCGGTCGCGACGCGGCCGGGTCGACCGCGCCGCGACCGACGCTATCCCGTGCCGGCGACCCGGTCGAGCGGTCCGCGCCCGGCAGCGGCCGGGGTCCAAGGTCGGGCTCCGACCCCGGGTACAGCGCCAACCGCTGCTCGGCGCACACCTCGGCCAGCGCCTGGCGGACGCTGCCGCGGATCACCATGGGAAAGCTGAAGTATCCGTGCGGCATGCCCACGTACTCGGTCAGCCGCACCTGATTGCCGGCGCGCTGCAGGGCCCGGGCGTAGCGGATGCCGTCGTCGCGGAGCGGGTCGTACTCGGCGACCTGGAGCAGCGCGGGCGGCAGGCCGGTCAGGTCCTGCGCGAGGATCGGCGAGGCCATCGGGTCGTTGGCGTCGCCGTCGGGCCCCAGATACTGATCGCGGAACGCGACCATCACCGCCGACGACAGGATGGGCCAGTCGGTGCGCGCCGGTGCGACGGTGTCGAAGTCCTCTGGGGTGCGCAGGTCGGTGGCCGGGTAGATGAGCGACTGGTGGGCGATCGCCGGCCCGCCACGGTCGCGGAGCACTTGACAGACGACGGCGGCGAGGTTCCCACCGGCGCTGTCGCCCATCACCGCGATCCGTCGACCGTCCACCCCCAACTCGTCGGCATGGGACGCGACCCAGGTCACCGCCGCGAGACTGTCCAGGACGGCGGTGGGGAAGCGGTGCACGGGTGCCAGCCGGTAGTCCACCGACACCACGACCGCACCGACCCCCAGGCACACCTGGCTGCACAGCCAGTCCGAATGGTCCAGTGCACCGAGGGTCCAACCGCCACCGTGGAAGTGGACGACCACCGGGCTGCCCTTGGCCTGCGACCCGGCCCGGTAGATGCGGATCGGCACCCGCTCGCCGTCCTGCACGATCAGCCGGTTCTCGGTGCCGACACCCTTGGCAAGCTTCCCGGTGACCCCGGTGGTGAGCCTTCCGTGGCCCGCCAGCAGTTCCTGCGCCTTCACGATCTGCTCGGGCGTCATCGTGTCGACGGACCCGCCGGGTGTGTGCGCGAACAACCATGCGAACGCGCGCACCCGAAGATCCAGCCTCGCCATGGGTAACCCCTACTCGTCAGTAACTTACGGCCCATTCTGCCAGCGTCCGGGGACGCGCCGCAGCGGAGGAGCCCGGATCGCCCGACGGGCTCGTTGAGAATGAGCCACATGTCCGAATCGGCCGGTGAGCCAACCGAGTCCATGCCGGTCCGGCGGCGACGGACCGCGATCGGTCTGACGCTGACCGCGCTCGCGACGCTGTATGTCGCGCTGGTCGTCACCTACACCGTGGGCGAGTCCGCGCCCGCGTCCACACCCCCCGGCCCGCCCGCGGCGGACGGCGTCACCGTGGTGTTGACCGCCCGCGCCATCACCGCCATGGGGAGCTCGATCCACGCCGACGTGACCATCGACCCGGGTGATGAACTGCTCGGGGACGACGGCCTGCCGACCGAGCCGATCACCGTGTCGCTCGATCCCACCGAGGAGGACGCCGATCTGGTCTTCGACGCCGGGAAGCGGCCGCAGTCGCGGACCGCCACGCTGCTGTTCGACGGCGACATCCAGAACTGGCCGTTCGACCGCTATTCGACGCTGATCACCGCGTTCGTCACGGTCGGGCAGGGCCGGTCGGCGCGGGCGGTCGACTCGACCGTGGTGCTGAGCGGTTCCGTGCAGGGCTGGGACCTGACTGTGGAACCCGACAGCGACGCACCAGACCTGTTCGTCGACGCCTCGTTCCACCGGACACCGGCCATCGTGCTGTTCGGGATCACCCTGGTCCTCGTGCTCGTCCTGCTCCCGGTGACCTGCTGGATCGTGGGGGTGAAGCTCTACCGGGAGCGGCGGCTGTTCGAGGCCGGGTTCCTCGGCTGGATCGCCGCTCTGCTGTTCGCCACGATCCCCATCCGCAACTTCTTCCCCGGGTCGCCGCCGCCAGGGTCGTGGGTGGATGTGCTGGTGGTCCTGTGGGTGATCGTCGCACTGGCCGTCGGCCTGGTGATCGGGGTGGCCGCGTTCATCCGGCACCCGCGACCCTCACCCTGACCTGGACCGGGCCGGCGCGGCGGCGCTGATAGACTGGCCGATCGGGTCCGGCTGCAGTCCGTGGCGGCCGGTACCGTCATCCCCCCGGCGAAGGTAGTCCGGAGCGGGCCGTGCACGGGACAAGAAGGCACTAGGAGCACCGAACGTGGCGTTGACCGCCGAGCAGAAGAAGGAAATCCTCGCAGAGTACGGCCTGCACGAAGGCGACACGGGGTCGCCCGAGGCGCAGGTGGCAATGCTGTCCAAGCGAATCTCGGACCTCACCGAGCACCTCAAGCAGCACAAGCACGACCATCACACACGCCGTGGCCTGATGGGTCTGGTCGGCCGCCGGCGCCGCCTGCTGCGGTACCTGCAGCAGGTCGACATCAACCGCTACCGCTCGTTGATCGAGCGGCTCGGCCTGCGTCGCTAGCACCACCCGGCCGGGAGCCGCCGCCGATGCGGCGGATCCCGGCCGGCGGCACAACTGAACATCACCCAGGGCCACCCCGCCTGCCCGAACGGCCAACCCGCCCGTGGCGTCGCATCATGGCCGGTCCTCGGTAGTGGCTACCGGAGCACATCTTGAATCAAGTGCGCCGGTGGCTTCGATCGATGGCCGGCGCCCGCCCGGGTCCTCGTCCTGGCACCTTCGACCGGCACCGGTGTGGCCTCCCACTCCCGGCGCGGCACCTCGCCCGCCGGCAACCGAGGAGACACATGTCGGATCCCACCACCACCAGCGCGACCGCCGTCCTGGACAACGGCACATTCGGCACCCGGACCGTCCGGTTCGAGACCGGGCGGCTGGCCCAGCAGGCCGCCGGCGCCGTCGCCGCCTACCTCGACGACGACACGATGCTGCTGTCGGCAACGAGCGTCGGCAAGCACCCCAAGGAGCAGTTCGACTTCTTCCCGCTCACCATCGACG
>CAYZBB010000193.1:0-9823 GCA_964476495.1 uncultured Actinomycetes bacterium | reverse complement strand
TCCGGCCACGTTCCCCCCGACGTGGCCGGAGCAGCCCGGCACCACCCTCCCCGACGGCCTGGACCTCGTCGGCCTGATCCCCTCACCAACCCCGTACACCGCCGTACAGCCCCCCACCACGCTCCCCGAAACCGGCGCACCCACCCGCAACATCGCCCTCTTCGGGTTCGCCATGCTCATCCCCGGCGCCCTCGCCGTCGGGCTCGCACGCCTCCGCAACCGCCACCAACACGGAAGGAACTTCACCGCATCATGAGCGCTTGGGACGACGAACAGATCATCGAACGGCTCTCCGAGTGGTGCCAGTCCCACGGCATCGACACCACTGCATCAGGGCGCAACGCCGCCGCCTCGATCCTGTTCTTCCTTGACCGCCACGGGTATTCCATTGTCCCAACAGACGAGGACCACGAATGACCTCTGATCCGCTCGTTGCGGCGATTGCCCAGCTCCTCGCCCGCCACCACACCGGCTGCAACCAACCCGTCCAACCAGCACCCTGGATGACCGCAGCAGCCACCGAACTCGTGGACTGCATGCACTGCATCGGCTGGAACCCGTACCGAGACGACCTGGCCCCAGATTGTCTCGTGCCCCTCAGCGTGCTCGCACCCGAAATCAACCGGAGAAACCAGCCATGATCGCCTTCCGGGTGCTCGGTGTCCCCGCCCCACAAGGCAGCAAAACCCGCATGCCGAACGGCGCCATGCTCGAAGCAGGCAGCCAAACCGGCCGAGAGAAACACCGGGCCTGGCGCACAGCCGTCGCCGAAACCGCCCACACACAACGACCCGACAACCCGCTCGACGGGCCACTACTCGTCCGGCTCGAGCTGCGGATGCCCCGCCCCAAAGCACGCCGCTCAGCGCTCTACGCAGACAGGAAACCCGACGCTGACAAGCTCGCCAGGACCTGTCTTGACGCCCTCACCGACGCCGGCGTCATCATCGACGACAGCAGGGTTGTGGAACTCACCGTCGTCAAAATGTACGCCGACCCCACCGACCCATGGACCGGCGCCGACATCAAAATCCTCCCACTCACACAAGCACGATAAGACCCCACGGATAAAGGAAGCAGCTTGAGCGTCAGCGAGCACTACCCGATCGAAGTTCTCCCTGAGGATGAAGACGACGGCACCATCGTCGAGAACCTAGCGGCGCTTGGCAGCCACGTCATCGGCCACCGCATCACCAAGGCCGAGCGTCTGACCCATAAGAGCAGGTGGGGCGGCGAGCGAGAGGTATTCGCCATCACGCTCGACGACGGCACGCAGGTGGAACTGGTCGACACCGAAGACTGCTGCGCCTACACGTCGCTGTACGCGTTCTTCCTTGACCCCGCCTCAGTGGACCACATCATCACGGGAGTCGGCTCGACGGACGGGTACACCGTGTGGCACATCTACGCCGACTGGGGCGACATCCTGCGCCTTGAACTGGGCTGGAGCTGCGGCAACCCGTTCTACTACGGCTACGGCTTCGACATCAACGTGGTCGCTCCCACGCCAGATAGCGACCGCCCATGAGTGTCTCGTAGCCCCAAACAGCAAGGAGCCCCGGCCCAACCAAGCCGGGGCTCCTTCTCGTTACCCTTACCGCATGCAACCAGGCTGGTACCCCAACCCCGACGACAACCCCAACAACCCCCAAGCAGAACGCTGGTGGAACGGCACCCAATGGACCAACCACACCCGCCCCACACAAACCGGGCAACCACCACGAATCAGCAGCCAAACAGCCGTCGCCATCCTCACCATCCTTGCTGTCACTGCCCTAACAGCCTGGACATTCCTAGGACGCTAACGCTGGTTGATGACGTTCCACAGCGCCTGTTTGGTCATACCCAACCGGCGCGCCGCCTCTGTCTGACCGACCTGTTCGGCAAGCTGCGACAGCACCTCTCGCCGCTGCTGAGCCAACGCCACGAGCTCGCCCTGCGCCGCCTCTATGGCCTTCAGCACGTCTCTCGCCTGCTGCTCAAGCATCGCTAACTGCTCGTCTGTCAGGCGGCCCACCATGGCCGCAACCGTAGCCCACGACGCTCACCCGAGCGTCAAGCCAGGGACCAGCCTGACGTTCCCGTCGATGCTCGGCGCCGGCTTCTGCGGCTCGCCCATCGGCGACCCGTCGCACGACTTCCGCTGCCAACACGACGAGTACCGAGACTTGATCGTCGGCCCGTACTTCGCCGCGCCGTACGCCGCAGCACCCAACGCCGCCGCCTGCAACACCCGAGACGACCCGATACCCGACGTGGCTCCTCGGCCGGCGGCTTCGGCGGTGCTGTCGAGCGTGTCCCCGACCTGGGCGGCGCCGAGCTCGGCCGACCGGTTCAACGTCTCCTTGCCGTTCAACGTGCCGTCCGGGTTGGTGACCACCCCGCCGTTCATGCCGCCGATGGCAAGCACCGCCACGACAATTACGCCTGCTGTTCTAACTGCGCTCATCTGTTCACTCCTGTACGCGGCCAATGCGTAGGGAACGGCGCGCCGTTCCCGATCCTGGCCCACCACTCTTCGGGCGTGTCATCACCCTTGGACGAATTGCACGAGGTGCAAGCCGGCACCCTGTTATCAGGGCCGTCGCCACCTCCACGCGACCACGGAAACACGTGGTCCCAGGCATCCGCAGGACGCCCGCAATACGTGCACGGATAGAACCTCGAGGGCCCCGCCACCGTTGTCATCGACACCCGCCTCCGCACCGCAGACGACGCCTTGTCGGTCAGCCCGCCAAGCCACACAACCGGCAGCCCAACGAACAGGACGACGATCAGCGCGACGTACGGGCCGGCCAAGATCAGGCAGGCAAGCGGGAAGGCGGCGGCGAACACGTGGCGAGGTTTCATGGCTTCTATCCTGCCAACTCCCAATGCCACGGCTCGTGCCCGTACGGGAACACCAACCCGAAACGACCAGCGTTGCCATGCACCCACGCCTCCGTTTCGGCGTCCGGGTAGGCCAGGTCGGCGGCCAGGCCGTCGCAGTGCTTCGACTCGCACGACGCGCCGTCAGACCATGCCGCCGGGTTGCCGGTGCCGTTCTGGTAGCGGTTCCACAGCTCGAGCTGTTCGACCGGGTCACGTTTCCCGGACACCACCGTCACCCCAGGCGCAGCCGCCAACAGCCGGTCCAACGCCGCCCCGAACTGCGGGTCCAACCCGTCGGGGCGGGCCGGTAGAGGGCCGTCGGTGTCCGTCTCACTGGCACCGAAAGCCCAGTCGTCAGCGGCCTCCCAAGCGAACCCGAGATGCACCATGTCAGCGGCTTCACCGGCGCGCACCCAGCCCCTAAGGGCCACGTTCCACACCCGGCCACCAAGCCGCTGCGGGCTGCGTTCCTTGCCGTCCTGTCCGACCACCAGGTACGGGGCGGCGCGGTCATAGGTGTCGATGTCGGCGAGGACATCGTCGGCGTACCCGTCCTGATCCGCCCCGTAGTAGGCGACGATCGCGCCCCGCAGGTGCGGGCCGTTCAGATCGCCGTACGTGCCGCACAGATGCCGGACGGTTGCCATCGCCGCGTCATCGATGTCTTGCGGATCACCCTCGCCGAACAGGTCCCACGACGTCGGCATGAACTGGCCAGGACCCTCAGCCCTCGCGCCGCCAAGCCAGTCGACAGGCGGCCCGTAAATCGCCGGGGACACCTTGCCGTCCGCCCCGATCGTTGCCCCGCCATGCGAACCGTGACCGGACTCCTTGCGGTAGATAGCGGCCAGCACCGACCAGCGCATCCCGTCGCACGCTTCCGGGCTTTGGGCGGCTGCCACGTACGCCTCGAGCGCACGGTTGGGGATGCCCTCGATCCCGCCGGGGATCGGGACGGCACCAGCGCCGACACCGAGCGCGCCGGCAACGATCTGAGAGCGCACCCCCATCAGGCAGCGATGCTCTGATGAGCGGTAGCGGATTTCACCTGCGACACCCAGGCCAGCACGGCGTTGGCGTGGTCAACGACCACCCCGAGCGCGCCGTAGAACTCGTACGGATCGGCGTTCTCGCCGCTCTCGAACTCGTCGTGAAGCTTGCGGAGCATGTCCACCGTCTCCCCGAATTCTTCGAGCTCGACGGCGGTCAGATGGATGCGGACGTCGGCCATCAGTTGCCCTCCAACGGGGTGGTCGGCAGCGTGTCCTCGGTGCCGGCCGGCGCGCCGTTCGTGCCGACAGCGGTGCCCAAACCGTTCATTGCCTGGCGTGCGCCAACAGCGATCGGTTCGGTCGCAGACAACGTCTCGCCACCCAAGATCGCAGCGCCCTGCACCACCGGCACCGCTCCGTTCACCGTCGACTCAACCGTCTGAGACGCCGTCCCAGGGTTCCTTGCCTCCCCGATCGCCAGCGCAGCGGCGAAGCCGACCGCCCCGATCCCCAGTGTTCTCAACGCACCTCGAGCCATGCGGCTTCTCCTTTGTGTTGCGCCGTTTCAGCGGCGATCCTGCGAGGCTCCTTCGGCCCCAGAAACACGGCGCGCGCCTTGATCGCTGACCGGTCAACCAGCCGGTACAACGCGCCCTTCAGCGAATGCGGGATCAGGTGGCAGTCCGCCCCCTCGATGTCGTCGCCCATCGTTGCCCTGGTCCCGAACGACGACCCGGTACCGAGCCCCAAACGGACAGCGCAGTTGTCCCGCACACCCGTTTCCATGGCGTCGTGCGACGGCCGCTGGGTAGCCAACACCAAGCCGATCCCAGCTGCCCGGCCCATCGCAATGATCGAATCCAGGCGACGCTGGCGTGCGGCGATGTCCTTCGGTGCGCCAGCCTTCTTGAGCTCGGCAATCTCGTCGATCACCAGCACAATCCACCGGCCCATCGAGTCGTCCCACTCAACGTCGTCGTCGGGCATCTGCTCGTAGCGGCGCATCATCTCGGCGTGCAAAGCGTCCAACGCCCGGCCGGTTGCCTCAACCCCTTTGGCGACATGAGCACGTTCAGACCAGCCGCGGAACTCGATCATCTTCGGGTCACACAACACCAGATCGACGTTGTGGCAGTACGCCATCTCAGCGATCAGGACCCGCAACAACACCGACTTCCCGACGCCGGTCGCACCCCCGATCAAAACATGCCGGCCGCCCCAACCAGGCCACGGGATCGACACCGGCCGGCCGTCCTCGTCGACCCCGAAGTACAGGTCGTCGCCGGCCTTCCGAGCTCGAGGACCGGGCCAAGCGACATCGCCGGTGAACGCCGCCCAACCGCTGCGCCGCTCGTCGTCAAGCACGATCGTGGACCGGCCCAGCTTGCTTGACGGCACCACCTTGGCGTCGCCGGACTGCAACACCTGACCAACCAGCTGCGGGTCAACCGGGCCGGTGTGATCGACGTCGATCCGCCACCCGTCCTGGGTCCGCATCGCAGCCCTCGGACGCACATTGTCGTGCGTCGCAAGCACCGCCTTACGTGCCCTGGACTCCTCCCGCTTCGCCGCCCGGACGGACGCCAGAGAGGCGCCGCCCGTGTGCTTGTAGTCCCATGCCAAGTAGGCGCAGATGACCGCCACAACCACCGGGACGGTGATGGTCCACCGCAACTCGGGGACCATCTTCCACACCACGGCGAACACCAGTGCCGACAGCCCGAGAGTGGTGGCGGCGACAACGGTGAGGGCGTCCTTGCGGTTCTTCCACAGCCACGTCAGCAGCGCCCACATGCCGACCGCGCCAACCATGGTGTTGCCCATCGACATGACGTTCTTGCGGGCCTGGCGACGGAACCATCCGGTCACCCACAGCACCCCGAACACGACCGGGACAAGCGGCAGAAGGTCGCTCACTGCTGCACCGGAGCGGGGTCGGTCGGCACCTCAACAACCGTGGTCGTCGGAGCGGGTTCGGCAACGTCGCCGGTGCACGAGAACAACGCGACACCAACGGTCGGGTCGTCGGCGATGACACGCAGTTGCGACTGCGACACGGCGGTCAGCCGAAGATCGACCATCCGGAACTGTGCGAGCAACGTTGTTGCCTGCTGCTCGAGCGGCGCTGCCCGGTCGGGGTTGATGGTCTTGCCGCCCGTGTTCGGGTCGCCGCCGATCATCACTTTCGCTTCGGTCGACAGCGGGCACTTCGCCCACGAGAACGGCATCGCGATCGCGATCTGCGTCGACTCGGCCTTCGCGGCGTCGAGCTCGTCGCGCACCGTGTTGTACGCGATCTGCGCGGCGTTGTACGTGATCGCGTCTTCGTCGACGGTCTGCACAAACATCCGCTGGAACACCACGGACCCGACGAGGGTGATGGCGACAGCTCCGGCGAGCTGGTAGCGGAACGGCAGCCGGTTCACGTACCCGGTTGCCTGCCGGCCGAGCTGCTTCGCACGACGAGTGCGGGCCGGAGGAGGGGGCGGGGGAGGGGGCTGCGGGAAGCCTGGGGAAACGCCGCCAGGCGTTTCAAAATGCGCCGAAGGCGCATTTTGCTCCCCGGACGGCCCGACGGTCAAGGGCTGCCCGTTGAATGCGGCTGCCATCAGGACTCCTTCGGCTGGGTGCGCGGCTTGCGGGGTGCCTTGGGCGGCGCGGTCGGCTTGGTGGACGGGACCAGCTTCTGCCGGAAGTCGTTGACGGCTTCGGCGAGCAGGTCGTCGGTCGGGCGTCCGGTCAGCGTCTCGAGGGCTTGGACGTGGCGGACGCTGACGGGGTCGATGTCGATGCCGGCGGAGCCGTCGGTGGGGGAGTAGTGGAGTGCCATGAGGGACATGGTACACGGGGGGTTGACTTCTGTCCATCCGGGGTGTACTCATGACACCATGCCCAACCGACACAGCCCCGGCTATCAGCGCCGCTGGCAGGCCATCCGCAGGGAGGCGGCAAGGCGGCTGATCGACCGGCACCGCGACGAGTACCAAGAGCTCGTCAACGACATCCAGAAGCGGTTCGCCGCACACAACTGAAAGCAGCGAGCGGCCGCCCGGACTGCACCCGGACGACCGCTCTCGAGATCACCAGGAGAACCCCCTGATGTCCCGTTCCCGCAAGTTGTCATACAACCCGGATGACGCGCCAGCCGATGTCGCTCAGGCGTTCGGTGTGCCGGATGAGGTGTGCCGCAGGATCGCTGCGGATCACCGGAAGGCGGCCCTGTTCGACAGGCTGCCGTTGCTGGCGGATGCGTGCGGCGATGTGGCCACGTTGAAGCGTGTGCTCGCTGCGCTGGTGGCAGGATGACCGGCATGGCTAAGCGCACCCGCCACCATCATCACAACCGGCAGCACGGCACCTGGCGGGTGCCGAAGTGCTGTGGCATGCCGATGGCCTACAGCGGTCAGACCGGGTTCTACTGCTTGAAGTGCGGGGCTCGGGGCTGATGTTCGCGGCGATGCGTGTGTCGATGCCGATGGCCGAGTTCGTGACCTGGTTGGCGGGGTCTGGGCTGGCCGGTTTGCTGGCCGGGTTACTGCTCCGCCGCCGGTAGCTGTCTCACTGTCGCAGTGGCGGCGTATCGTGTCCGTCACAGCAGCGCAGAACTCTGCCGGTTGGTGTCAAGGTCAACCGACCAGCGTCCGACAATGAGTGTGGCCCGACCCCCATCCTGGGCCGGGCCACACAATCCGAACCCCTCACCAAGGAGTCAGATCATGGAACAGCGTAGTACCCAACCCGACAGCACGCAGCACCGGCAGTTCAACGTCGGCGACCGAGTGCGCCTGCCCAGCGGCGAGACCGGCGTCATCACCGTCGTCACTGACGACGGCTGGCACTACATCACCAAAGACAACGGCTACCCCGTCGTTTCCAGGGGGTTGTGGCTCACCCACGCTCGACCGATGTCGCAGCCGGCGCGCACCCTGCTCGCTGCGTGGCACGCGTCAGGCCGGACGCTTCAACGTGTCGACCGGCCGAACAGCCCGAACCGGGCGAACATCAACTGGGGGATGGCACGCCGCCGCTACTGCACCCCCGACGGCAGCATCGACCTCACCATCACCACGGCGGTCAAGTGATGCGCACCGTTGTCCACTTCCCGTCCGAAGCCGCCGCCCTCGTCGACGTGTGCACGGTCAGCATGGCGCTCGAAAAGGCCGGGTGGCGGCGGCTGCATTTCGAGTCCGACACCCTCATCCAAGACACCTGGCAGCACGACGAGCATGCGCACGACATCGTGTGCCGCTGGACCCGCAACCTGTGCGACAGCGCCCGGTGGGATCGTGCGATCGACCTGGTGTGGTGGCACTGGCCCGACGCCACCGACAGCCCGACGACCACAACGTTCCGCCTGCCGGTTGATGTGCCGGTGGAGGCGGCGTGCGAGTCGTGGGACGGGCAGCCGATCACCCTGCCAACCGTGATCGCCATGTGCGGGATCATCGACCTCAGGGACGTGGCGTGATGGAACGACCCATCGGCACCAACGCCCAGCAGGTGGGCCTGCGCAACGTTGTCGCGTTGCTCACCATCGCCAACAACAACACCAACGACGCCATCGGGATCTCCCGGTACATCGACGGCATGCTCCCCGGCGACATCAACATGGCGCTAGCCATCGCGATCGGGATGCTGCATTCCGCCATCGAAGACCGGGCCGCGCTCACGGGCCACACGGTTGCTGACTACCTGCGCCTAGCCGGGATCACCGCAGCGGCCCAGGGGAGGGAGTGAGGTCACGTGATGATCCACGGTCACTGCGAGCCTTACCGACCGGGCTGTTTCCTGTGCGAGCTCGACGAGTACGCCACCATCGAAGACATCGGCATCAACCCGCACAACGGCAACTTCGTCGAGCACTACGCCACCGACGACGCCGGGTTCGTCCGGGTCATCGCCCACGACGGACGACCCGTCACGTTCATCGAATACCCCAACTCGCTGCGGTCCGTCACCCGGTTCGCGATCGAAGCCGGGGTGCACCCCGCAGGCGGTGGACGATGACCACCATCCTCGCCATCGCCGGCCCCGCCGGATGGACAGCGCTCATCATCCGAGCCTGGCTTCATGGCCGCCAACTGAACGTGATGCTCGACGACGTCCGCCAGCTGAACGACAAGACGCAACGCACCAACCAGCAGTCACGGGAACGGCTCGCCAAAGCCAACGCCGAACTCGTCTACGTCCGCATGCTCCGCCGCCACTACGAACGGCAGACGTCGACGTGCGGCAGCACCAGCTACAAGGGCACGGAGGCACCCGTATGAACCGCCGCCGCCCACCACGCGTCGAGCTCGACAAGATCAACCTGCCCGACGGGCCCGGCCTGGCGTACATCAACCCGCACGCCTCGCCGTCAGCGCCTCGCCCGTGGCCCGCCGACCGTGAACCCGAACACGGCCGGTACACCACCTACGTGAACTACGGATGCCGGTGCGCGCCGTGCACCGCCGACAACACCCGCTACATCCGCGAGTACCGCGAAAGGCGACGCCGGTGACCGCAGCGAAGTGGCATGCCACGGTGCCGTGCCACGGCAAAACCCGGCTGTTCTTCCCGACCCTGAGTGACCACGCCGCAAGCGCCGAACAGACCGGCATCACGCCCGCCGGATCGTCGAAACAACCCCGGTTCCCGGACGGCTGGAACTGGGACGAAACCGCATGGCTCTACTTCGACGGCGGCAGGTACAAGGCATGGGTTGCACCCAAGGCCGGGCTGTTCGTTGCCAGTTGGCGGCTCGCCGACGGAACGTGGGCGTACCCATGGGGTGAAGACCCTCGCCACATCTTCGTCAACCCGTACACGGCAATGGCGGCCGCAGCTGAGCGCGCCGAGTTCGCATCATGAGAGCGCACACCGAAGGCAGCGAGCACTGGTACGACCTCTACGTCAGCAGCCACCGGTGAACGCGCCAGCGAGACAGCGCGACGGGTCGCCAGGGCCAAGCGGATCTG
>CAYZBB010000192.1:0-9840 GCA_964476495.1 uncultured Actinomycetes bacterium | reverse complement strand
GGGCGACCAAGATCATCCGGTACTCGCCGGTGCCGGTGGTGGTCGTGCCGGCCGCGGTGGCCAGCAAGGTGGCCGACGAGGTCGAGTCGGACGCGACGACGGATACCCCGGCCGCGCCCGCCGACCCCGCCGGCGACTCGAACTGACGGTCGATCGTGGGCGGTGGTCAGCCGGCGATGACGCGCACGGTGAGCTGGGCGGTGACGCCCGGGTGCAGCTTGACCGCGACCTTGTGGGCACCGACCGACTTGATGTGACCGTCGGTGTCGATGCTGCGACGGTCCAGCACCGGACCGCCGACCGAGCGCACCTTGTCCGCGATCTCGGCCGCGGTGATCGAGCCGAACAGCTTCGTGCCGTCGCCCGTGGTCCGGGCGGCGATGGTCAGCTTCTCCCCGAGCGCCTCGAGGGCGTGCTTGACCTCGTTGGCATGCTCGACGCCCCGGATCTCGCGCGCCACCTGGGCGCGCTTGATGGTGACGACCTGCTTCTGCGCGCCCCTGGTGGCCACGATGGCCTTTCCCTGGGGCAGCAGGTAGTTGCGGCCGTAGCCGTCGCGGACCTCGACGGTGTCGCCGGGGGCACCGAGTCCGGGCACGTCAGCGGTCAGGATGAGCTTCATCGTGCGTCCCTCCTGATCAGCGGGCGGTCGAGGTGTACGGCAACAGGGCGACCTCGCGTGCGTTCTTGACGGCGGTCGCGATGTCGCGCTGGTGCTGGGTGCAGTTGCCGGTGACCCGGCGGGCGCGGATCTTGCCGCGGTCCGAGATGAACCGCCGCAGCAGGGTGGTGTCCTTGTAGTCGATCGGCTGCGCGTTTTCCTTGCAGAACGCGCACACCTTCTTCTTGGGCTTGCGAACGGGTGGCTTGGCCATGGTGGTGTCTCCGGTGGATTACGTGAACGTCGGAAGGGTGTCGCCCGGCGAAGGGTCGCGGGCGGGTGGGGCCAGAACGCCTAGAACGGCGGCTCGTCCGAGAAGCCGCCGGCCGAACCGGCCGGCGGGGCCGAACCCCATGGGTCGTCGGCCGGAGGGGTGCTTGGCCGCGAACCACCGCCGCCGTAGCCGCCGCCGTCGGAGCGCTGCGCCCGGTTGATCTTGGCCGTTGCGTATCGCAGCGACGGGCCGATCTCGTCGACCTCGAGCTCGATGACGGTGCGCTTCTCGCCTTCCTTGGTCTCGAACGACCGCTGCCGCAGCCGACCCGAGACGATGACGCGGGCACCCCGGGTCAACGACTCGGCCACGTTCTCGGCGGGCTGGCGCCAGATGTTGCAGCGCAGGAACAGCGCCTCCCCGTCCTTCCATTCGCCGGTGGCCCGGTCGAAGGTGCGGGGGGTGGACGCGACGGTGAAGTTCGCGACGGCCGCACCGGATGCGGTGAAGCGCAGTTCCGGGTCGGCGGTCAGATTGCCGATCACGGTCATGATGGTCTCGCCGGCCATTGGCTGCTCCTACCGTGCGTCCGGGCGGGTGATCTTGGTGCGCAGCACCGACTCGTTCAGGTTCAGCTGGCGGTCCAGCTCGGACACCACCGCAGACGGGCAGGTCACTTTGATGACCGCGTAGATGCCTTCCAGGTTCTTCCTGATCTCGAACGCAAGACGGCGCTTGCCCCAGATGTCGACGTTCTCCACGGTGCCGCCACCCTGGCGGATCACATTCAGGAACGTGTCGATGGACGGCGCGACGGTGCGTTCATCGAGGTTGGGATCGAGGATGAGCAGCAGTTCGTAGTGACGATGAGCAGTCGAAACGCTCACGTGCACCTCCTATGGGCTGGGTCGGCCGCGGTCGTTCCGCGGCAGGAGGGTGAAACATGGATGAACCCGCCTCGGCCAGTGCGGCCCGGCGGGCTCGGATGGAACCAGACAACTCTACCAGTGGGTGAGTAGTCACCCGACCAACGCGTGCCACCGACCACGCCGGCGCGCGTCACCGATCACGAGCCCTCACCGATCCCGCAGCCGGATGACGAACTTGAGCCCGGACCAGACGGCGTCGATCGCCGCCACCTTCACATCCACCCGGCCGTGCGCGAGACCGTATTCGCGGACGATGTTCTCGTCCAGGTCGGTGGCCAGGCCGGAGGCCCGCTTCGGCCAGCACACCCAGATCATCCCGGCGACCGTGTGCCGCGCGGCCGCGGCGTCGAACTTGCGTTCGAGGGTGGCCCGATCCGGACAGAACAGCAGCACCACGTCGTAGGGATCGGGCCCGGGGCGCCGGTGGAACGGCGCTCCCGGGTCGAAACCGACGGGCGCGCCCAGCACCAGCACGCGGGAGTCCGCCCGCACGCCGAGTTTGCGCGACAGCGGGGTGCCCGAGTAGCCGGCGGTCACACCGGGATCCTGTCAGGGAACCGCACCGCACACCGATGTTCACCACCGTTCACTCGAACGTAGGGTGGCCACAGACATCCAGGTGAGGAGCCCGATATGCGTGACGCGGTCATCGTGGAAGCCGTCCGGACGCCGGTCGGAAGGCGCAACGGCGGGCTCTCCGGCATACATCCGGTCGACCTGTCGGCGCATGTACTGCGGTCGCTGGTGGACCGCACCGGAGTCGATCCGGTCGAGGTGGATGACGTCGTCTGGGGTTGTGTCAGCCAGGTCGGGGAACAGACGGCCGATGTCGCCCGGCTCTCGGTGCTCGCCGCCGGCTGGCCGGACACCGTGCCGGGGGTCAGCGTGGACCGGCAGTGCGGCAGCTCCCAGCAGTCGGTGCACTTCGCCGCGGCGGGCCTGATCGCCGGGCAGTACGACCTGGTGGTTGCCGGCGGCGTGGAGTCGATGTCCCGGGTACCGATGGGCTCGACGGTGCGGCTCGCCGGCAGCCCCTTCACGGCCAGCGGCTGGACCGGCCGGTACGGCGAGGTCAGCCCGCACCAGGGCATCAGCGCCGAGATGGTGGCCAAGCGGTGGGGTCTGAGCCGCACGCAGCTCGACGAGTACAGCCTGGCGTCACACGAGAAGGCGGCAGCAGCACAGGATGCCGGTTGGTTCGACGGTCAGGTCGTCGCCGTGCCGGGCGAGCTGACCGGCGGCGAGCCGGTGGGCGTGGACGAGGGTGTCCGCCGCGGCGGCAACCTGGCCGCGATGGCGGCCCTGCGACCCGCGTTCGACGCCGACGGCGTCGTCACCGCCGGCAACTCCAGCCAGATCTCCGACGGCGCGGCCGCCCTGCTGATGACCACCTCGCAGCGCGCCCGCGAGCTCGGCCTGAGCCCGATCGCCCGGGTGCACACGGCAGTGCTGGCCGCCGCCGACCCGGTGATCATGCTCACCGCGCCCATCCCTGCCACCCGCAAGGCGTTGCAACGCAGCGGAATCCGGCTCGACGAGATCGGCGCCCTCGAGGTGAACGAGGCCTTCGCGGTGGTCCCGCTGGCCTGGCTCGCGGACCTGGCGGACGGCGACGACGCGGTGTCGAAGGCACTCAATCCGGCCGGCGGGGCGATCGCCATCGGCCACCCGCTCGGAGCGTCGGGGGCCCGGCTGATGACCACCCTGGTGCACCACCAGCGGGCGTTCGGGATCCGATACGGGCTGCAAACCATGTGTGAGGGCGGCGGCCAGGCCAACGCCACCATCCTCGAACTGCTGTAGCGCCGGCCGATCAGCCTCGACCGATCAGCGACGACCGATCAGCGACGACCCCAGGCCGGTGGACCGTTGGACACGTAGGACGACAACGGCTCCGGGTTCTGGCCGTTGGCGAGCATCACCCAGGGCTGGCTGGACATGACGTCTCCGGTGGACCGGTCACTGAGGAAGGCGATCTGCGTGCCATCCGGCGACCACGCCGGGTCCGCGTCGTGCGCGGTCCCCTCGGTGAGTTGCTGCGGGTCGGACCCGTCGGCGTTCATCACCATGATCGACGATCCGCCGGCATCGGGATCGGCCCGGCTGAACACGATCCGGCTGCCGTCCGGGGAGAACATCGGACCGGTGTCGACGGCGGTGCCGTCGGTGACCTTGGTGGGCGGGGCGCCGCCGTCGGCGGGCTGGGTATAGATCGCCGAGGTCGTCGCGCCGAATCCGTCGGTGCCCCGGTAGGTCAGCGTCGTCCCGTCCGGCGAGTAGGAGACGTCGCCGACGGTGGCCAGCCCGGTGTCGAGGGTCGCGGTCACCGCCTTGTCCACCCCGATCACCGACAGTGCGTAGGTGCCCTTGGTCGTCACGCACACCACGGCCAGCAGGGTCTGATCGATCGGGTTCCAGGCAGGCCGGAAGAAGCTCTGGCAGTCGGCCGGCCTACCGTCCCAGAGGGCGCGGTCGCCGGAACCGTCCACGGCGACCGTCCGCAACCCGGCGCTGATCGTCGACGACTGCACGTAGATCACCGAGCCCCGGTCGGGCGACAACACCGGCGCCTGCGGTCCGGACGCGCCGGAGGTGAGTCGGACGTCGGCGCTCGAGCCGTCCGTGGAGACCGCGTACAGGTCCGCGGTGCCGTCGACGACCTGCGGAAGCACGACCACCTGCTCGGCCAGCGGGGTGGCCTGCGGCAGCCCGGGGACCGGCGGGGACGAGGTGGTCGGCACCGGGGTCGGGCTGGGACCGTACGTCAGTGCACCGGTCTCGACCGACGATGCGGTCGACTCCGGGGTGCCGTTGGACGGGGCCGCCGTGCCGCCGACCGTGCCGCGCAGCGTCAGGGCGACCGCCACCGCGGCGATCACCAGCACCGACGCCACGGCGGCGGCGATCCACGGCGTTCGCCGCGACCGACGCCGGTCGGGATCCGACGCCGGCGGGGCGTGACCGTCCGGCGGCCGGCCCGGCGGAGCGGTGTGCGGACCCGTCGTCGAGGGGCCCGTGCTCGACGGTCCGGTGCCGCGGACCCCCTGATCGGTGTCCGGCCAGGTGGTCGGCGGTCGCTGGGTTCCCGGCAGGACCACCGGCTGGGAGCCCGTCGGGCCGGTCGGTGGCACCGGCGTCCACGGTCCGGACGGTCCGGTCTGTGGTCCCGTCGTCGGAGCACCGGTCGGGCGGCCGGCGAACCAGCCAGGAACCGGTTCGCTCGGCCGGCCGGCGTCACCGGCGTTAGGCCGGCTGGTCACGGTGGTGGCGGGGTCCCGCTCGGCGGGGCGAGCCGCCGGCGGGTCGCGCTCCAGGGTGCCGTCCAAAGCCGCCTGCGCGGCCCTGGCCAGGGCCCGGCAAGTGGTGTACCGGTCGTCCGGGTCCTTGGCCATCGCCCTGGCCACCACGTCGTCGAACCCAGCGGGGAGCCCGTCGACGATCGTCGACGGCGGACGTGCCGGCGTGTTCAGGTGCCCGTAGACGCGACTCGCGATCGAGTCCCCGGGGAAAGGCACGCTGCCGGTGAGCAGCTTGTACAGCACGCATCCGAGCGCGTAGATGTCGCTGCGATGGTCGAGCGACTGGCCCTTGATCTGTTCCGGCGAGGCGTAGTCGAGCGTGGCCACCACGCTCCCTGTGCTGGTGAGAGACGCGATCCGGTCCGCCGCCGCGCCGATCGCCTTGGCCACCCCGAAGTCGGACAGGAAGACCCGTTCGGCCTCCTCCTCGTCGTCGGGACCGGGCGCGAGGAGGATGTTCGCGGGCTTGACGTCCCGATGCAGCAGCTGATGACGGTGTGCGTAGTCCAGGGCGGAGGCCACCCTGGTGACGATCCGCACCGCGCGTTCCGGCGGCATACCGCCGCGGTAGTCCGACAACGCCTTCTCGGCGTTGGTGCCGTCGATGAACCGCATGCTGATCCACAGCTGCCCGTCGGTCGACCCGCGGTCGTAGACGGCGACGATGTTCGGGTGGTCGAGCTGGGCGACGGTGTCCGCCTCGCGTTCGAACCGCCCGACGAAATTGGGGTCGTCACACAACTCGGAGCGCAGCAGTTTCAACGCGTCGAACCGCGGCAGCCGGGGGTGGTGCGCCAGGTAGACCGCGCCCATGCCACCGCTGCCCAGCTCACGCTCGATCGTGTAGCCGGCGAAGACCTCACCCGGCCGCAGCGACATGCCGGGCATTCTGCCAGGCAGCGGCGGACCGACCGGGATGCGTCGCACCGTGCCTACTGCGGTCGGGTCCGGCCCGGCCGGGATCAGGCCCGGGTGAAGGGCAGGACCTGGGTCAGCCAGTCCACCAGCGCGCCCGGGTTGCGACTCTGCGTCCACACCCGACCGGGGCCCTGGATGTCCATGACGAAGCCCTCACCGGACTTGCCGGTCTGGATCCAACCCTTGGCCACTTTGCGCAGCTGCACCTGCATGCCGTCGTCGTAAGCGACCAGGTGACCGGTGTCGATGGTGAAGCCCTGCCCCGGAGCCAGCTCGATCAGGTCCAGCGCGCCGAACGATCCGGCGACCACCTTGCCCTGCCCGGTGCAGTGCACGACGAAGCCGCCCTCACCACCGAACAGGAGCTTGGCGCCACCCCACTTGGTGTCCAGGTTCACGCCCATCTCGCTGGCCAGCCACGACCCCTTTGTCAGCACCAACGGGCGGTCCGGCCGGCAGTCGATCACCGTGGCGTCACCGGGCAACCGGGCCGCCACGTCGACCCACGTCGGCGCCTGCGGGTGCCCGCTGAAGGTGGTGATGAAGAACGACTCGCCGCCCAGCGCCGAGCGTTTGAGTGCGGACATGAAGCCGCCCTGCATCTGCGAGGAAACGGTCACCCCGAAAGACTGCATGACCATCACACCGGCCTCGCCGAGGAACTGCTCACCGGGCGCCAGGTGCAGCCTGACGACGGCGAACGACGGGCTGTGACGCAGCTCGACCTGCATGGGCAACCTCCGCGGTGTTCGGACCGGATTCCGGGGGCCGGTCCGGTGGGCCGGCACCCGCCACCCTGTCAGGTCAGGTGCTTGACCGCCTCCCGGTACGACAGCGAACTGAGCGTGTCGTGGTGCGCGGTGACGAACTCGCGCACCCAGTCCGGATCGGTCCGCGCATGCTGGCGCAGCGCCCAGCCGATCGCCTTGCGCACGAAGAACTCGCGGTCGGCCAGGTTCGCCTCGATGACATCGGCCAGCAGCCGACGGTCGGTGTCCGCCTTCGCACCGAGCTGGCAGATGATCGAACTGCGGCGCAGCCAGCGGTCGGGGTCGACCGACCACCGCCGGACGAGCGGCTCCGCGATCTCCCGATGCGCCAGCAGCACCGCGCCCACCAGGGGTGACACCGCGTCGACATGGTCCCACCAGGCGCCGCCGACGATCATCTCGGTGCACAGTGCAAGCGACTCGGGCCGGCCCCGCGCCACCCGCAGTCCCAGCAGGTCGGTGGCCGCGTACCGCTCCTCCCGGTGCCCGGCCTCGCGCCACAGGGCGGCCGCCGAACCGAGCAGGCGGGCAAGGTCGCGCGGCGGATCCGCCGACGCGGCCGCGCGGACGATGCGCCGCACGTGCGGCACCCGGACACCCAGGAACGGCATCGTCGAGCGCATGTAGGCCTGCATCCCCGGAGCACGGGCCGGGTCCGCGGCCCGACCCAACTCGGCCCGGATCCGCGCGACCAGCGGGTCGGTCACGCCGACGTCCGAGCCGTTGGTTCGGTCGCCGTCCGGGTTCACGAGCCGGGCTCGGCCACGCCGAGGCCGGCGCGCAGCAACAGCGTCACGAACCAGCACGCATCGGCCCGGGGCAGGATCCGCAGCTGGGTGGACAGCACGTACGGAACGTCGGTGAGCACGCCTCGCAGCACCACCCGCAGAGCGGCCGGATCCGGCGGACGATCGGAGGCCAACGCCATCAGCTGGGTCACGGTGCCCTCGATCGCCTCGTCGCGGCGGTCGGTGAGCTGGTCGAGGGTGGGCGCCTCCGGTTCGTGCTGCCAGACATAAAGGACGCTGCCGTGCTTGTCGAGCATCGTCACCCAGCCGTCGACCCAGCCGGCGAGTTCACCGCTCGAACCGCTGCTGTCCAGCAGTTGCCACTGGGTCTGGATCGCTGCGACCGCGTCACGGGCGAGCGTGCCGAACAATGCCTCCCGGTCGGCCCAATAGGTGTAGACGCTGCCATGGCTGACGCCGGCCCGGAGCGCCACGTCGTTGAGGCTGGTACCGCGATACCCGTTGACGCCGAACCGGTCCGCCGCCGCGAGCAGGATCCGTTGGATGGTCCCGACGCCCCGCTGGGTGACCGGCCGGCGCAGGCCGAGGGCATCCCCGAGCGGGATCGTCGGCAGCTCGGTCAGGTGCGCCGTACCGTCCGGGGTCGGCAACACGGACGGTGGTGCGAACAGGTACGCGAGTAGCATTCGGGCCAGTGCATCGGCCAGCGCCGACCGGTCGACGGGCTCGGGGCGGCGCGCGTTGAGCAACGCGCTCCACTGCACCACCGACAGAATGCCGACCGGGGCGATCTCCAGGATCGGCGGATGGGCCCTGGCGATCCGCAGCCGGTCGAGGACGGCGGTCTGATACCCCTGGAAGTTGTCCTGGCCGACACCGGCGAGTTCCGGTTCGGTGTACTGGATCTGCGACCAGCTCAGGAACGTGCCTGCGTGGTGTTCGACGACGTCCATGAGCTGGATGACCCAGTCCCGCAGCTCGCGCCGGCTGGTTCCGTCGTCGGTCAGCAGCGGGAACCGCTCGGCGACCCGGCGCAACTCGACGCCGATCTCCCGCAGGAAGATGGCGAAGATCTCTACCTTGCCGGAGAAGTACTGGTAGACGGCCGCTCCCGACCGGCCGGTCGCCTCACCGATCGACTCCACGGTGGTCGCCTGAAAGCCGCTGCGGGTGAACAGGTCCCGAGCCGCCTCCACGATCTCGTCGCGCGCCCGCACGCCGTGCGCGGCCAACGAGGGATTACGGCCGTACGGGGGACGGCGCTGCGGGCCGCCCGGATCCGGGCGCGCCCGGATCGCCTCGCCCGGCCTCGGATCGAGGTCACCGGGCCCGGCGGGCCCGGTCAGCTCACTGTCCACGTGTCCCTGCCGGCCAGCAGCGTGGCCAGGTCGCCCACCCCGTGCGCGGCGACCGCGGTGTCGATCTGCGCACGCATCGCGGAGTCGTAGGTCCCGCGTGCGACCGCCCGGAACACACCGATCGGGGTGTTGTCCAGGTTGTCGGGTTTGGCCAGCCGGGACAGTGCGAACGCGGTCGAGGGGTCCTCGTCGTGCGCGTCATGCACCAGCAGCGCGGCCTCGCCGACCTGGTCGACATCAACGACCTCGAGCCGGCCCCGGGCGTTGCGGATCACCCCGCGATGGCCGCCGATGCCGAACCGGATCGGCTTGCCGTGCTCGAGCCGGATGGTCACCTCGTCCCTGCCCGTGGCGTTCTTGAGCGGCTCGAACGCACCGTCGTTGAAGATGTTGCAGTTCTGGTAGATCTCCACCAGCGCGGTCCCCCGGTGCACCGCCGCGGCCTGCAGCACGGAGGTCAGGTGCTGCCGGTCCGAATCGATGGTGCGGGCCACGAAGCTGGCCTCGGCGCCCAGCGCCACCGACACCGGATTGAACGGGGTGTCCAGCGAGCCGAGCGGGGTCGACTTGGTCCGCTTGCCGACCTCCGAGGTGGGCGAGTACTGACCCTTGGTCAGCCCGTAGATCCGGTTGTTGAACAGCAGGATCTTGACGTTGACGTTGCGCCGCAGCGCGTGGATCAGGTGGTTACCGCCGATGGACAGGGCATCCCCGTCGCCGGTGACGATCCAGACCGACAGGTCCGGCCGCGCGGCGGCCAGACCGGTGGCGATGGCCGGGGCCCTGCCGTGGATCGAGTGCATGCCGTAGGTGTTCATGTAGTACGGGAATCGGGCGGCGCAGCCGATGCCGGAAACGAACACGACGTTCTCCCGGCGGATGCCCAGTTGCGGCATGAATCCCTGCACCGCCGCCAGGATCGCGTAGTCGCCGCAGCCCGGG
>CAYZBB010000191.1:0-9943 GCA_964476495.1 uncultured Actinomycetes bacterium | reverse complement strand
ACGGGTCCAACAGACTTCTTTGCGGTGCCCCGGACGGATCGCGATCCTGACCCCATGGGCAACCCCGGCGACGTACAAGCGATCCATGCCGAGTCGGTCCAAGGTGTCGCGGATCGCTGCGGCCAAGTTGGCGATCGTCGGCGCTGGCACCTGACCGAGCACGTTCAGCCGGCCGGCGCCGGCCATCCACGCCGCGGCGTTTCCGTCGGGCGGGATGGCGCAGTCGAGGGGCCCACCAGCACTTGCTACATGTCTGACTTCGTCGTGGCGTCGAACCCCGGCTGCAGGTTTTCTTACCTGATTTACCGGCGTGTCGGGCCTTACCAGATAAGCCGTAGCGGTTGGATTAGGCCATGGCACATCAACCGGGCCCTGGTCGGCCGAGCAAGGGAGATCGCGACCAGTTCTCCGTCCGACCGGCGAAGGAAGTTGGCCGAGTGCTCCGGGAACGTGCTCGAGCTGCTGGGATGTTCCCTGCGGAGTACTGCGCGAAGATCCTTTGCGAAGCCGTCGGGATGCCCGAGCTTGCGCCTGCCGCGCCGCTTCCAGATGCGACGCAGCCCGCCTTGCCGCTTGGTAAGTCCGCCTAGGAGGACATCGAGGGACCCCAAAAAACGAAGCCCCACACCCCCAAGTCAGTTTGGCCGCTGCAAAGGGTGAAGGGCTTCGATCCGTACTACCTAAGGGAGTCTACCCATGCACGCCCCTAGGGGGCGACATCGACCGGCCGGGTTTTTTTGTGCCCGTCGTCGATCGTCGTCTCCGCCTACAGCGAGTAGCCGCCGCCGTCCCGATCGGTGACCGGGGCAGGGCGGTCGGCGTCTTCGCTGCCCGTTTGCACTACAGAACCACCATGTAGCTCGGTTGCCGCAGCTCAGGCATGGGCCACGCTGGCGCCGCTGCTGGCGGGCCGGCCGCGGGTGCGGGAGTCTCGGGGCGCTCGTCATCAGTACCGCCGGCGGTGGGAACGAGCGTTGACCGCCTGGTTGCCCGCAGTACCGGCGGCGGTGCCGATCTACTCCTCGGCCGGCGACACCCGGGTCCTGGTCATCGACCTGGACACCGCAATGGGTGGGCTGGAAGCGGTCCAGCGGGACACCGCGGCGGTCACCGAGCTGGTCCGGACCGCCGGAGGGCGGGTCATCGTCGATGAGAGCCCTAGCGGGGGTCGGCACGTCTATGTGCCGCTCGCCGAACCGGTCGGCTTCCAGGACGCTCGCGACCTGGCCTTGGCCATCGCCACCCGCACCCCGTCGATGGACCCCATCCCGAACCAGAACCTCACCGACGGCCTGATCCGCCCCCCCGGGTCCCGCCACCACTCAGGTGGTCACCAGCAACTGCTCGGCACGCTGACCGACGCCCACCAGCTCGCCGCCACCGGCAACCCCCCACAGGTGCTGCGGAACCTGCAGCACCTGCTCGCCGACGAACTCACCGCCCTGACCCACCGCCACACCACGACCGACCCCGACTCTGACGCCGATGCGGAGACACCACGCCGGGCCCGCCCCCGGGAGCTGGCCACGGACTACCTGCGCATCGCGACCACCGGCCTGTACAACACCGCCCGCTACAAGTCCCCGTCCGAAGCCCGCCAAGCCGTCCTCACCGCCGCCGTCTGGGCCGGCCTGACCCTGGCCGGCGTCGCCGCCCGCGTCGAGAACGGCACCTGGCCCGGCCTGGCGTCCTTCTACGCCCGCTACCGCCCCGGCACCCGCCGCAAGGCCCTCGCCGCCGACTGGCGCAACGCCACCACCTGGGTCACCACCCAACAGGACAAGCAGCACACGGCCGACCTTGTCCGTAAATCCCCCACAAGCGAGCCACCTCCACACGGGGGGCACTACCCTCAAGATCAAAAGAGAGAAGTGCCCGCCGCCGAACGCGCGCGCGGAACGGCTGCGGAATTCCAATGGATCCGGAGCTGGCGCAACGCCGTCCAGCTCCTCGAGCACACCCGCTACCCCGACCGCGCCGGCATCGCCGTCCGCTGGATTCTGCGAGCCCTGGGCGAGGCCGCAATGAAGACCGGCAGCCGCTACATCGCCTTCGGCACCCGTTCTCTGTCCATCGCGACCGGCCTGGACCACACCACCGTCGCCGCCCACCTGCGCCGGCTCCGCGACGAACCCGACCCGCTCATCGACCTGATCGAGGACGACCGGGGCCTGCAGGGCGACCTGTACCAGCTGCGGATCCCCGACGAAATCGCCGACCGCGCCGGAACCCTCGCCTGGAAACCCGGCAAGATCCACGCGCTGCGGCCGGTCTTCCTCGAACTTGGACACCCCGCGGCGTTCGTCTACGAAGCGCTCGAACACGCCAAGGGGCCACAACGAAGCTTCGACCTGACCACCCGCACCGGGCTGTCCCGCACCGCGGTGTACGACGCCCTGGAAACCCTGGCCGCGTGGAACCTGGTCACCCCCCGAGACGGCCGGTGGACCCGCAAAACAGCGGCCAGCCTCGAGCAGCTCGCCGAACAGTTCGGCTGCATCGACGAGATCCATGTCCGGATCCACCGGCACCGGCAGGAACGAGCCGCCTACCGCCGAGCCCTCCGGATCGTCGACCACCACGCCCCGACCGAACAGCTCGTCGTCCCCGACGAGATCTACCTTTGGCCGCCGGAGCCGCCCCCCGAGGAACAGACGCTGCTGGATCTGCTGGAACGCGAACTGGGCGCCCACCCCGTGCTGGCCGCCAACTGGTGATTGCGTCGATGCGGTCAGCGTGGGAGCAATCCCGGAATGCGTTTTACGTTACGTCGGGCGTATTTCGTTACCCCGGTCTGTCGAGCTGGGGGCTTGATTGTTGCGGATTCGGGCGCGGTGCGCCGCGACACGGTGGGCACCACCACAGTAACGGGCGGGCCGGCCCCGACCCACCCGTGGAGGCAGGGATACACCGCAGTACGCGCAGGCACCCGCCGCAGGTATATCCGAGGCTGTTGTGGCTGGTCCGCTGGGGCCCAACAAGTGATGCGGGGGACCCCCGGACGGCCATCGAAGGCTCACCACCCGGCCGACCAGCTCGGGCACCGCCTGTGTGGTGGGCCGTGGAACGACCGCGGGGTGAGCATCAGCCAGAAGCCGACCCATGACCACCGACTCTCCGCCGGCGAGCCGGCACAACAGATCCGCGGTCGCCCCACTCGTCGGATCGGCCCGACCCTGCGGATACCCGGTGTCCTCGGCGATTCGTTCCACCTGCCCGACCGCATCCGATCGACCCGCCAGATCAGCCGCCCGCAACCAGGCCAACGCCAAGGCGAACGACGACGAACTCCGGGAGAACTGCAACGCCTGGGCAGGCAGCGGCGAGCCCACCCGGTAGCGACCCAGTGCGACCGCCCGATCAACCAACACCGACCGAGTCGGCCCGTCCACCCACCGCACCCGCCACGCCGGCCGCTCCCACTCGACCGCGACCGGAACGCCGGCCAACTCGGACAAGACAATGGCCCACACTCGCGCTCCGTCCGACCGACTGGCCACGACTCCCCCCGGCAATCGATGTAACGTATTACGCCAAGTGTAACGAATAAAGGCCGGATCAGGGATGCCGCTGATGGGTCATGAAAGAACGTACCGTTCCGTTACGAACTTCTAATTACGTTACAGACGGCGGGGTAGGCAGTGATGGCACGGTCAGACGGTGCTCGACAGTGGGCGGTCGTTGCTGGGGTCGCCGTAGCATCCGCCGCGGAACCAACGGATATGGAGCTGGCCTGGCCGGTGTGGGTTGATCGCCTGGTTGGTGTCCGTGTGGTGAGATGATCTGGGCTCTACGGTCTCGGTCGTGGCGACACGGGTGTTCTCCGAGGACGAGCCAGATCAACCGCATTCGCCGACCTCAACGAACTGGACGCCATCACCCGCGCGTCGTCGACACCGGCCCGCGAATCGCTCATCATCGGCGCCGCGTGAGCATGGACGACGAAGCGTTGGCCGCCCACGCAGCCCGGCTGATCACGATGGCCGGCGTGGTCGGGGGTCTCGCTCGGCGGCAGCCGGGCGCGCGGCACCCACCGGCCCGACTCCGACTACGACCTCGGCGTCTACTAACTCGGGCGTGCTCGACGTGGCGGCACTACGGGTGCTCGCGCCGGAGGTTGCCGGCCGACCGGTCGAGCCCACCGCCCCAGGCGGGTGGGGACCGTCGGGTGAACGGTGGGCCTGGTGACCGTCGGCGGGCGCCGGATCGACTGGATCTACCGCGGGCTCCGCCGGCGGCGACCCGCATCAGGTGATCAAACCCGAATCGATCACCCGCCGACGATCTCGGAACTGTTCGGGCAGATGATCGACCGGGACGGGGCGAACCGGTCCGTCACCACCGAAACCCGGGACACCCACGACCCGGCCCGCCGGCGGGGGCCCGGCCGCCGACGCGTACGCGTGGTGATGTCCACCCGCACGTCCCCTGCCACCTCGATCACCGCGTGGACCCCCGCCACGAACTCCGACATGACACCACCCTTCCCGCCCCGGCACCTTCGGCCGAGCGCGGAGGGGGCAGGGCGGGGGTGGATGGTCAAGGGCGCCGCGTCCCTTGACCATCCGGGGCCCCATCCCCGCAACACTGACCCGCTCGGACGGACCACCAACCCGACCACCACACCCGGGCCCGGGTGCACCGAAATGCAAAGGCGAGCAAGCTCTAGCATCGCCGATCCCTCGATCGGTGTATCGGTCGATGTATCGGTGTGCGTAGCGGGTGAGGGTGACTGCGTTGCAGGCGACCGAGAACGGGGCCAGCGACGACGAGCTCCGCGATTTACTGGCCTGCCGGATGATGGCGCTCGACGATGCGGGAGCCTGCAGCGGGCGGGTCAGTGGTGCAGGGCTCGCGACCCGGCCAGTAAGGACTGCTCAGCTCAGATACACCTCGAGCGCTGTGCAGATCAACCGGGACCGGTTGACGTGATGGGTCTCGGCGAGCGCCTCGATCGCCGACTGCTGACGATCGGTGACCCGGATGGTGGTCTCCACGGACGGTTCCTTGCGGGGACCGCGCTGCGGGATGTCGAATAGGTCGTTCCCGCTGGGGACCGGCGGCGGGTTCAGCGCGACCCCGATGGAATCGTGCGAGCGGTTGACCGCGGTGAGGATGATCGCAGTGCGGGTGTTCCCGTCGGAGCGAGCACGTTCGGCCAACCGTCGGTGCAGCGATCGGGGCAGGCTGATCGGCATCGAGCGAAGGTATTCCCGCCCGGGCGTCTCCGTCCGAGGTGGTGGCTCCGCTGTCCGACTGCGGCGCGTTCGGCTCATCGCGGCGGATGCGGGTTGCGGCGGTGTCGGCGCGGGGTCCAGAGACGTGTGCGCTCTGGACTCTGTGGGAGAGGTGGCTTGCCGGCCTGCCTGGGGGGGCAGGGATGTGTCGGTGTCGCCGAGGTCGGCTACAGGCTCTGCCGGGGCCGGTCGAGGTCGGGGGGGTTTGGCGAGCAAACCGGCGAGGTCCGGCGTACCCATCGGGCGTGGTGTGACCGTCATGCCGGCGCCCCGGCGGGTGCGGCGGCGACCTCGAGAGTGTTTATTCGAGTGAGAATCTCGTGGGCCAGCGCCGCATAGTCGCCGGCCAAGGCGGGTGCGGAGCCGGGGTTGCTCGGCCGGCGGCCCTCCCTCAGAGCACGCCAGAACGGCTCGCCTTCCAATTCCGCGGCGTGCTCATGGACGAGCAGGCCTTGGCGGCGGGACTTAATGCCGGCGATGCTGTGCCGGATGGTGCTCTCGAACAGCGGTGCCACTCCCCCAAGCGCCTGGTTGATTTCAGCGCTGATCTCCCGCTTGACCCTGGTCGCCGAGCTGGCGACGCCGAACAGCACGACCCCGAGCAGTTCCACCTCCGGGTTGTAGGTCCGCGCGTCGACAAGCCGTTGCGCGATTCGGGACATTCCCTTGAGGCTGGCCGCGTCGGCCTGCGTGGGGATAATCAGCCAACGGGCCGCACCGAGCGCGAGGAGCTGCAGATTCGGCTCCCCTGGCGGGCAGTCGATGATGACCAGGTCGTAATCGTGTTGAGCGAGGTAGTCGGCTAGCGGTGCGGCGAGGGTGTCGGCTACTGGGACGCCTCGACGGTGTCGGCCGAGGAGGACTCCCGCGAGATCGTCGAGGTGTTCACCGCCGCAGATGACATCGACGCCGGGTCGCACCTTGGGCAGGCTCACTTGAAGACCCTTGCCGCTGGTAAGTGCGGTGACCAATCCCATGCCGTCATCGCCGAGTCCGGCACCGGTGTAACCGAGGTCTTCGCCGACGTTCCCCTGAGGGTCTAGGTCGATAAGCAGGATTTCATAGCCAGCCTTGGCCGCCAGCCCGGCAAGGGTTGTGGCGAGGCTGGTCTTGCCCACTCCCCCTTTGCCGTTGGCGATGGCCACGACACGGCTCAGGGCCACGCGGTCAATGGTCATGATCGTCAGGATGACACCGTGGTCGGCGATTTCGTCGAAGGCTCGCTGGTACATCAGTCGACGCGACAGTGAAGCGATCGCCATGTGGCCCGGGCGACGCCCCGATGGGTGTATCGGTCGGTGTATCGGTTGGCGGTCGACCTGCAATTGCGCCACCACCGAGCGGCGATTGTCCGGCCGCTCGCCCCCCCGCGGCGTGAACCCCCAAGTACGCGCCCGCGCCTCGTGCTCATTTGCAAGCTGGCAGCGCCGGAGGTGTATCGGCCGCTGTATCGATCGGTCGACCAGCCTATGGGGGGCCAGCCGCAAACGCACCGGCGGCGATGCCAGCACCGGGCCGGTCGGGGCGCCCAACGCGGGAGGAAGTCCTTGGGATCTTCGGCTTCTCAGTTCGTTCACAACGGCCATCGAGCCGGTCGATCAAAGCCAAGTCGAGCGTTGTATCGGTCGGTGTATCGGTTGCTTTGGCTCGACTCAGCAGGAGCAGCATCAGGCGGCCGCTGCATTGATCATCCTTGCTTGATTGCGCAACGATCGGCGCCAGCCGTATCGACCGATGTATTGGTCCGGACGCTATATCGGTCGGTGTATCGGTGGAGCGGTCGCCAGGCGACTGGCTGACATAGTTCGCGTCCGCCTCCATGCGTTCGGCGATGTCGGCCATTCGGGGAGGTCCATGCGTGCTTCGGCGGGGTGGTGCCGACGGGTCGGCCGGCGGTACCGTCGGCTCATGTCCAGACTGTCGCGGATCACGTCGGACCCGTCGGTCTGCCACGGTCAGCCGACGGTGCGCGGGCTACGGTATCCGGTCGAAAGCCTGTTGGAGTTGCTGTCGTCGGGCATGTCGATCGATGACGTCCTGCAGGATTATCCCGAGCTCGAGCGTGATGATATGCTGGCCGCCCTGGAGTTCGGGGCACTCACGGCCGGCGGCGGCCGGGTGGTTCCACTCGGCGCTGCGTGAAGTTCCTCGTCGACGCGCAGCTTCCTGCTCGACTCGCCGGGTTCCTGCAGCAGGCCGGCCATGACGCCGTGCATACCTCCGCACTGCCGACGGGCAACGCACGACCGACACGCGGATCACCCAGATCGCCGACGGTGAGTCCCGTGTCGTGGTGACCAAGGACCGCGACTTCCGGGACGGTCACCTGCTGTCGGGATCACCAGGCAGGCTGCTGGTCGTCGCCACCGGAAACATCACACCCAGCTGCTCTCGCAGTTCCGAGCCAACCTCGCCACCATCATCGACGCGATCGGAGAGGCCGACTTCGTCGAGCTGGGACCGCGCACTGGTGATTCATCAGCGACGTGACTCCGGTCCGCCGAGCTAGCCGAGCGTTTTCGACGTAGCGCACGGCGTCTCCGAAATGGCCGAACACCAGATCCGAGCCTGGTGCACCGACGCGACCCCGTGACGCCGGAAGGGCATCCGATGGCTGCGACGGGACCGATGGTCAGGGCCGCTGACGGGGTGCGTGGGCGCGGTGTCGCAGCGCGTTGAGTGCAGCGGCGTGACCGGCTGGGGTGAGTGGGGACCGGCCGGTGAGGGTGGGTTTGTCCTGCAGGCCAAGGAAGTCCAGGCGACCGAACAGGGGACCGGTGAGCCAGCCGGTGCCGTCGCGGGTCAGTGGGCCGGCGTCGGTGGCCCAGCCCTCGCCGGTGAGCGCGTCGGCGACGGCCGGGGAGTCGTAGCGGGGTGGCGGCCCGGTGACCAGCAGCATGAGCATGATCTCGGCGGCCGCCGCCTCGGCGGGCTCGCTGGGGATGAGGGCGGCGGTGACGGCGGCCCACAGGGTCGGGGTGTCGGCGTCGAGCAGCTGCCGGCCGCGGGTGGTGAGCAACAGTCGGCGGCCGCGGCGGCGGGTGGCGCCGAGTTGGTCGGCGATGCCGCGGAGGTGGTGAGCCTCGGGTAGTTGGTTCTCAGGGGGCGCCTGTTTGCCCAGGACCAACCAGTTGAAGCGGTGGCTGGCCTCGGTCAGCAAGGCCCGGGACAGCGTGTGGTTGACGGTGAGTGGGGCACCGTCGCCGTCACATTGGTTCAGGAACCAGCGGATCTGGGCGAGGTGGTCGTCGGCGTCGTCCGGCACCGGCGGGTCGTCGACGAGCATCGGCAGCACCTGCCGGGTGAGGGCGGTGCGGGCAGGGCCGCGGGAGTGCGCCCACCGGTCGCGGCGTTCGGCGTGGATGCGGTCCAGGTAGGTGCCGCCGTGCAGCTCGAGGCGGGGCACGGTGAGGACTTGGGCCGTGATGCGGGCGGCGGCGGTGCGCCAGCCGGCACCGCCCGGGGTGAACTCGCCGGCGTTGATGGATTGTTCGAGCTGGTCGGCGACCGCCCAGAACGCGGCGTGTTCCTCGACGCCGAGCACGCCACCCCAGATCAGCAGGTCGGGCAGGTCGGGCGGTTCGACCCCACCACCGGTCAGGGCCTTGCGGTACGCGGTGAACCCGGCCGTGTCGTCGGCGGCGTACGCGGCCCGGACCCGGTCGGTGGTCGGGCTGCGGCAGATGTCGGCGTACCGGTGCAGGCCCAGCCGGTCGAACAGCACGGCCAGGGCGTCCGTGGTGGCCCGCTGCTCGTCCGGCGGCTGGCCGTGTTTGTAGGGCAGCTGGTACCACAGGTAGTCCTGCAGGCTGCGCAGGCTGACCGCAGGCAGGCCGCTGCCCCAGGTCAGGCCGTTGAACGCGTCCGCGGCTCGGTCGGCGGCGTCCGCGTCCGTGGCGGCCAACTCGGTCAGCGCGGTGTCGACCCGCGGGTCGCCGCTGTCGAACCGGGCCTCGGTCATCGGGTGGCCGCCCGGCCGCAGCACTGCTTGTACTTACGGCCCGAGCCGCACCAGCAGGGCTGGTTGCGGGCCGGCGGCCAGCCGATGACCCCACCCTGACGGGCGAGGTCCGCGGCATAGGTGGCCCGGGTGGCGGGGGCGGCCGGTTCGCTGCTCCGGCCGGCGCACCAGGCCAGGTAGTCCGGGAGGCGGATCGGCGAGATCCCCAGGCGGGTCAGACCGGCCTCGGCATAGTCCCGCAGGGTCCGTTCCAGGGCCAGGCTGTACGCGGCATGGTCGACCGCGTCCTTGGCGGCGCCATCGGCGGTCAGCTCGGGCCACCGCCGTAGCGCCGCCAGGTATTGATCGGCCGGAAACCACGCCAACGCCAGCGTCCGGATCCGCCGGCTGGCCCCGGCCTCGTCCGCGGGCTCGATTTCGTGCAGGGGCACTTCCCGGGCCGTGGTGCGCGGGCGCTGGAACGGGGACGGCGCCGTGGACGGGACCGGCCGCCCATCGGACGGCAGCGCGCTCGATGGGGGAGCGGTGAACCGGTGCCCGGTCGGCGTCGGCGTGGCCATGAACTGTGTCGCCCGCTCCTGCAACCGGTCGGCGGGCCGGCCGAGGCGGGTCAGCGCCGCGCCGCGCAGGTCGCGAAGCTGGTCGACCAGGTGTTCCGGGTCGCCGGTGGCCAGGGCGAGTTCGAGGCCCTCGGTCAGCCAGGCCAGGGCGGTGGCGTCGTCGCCGACATTGGCGTACTCCAGGC
>CAYZBB010000190.1:0-9962 GCA_964476495.1 uncultured Actinomycetes bacterium | reverse complement strand
GACATCTACTTCACCCGGTCCCGGCCGTACAAGAAGAACGACCAGGCCACGATCGAGTCGAAGAACAACCACCTGGTCCGCCGGTACGCGTTCTACTACCGGTACGACACCGACGAGGAGCGGCACGCGTTGAACCGGCTCTGGAAGCTGGTCAACGACCGGCTCAACTACCTCACCCCGACCATCAAGCCGGTCGGCTGGGGCCAGGACAAGGCCGGCCGCCGCAAACGCCTGTACGACAAGCCGCAGACCCCGCTGGACCGACTACTGGCCGCCAACGTGCTCGCGCCGGCACAAGCCCGCGAGCTGATCGCCTACCGCGATGGGCTCAACCCGGCCGCGCTCGCCCGGGAGATCTCCGACATCCAGGCCGTGCTCCTGGGCCTGGCCAAGGACAAGACCGAGCAGCTCTACATCGCGGCCGTCCCGAAAGCCCTGCCCGACGTGCGCAAGGGCGTCCGGATCAAGGCCGGCTGACGCGCTGCTTCGCGGGCATTCCTACGTGAGGCATGGGTCGTCCCTCGCGGGCATCTTGACGTGAGGCACTACGCCCAGTCCGAGCAACGAGCATGTCGATCGGGTCAACTTGCGGGCCGTCGGCATGAGGATCCGGTGCGGAAACTTCGGTTGGGCTCCCGCGGTCGTCGTCGAACAGGCAGTCCAGCAGGGCCTGGTACCGACGACTGGGGGCTTTGACGCCTCGCTCCCACTTGGCGACCATGTCGGCGTTGACCCCGACGTGCCTACCGCTCTGCGTCCAGGCGAGCCGATCGAGGTGTCGCGCGACTTCAAGTTGGGTCCAGCCTCGGCGTTCACGCAGGTACCGGATCCGCTCCGCGTTCGTGGTCACCGGTCACCTCCCGCGACTTCAGCTGACCGAATCCGATCAGAAATCGGCTTAGATGCATAACTGTAGCAAGGAGTGAACGGCGGGGACTACATCGAGACTAGCCATGGCTAGTTCCGGGTGGCCGTTGTGTCGGTTTCGCTGTAACTCAGCCCGCAGCGCCCTCCGAGCCTGACGTTCCGGAGATCCATGGATCGCGGGAAGCGACCATCGACGGGAGGACCGATGGACACCAGCGAAACTCTCCTGACGACAAGAGATCTGGCGCAGAGATGGCAGGTCAACGCGGGCAGCCTGGCCAACGATCGGTCGGCGGGTCGCGGTGTCCCATACGTCAAGATCGGCGGCGCCGTGCGGTACCGCCTCCGCGATGTCGAAGTCTTCGAGGCAAGCTGTCGGATCGCGACCCTGGACGCGTCGTGACGACGAGGCGCGGTGACCATGACCTCGGATCAGACCTCGCCGCCAGCGCTGAGACTTCGGCTGATGGTCGACCTGCACCATGCGCGCCCGGCGTCGAAAGCACGGGTGATCGGCTGGTCTCCCTGCTGGCCCAGGTGGCGGACCAGGGATGGGGGAGCGACTCGGGCCATCAGGCGATTGGCATCATGCAGTCGGCATGCCGCCGAGAGGCGGCGCAGTGGACCCGCAGGGCCGGCTGGTTGACCGACGAGGGCCTGGCCGTGGTCTGGGAGCAGGTCGATCGACTGGTCCGGGCTGGTCGGTTCGCCGACGCACCCGGCCTGCTCAGGATCGCGGTTCGTCGTGCCTACGCGGCGGAGGCGGCCGCCGCACAGACGTGCATGGGCTCGGCATCGACACGTGGCCTGATCAGTGCGGTCCGCGACTCCGACGTTGGCGCGGTGAGCGAGCTCGTCGAAGAGACGGTTGCTGAAGCGGGCGACCGCGAGCCGTCGACGTTGGCCGCGCCGCGGTGGATGCGGACCCTTGCCGCGATGCTGGCTCGGGAGGGTTGGTCCTGGCCGGTGCCGCCGCTGCAGGCGGTCATGGCGTCCGCCGCGGGCGCGGCGATCTCATCACGGCGGTCTCGGTCGAGGATGGCTGCTCACCAGACCGGCGTGCCGGATGCGACGTGGTCGGCGCTGGAGCTGCTGACCGTCGGATCGGGCCCTGGTTGCCGGCCCGAGTCGAAGGTGACCGGCGCAGCGGTCCAGATCGAGTTGTTCGGCGCCATGGGAATCCGGTCGAATCCGGAGCTGATGCGCATCATCCGAGCCGCGGTCCAGGGGCGTGCCGTCCGGACAGGACGCAAGAGGGCGGCATGATGGGCAAGGTCCTGCTGTTCGAAAGCCCGAGCGCTGGCGACGAGCACCGTGGAGATGCCGGCTGGGACGGCGACGCGGAGATCGGCGAGTTGTCGTCGGCCGGCGCGGAACAGGTCACCGTGCAGATCCGCGCGATGGTCGAACGCGCCTGGGAGTACATCGCTGTCGCCTACCAGGGTCGCGCCCACCTGGCGCTCGGGTACCGGACCTGGGATGAGTATGTCGATGCCCGGCTCGGGGACCTACGACTCACGGTGCCTCGCGAGGAACGGGCCGAGGCGGTGACGAGGATGTCGAATGCCCGCATGTCGGTTCGGGCGATCGCCAAGGTTCTCGGGGTCGGGATCGGCACTGTCCATCGTGGGCTGGCCGGTAGTGCCCCGTCTGCGGATGCCGGCGATGGAGCCACTATCCAGGGCCGCGATGGGAAGAACTACCGCCGGCGTGCGAAAGATGCTGTCGTGCAGGAATGTTCGATCTGTGGAGACACGCATCCGGAGTCGGGTAACGAGTGCCCGTGGGACCAGTTCGCACAGGGTCTGGGGCCTCGACCGGAATCTGTTGTGCGCGCCGTCGACGCCCTAGATGAGTCCAGGTCGCCGGCATCGGCACAGGATCACGACGCGCGGCCTTGCGACGTCGAGCATCCACACTCGACGATCCCGGAAAGCGTTCAAGAAGCGGTCGTGCGGGCACTGTGCGTCCTCGACGAGCTCGACGACTTAAAGCAGTTGGTAAACGACATCGAATGCACCAACCGAGAAGCCATGTCGAACGCGGATGAGCTCGCTCTGCTCACCGCAACGAACGAGCTCACCGCTCGACTACGCGCTGAGATCACTGCGATGGCTGAGGTTCTCGAGAGCCTTGAGCGATTCGCCGACGACGCCGCTGGCAACCGCGCGCGTCCGTGAGGCGGTGCCTGGATGCGTTCACCTGCCGGGTGTGGCGGCTATTCGACCGTAGCCGTGGACGGACTCGCCGGACGGGCGTCGTCGGCTTCGCGCGCCAACGGCCCGAGTTGGTGCAGCGAGTAGCCCTGTGGGTAGACGGAACCTGCTGGTCGTCCGGGTATGAACCACGGCGCTGTCGGCGCGGCCTGCATCCGATGAAAGGCATTGCGGGCCAGGAAGATCCCGTCAACCATCCGCGTGAGTGGCCATTTGGCCGGTGGTAGCCCGAGCGCGCTTGACAGCTCGGGCTGGTCGAGGAAGGCACTGGTCAATGCCGGCCCTATCCGTTGGGCAGGCTTGGGGAGCTTTCGTACGATGATCTGCTGGGTCGACTCCATGAGTCGCTGTCCTGCTGAGCTGGAGCGCAGATTCTTACGCTCGAAGTCCTCGACCAGACGTTCCGCATCGGCGTAGGTTACGGGCGGTTCCTTGATGGCCATGAAGTGACCCAGTTGGCGATAGAAGTTGACGCTTGCCTGTCGCTCGCTGTCTAGTAGTGGTCGCCATCCGCGGCGGTCGAGCCATTGAAGCGGGACGACCATGAGGGCTGCCAGGACGTAGAGGTAGTCGTTGTTGCTAATCGTCCAGGGCCTGTGGACCCGGTTGAGGAGGCGGATCATCTCGCGGCTGCGCGGGTGGTCGAAGCCGTTGGCGATGATCTCGTACATGATCAGCGCTGTGTCGTAGGCACGCTTTTTCGGACGGTTGACGATCTCGCCGGAATGTGCGAGCAACTCGGCCATGTGGGGGGTGGCGAAGATTCGGTAGAACGCGAGGTTGAGCCCGACCCGCATGTCGATGGGGAAGTCGTAGAGAGTGGTGAGCTGGTAGATCCGCAGATAGTCCTCGTTCGGATCCAGGGTCTTGATCAGGTCGCGGTTGCGGTAGGCGCGTTTCATCGAGCGGCTCCGTAGGCGCCGGCGAGGGTCATGAGCTGGCCGAGGTCATCATCGGCAGCTGGAAGCAATTCGGCGGCGAGTACGCCGGTGCGGTCGGCGTGCCAGGCCACGGAGTCGCGCAGCGCGCGTCCGAGCGCTTCCGGTGGATTGCCGCTTCGCCGAATGTCCGATGCCACCGGCTCAGTGATGTGAATGCGGTAGAGCGCGTCGGCGATTTCTATCCGCCTCCTGGTACTGACCATCTCCGCATGTTCGATCGGGTTGGAGCCCGGCGGCACGGGCAGGACGATCTCGGGCATGACGGCGGTGAGCTCGGCCCAGAGCGGTCCGAGGCGGTCGCTGATCAGTCGTGCCCGTCGCCAGCGCAGGAACGTGTCGAGTGGGATCGGGACCAGGACGCCGATGCCGGCGGTGATGCCGGCGGCAGCGACCCCGACGACGCTGATGACTGCCAGGAGGGACGCGGGTTGCCCGGTCAGGTAGGTGAAGGCCATCTGTAGCGTCGAGGCCATTGAGGCGACCGCGCCGATGCCCGCGCCGATGCCGATCCCGATCAGGCTCAGCGAGCGTGCGTGATCACCAGTGGCGAAGGCGTGTCGCCGACAGGTTCGGGCGATGGCGAGCAGGCAATAGACGAAGTAGATCGAGAAGACGATTCGGTAGAGCGCAGCCAGACCGTTGCCGGCGTAGCGGGCGGCGAATTGGCTTCCAGCGGATTCGTCGTGCACATCAGCGGCGACGAACAGGGCAATCATCGCGATGCTGATCAGTCCGAGCAGGCTCGCGTGTCGGGTGACCACGGTTCTGTCGAGGCGACCGTGACGGACGACATGCAGGAACAGCAGGGTGAAGCAGGCGCAGGCGGCGAAGAGCAGGTGCGAGATCAGCTCGGCGCCGTTCGGCCAGGAAAGAATCGAGTCGAATGCGATCGCGAAGGTGCCGATCGTAAGGCCAAGGACACGCAGACGGCCGCGAGCGTCATCGTCACGCGCGCAACATCCGGCCGTCTAACGGTGGCGATCAGCCGGATGATCGTCGCCGTCCAGAGGACACCTGCTGCGAGGGCCAGGCCCATCAGCGCAGCCGGGTGGTCAGGCGGTCGAGTTCGCTGCTGGTCGTGCGCTGGTGGCTGCGGGTCTGTGCGCGGGCGATCAAGCGGGTCGCCAGAGTTTCGGCGGCCCGCTCGTCGTCGGTGTCGTAGCCGTCCCGGGTCAGGAATCGTTCCAGCAGCTCGGGCGGGCAGTGCGGAGCGAGCATCGAGAGGAACTGGAGGTCGTCGGTGACGTGCGGTGCGTGGTCAAGGACGATGTGCGCCAGTTCGTGGCAGATGATCGCGTCCCGGCGCGCCCCCACTGCCTTGGCCGGTACGACGATGACGTCCTCGTTGTGCCGGCGCAGCGCGTAGCCGGTGGCGTCTCCGGTGCTCAGTTCATGGGGCAGGACGCGGATCGGCCGGCCACGGTCGGTCGCGACGAGGCTGACGAACTCGTCGACGGACCAGGGGTTGGGGAGCAACGCGACCAGCGATTGGTAGGTGCGTTCATTCGGGTCGCGGGGGCGGTTCCTGCTCCAGGGCATCGGTGGGGACCCCTTCGTCGGGTAGCTGCTCGACCTTTCGGATGTGGTCGATTATCCCCTTCACACTGGCGAGTCCCTCAGGCGAAAGTCCATGTGCACGCAGAGCAATCGCCTGCACATCACTGTCTCGAATGGCCGATAGCAACCGCAGGTCGTTGTCGATCTTGTCCGCGGTGTCCGAATCGAAGAAGTAGCTGATCGGAACCGCGAAGAGCGCGGCAAGCGCGTTCAGATGCCGGGCCGAAGGATTGTCCCGCTTGCCGTTGCGTAGCTGGCTCAGATAGGCGGCTGACATCGACGTTCCCTGCCGGGCGAGTTCGAGCGAGGCTTGCTCGTTCGACCAGAGGCCGCGCCCGCCGGGGCGGGGAACGGTCCTGAACAGGTGATCAAGGCGGTCGGCGAGGTCCGGCATTCCACCGTCACTGTCGGCCACGTCGATCCCTCTCCTGCCCTGTCACGGTGTGTAGGCAGCCTACTTGGGGGACCGGCCGTTCGATTGGCAGGGGGCGGCGACTCTTGACCAGGCCATAACTGGCTCGCTACCTTGCGCAGGTTGGTCCTAACTATAGCAAGGCACTAGCTCGCGACAGCTGCCTGCATTGGGTATCGAACGATCCGTCGCCGGCCCGTCCGGCACAAACCCTGTTGGGAGCAGATCCATGATTCGAGCGCTCGCTGCACCGGACGACACCCCAGCTGCGGACCCCACGCCCGGACAAGCGCCGGCCGGCGGCAATCCATTGACCGGTGCGACCGAGACCACCTTGCCCGGCCTGTCGACGTTCAAGGGCCTGGTGCTGGGACTGATCCCGTACGCGCTGGTCGCCTGCGTGGCCGCGTTCCTGATAGGCGCGATCCTGTGGGCGGTCGGCGCCTTCGGCAATAGCCCGCAGCATTCGTCCCGAGGCAAGACGACGCTGATCGTCGCGCTGGTCGCCGCCCTGCTGGTCGGCGGCGCGGCCTACCTGGTCGGCTGGTTCAACGCGGTCGGTAAGACGGTGTCGGCTCCGGCGTCCTTCCTCGACACTGTGGCGCCGGCCGACCACCTGCCGTCGGCGTGAGCTGATGCAGACCTCACCGAACGGTGCCGGACGTCGTCGATCCGTGCTGATCTGTGCCGCCGTTGGGGCTGTCGCGGTGGCTGCGGTCGTCGCGTTCCAGCTCGTGCTCCCTGACGATGGTTCGGCTACCCGCGGCACCGTGGCGCCACCCTCGACCGGGGTGCACCCGTCGACCGCGGCGTCGGCGGCGGCCCCGTCCTCCGACGCGCTGGTCATCCTGCCGGGCAGCAGCCCGACCGACTCCCGGCTGGTCGGCGGGCGGACCGATCACCTCGAGTTCGCCCGCCTGGTTGCGCAGGCAGTGCTGGCCTACGACCAGGGGACGGACTTCCAGGTTCGCAACAACGACCTGCTCCGCGCGGCCGCGCCCTCGCCATACGGCGATCCAGTGCAACTGGCGAAGGACCTGGAAGCCTTCACCCCGGTCGGCCCGGCCCTGCAGACGATCCAGGACAACGGCACGACCGTCACCGTGGACGTCACCGATGTCGTCGTCTCCCAATGGGCCGCCAACCGGCTCAAAGGCATCGGTGTGTCCCCGGGCATCTACGGGATCGATGTGACCGGCCAGCAGACGATCACCGGCACATCCGGTGCCCCGACCCGGGTCAGTGTGCATCTGGGCATCACCATCGCCTGCCCGCCGGCCACGTCCTTTTGCACGATCGATCGGGTTCTGCCGCAACACCTGCAGGACGCACTGGGGCCGGGCTGATGCGGGCCATCCGAAGACTCCACCTCGCCGGCCCCACCGCGATCGGATTACTGCTCGGGTTCGCCGTTGTGGTGTCCGTCGCCGCCGTCGGCAGCAGCGGTAGGCGCCAGCCCAGGTTCCTGCCCGGAGCCCTGGACTGCGGCGCCGTCAGAGGTACCGCGTCCACGGATCTTGATGCGGCGCAGGACCGCAACGCCCGGATCATCGTGTCGGTCGCACTGGGTCGCAACCTCGGAAACACTGGCGCCGCCATCGGTGTCGCCGTCGCATTGGCCGAATCGACGTTGTACAACTACGCCAACGACGGCACCTCCACCCTGATCGGCTCGGCCGAGGGCCGCCAGCTCAACGACGCCGAACGCGCGGTCGCCCGAGAATCGTTGCAGTACCCGCACGATCGCGTGGGGAACAATCTGGACTCGATCGGGCTGTTCCAGCAACGGCCAATGACCGGCTGGGGATCACCCGATCAGCTGATCGACCCCGCCACCTCCGCAGGCCTGTTCTACGATCGACTCGCGGAGGTGCCGGCCTGGCAATCGCTCCCACCGTGGAACGCGGCGCAGATCGTGCAGGGCTCCCCGTCTTCTGACGGCGGCATCTACCGCGAGATGTACCAGAAGGCCGAAACTCTCGTCGACCAACTGACCGCCTACTCAGCCGCTACCAACCCAGCCGCCGCAGCGCCGATCGCTGCGGGGGGTGTCCCGGTCGCGAGCAACGACGACGAGTGGTGCCTGGCCGCTGCCGGCAACCCAGTTCCTGTTGCTGGCACTGCATCTGCGGATGGTGGCGGGTCCGCGGCGTGGGGTGGCTACGCCAACGGGCAGATCCCCGCTTCGGCGCTGTGCCCGGTCCCGACCGCGCCGCAACTGCTGCTGGAATGCCACGCGGCCGCGGCGTTCGACCAGATGAACACCGCGTTCAAGGCGGCCATCGGCCAAGACATCGGGATCACCGACGCCTACCGGGACTACGACGGTCAGGTCGCCTGCCGTGCGGAGAAGGGCAGCCTGTGCGCGGTCCCCGGCACCAGCAACCACGGATGGGCCAAGGCCGTCGACATCGGCGCTTGCTGCGGGGTGAACTCGGGAACGGGGCCGGCCTTCGACTGGCTCACCGCCAACGCCGGCCGGTTCGGGTGGGTGCACCCGGGCTGGGCACAGCCGGACGGATCGAAACCCGAGCCCTGGCACTGGGAATACGGATCGATCTCATGAACTGGGAGCCGCAGTCGGGTACCGAGGCGATCACCTCCTGGATCAACCAGGCCGTCGTGTTCGCCCTGGTGCTGACGGTCGCGATCGTGGTGGGCTGCGCGGTCCTGTGGGCACTCGGATCGATGTCAGCCAACGGATCCCTGGTGAGCCGCGCCCGGACCGGTATCGCTGTCGGGTTGGCCGCCGCCTTGCTCCTGGGCGCCGGCCTCACCTACCTGCAATGGACATCCACCACCCAAGCGGTCGCCTTCGCCGGCGACCCGAAGGACTACAGCATCGACGACGCCCCCCAACTGCCCGGCGCCTGGGAGTTCCTGGACCTGTCCGAACGATGGACCGCCAACATCAACGACGTGCGGGCTGGCGACGGACTTGCGCCATTCACCACCGACAGCGCGCTCACAACCAAGGCACAGTCCTGCGCCAGCAGCCGCGCCGGCCTGGGTGGGGAATGCCCGACGAACGACATGTCCTGCAAGGACGGCTCGGGAATGGTGTTCGGCGCCTGGGAGTACGGGCCCGGCGAACTGGACAAGCTGGGCGGCGACCTGACCGCGGAGTTCATCCGCAACCCGAACCCCTGGGGCGGCATCAGCACCCCGGTCACCCTCGACGACTCGGCCGACATGCGCTCGGCCTGGGTCGCCTTCCGGGACAACTCGAACAAGCGGGCCGTCGTCGTCGCGCTGCTGGAAAACGCTGCGGGACTGGCCGTCTGGAACGGCTGCGTCCAACTGGCATGACGACCATCAGATGAATGGACACCGAATGACCATGGTGCTGCGCGCCGACGGGATCAGCGACTGGCTGTCCGACACCTCCGACGACATCCTCAAACGCATCGCCGCCGGAGCCGTCGAGGCCAACCAATGGATGATGCTCAAGGCCATCGACCAGATCAACTCCGGTCTGCGGATCAACCTGGCCGCGACCTGGCTGCAGGACGTCCTGGTCCTCATGCGGTACCTGGTGCTGCCGGTCGTCGGGCTGCTGTTCGTGTTCCAGATCGTCACCGCGCTGCTGGCCAGGTCCCCGTCCCAGCTGTGGCGGGCCGTCTGGGGCAGCGCATTGGGACTGATCCTGGGATCGGCCTGCGCGGTGCTGACCGCCGGACTGTTGCTGATCGTGGACCAGTTCTCCAACTTCCTGCTCGGCGGCGCGCAGGCCGCGGCGCAGGACGGCATCAAGAAGGCCTTCGCGATGCAGGGCGCGATCGAAGGATCCGGTTGGCTGGTGGTCACCGTGATCGCCGCGGTGGGCATCCTGGCCTGGGGCGCCATCATCATCGTGCTGTACCTGCGCAAGGCCATGATCATCGGCACGTTGGTCTTCGCACCGTTCGCGATGGCCGGTCTGACGTCCGGGAAGACGAAACTCTGGGCGGTCAAATGGTTCGAGGTCAT
>CAYZBB010000189.1:0-10208 GCA_964476495.1 uncultured Actinomycetes bacterium | reverse complement strand
TCGCTCTTGAGAAGCTCGGGCGAGATGAGAGATGCGGCGGTGCCGAGCGCTTCGATCGACTCGGGCGTGTACCCGAGCTGCTCGGCGGTCTTCACGACGTTACCTAGCGCGGCAACGACTTTCTGTTCGATGATCTGCGCCGTACCGTCGGAGTAGTTGCCGAAGTCCTGCATGTCCTTCGACGCATCGCGAATCACCGTCCCCGCATCACCCGAGAAAGCGAGAACCACATCTCCGAGATCGCCCGTGAACTGTTCAATCGGAATCCCGGCGTCCTCAAACGCTTTTTTGATGGCGTTCAGCGTGAGAACGGTGTCACCGCCGAAGGCAGCGAGAACGTCGGACAGGGTGGATATTTCGGACTTTTTTGCGCCGGTCCAATCCTTAATGATTGCCCCGAGATCGGCAAAGACCTCCTCCGACCTTCCGGTCTCAAGTAGCTTTCGGTTTAGCTCATCGAGAGCGGCGAATAGCCCCCCACTCGTCCCAAATGCCTCGGCCATCGCCCGCAGCTCCTTGATGATCTGCTGCGCGCTCTTCCCCGAATCAACCTGCGCTCGAAGCCATGCGTTAGCCCATTGTTGCGAAAATGCAATGGCCTGCGAACCCACGTATCCCATCTCGGCCGAAACAGAAGTTCCGACTGCCTGCGCGAGTTGTTGTATTTCGGTTTGTACGGCGGCGCTCTCCCCGGAAAAAATGCTTGATACCTGATCGTGAAGTCCGTCGTGTATCGCTTTAACCGGTACGTTGGTCATCGCCCTCAAAAGACTTGCACCAACCGCGTCACCGATTGACTTGGCTCCAGCATCTACCGCGGCTGCAACTTGTGGGTCTTTGAAGCTCTTCCCTATGCTTCGGCTGAACCATGCTGCAATACGCTCTTCCATGTTTGGTCCAAGACCAAACAATGATCCGAGGAGCTTCGAGACAAGACCACCGGTAATCTGATCCAGCATCGCAACGGGTATTCCAACGATCGACGCATAAAGGTAAGAGTCAACCGCCCCTTGCAGCTTTCCAATCTCGGTGTCGCTATTAAATGCTTGAGCGATAGACGTACCAATGCCGGCGGCAAGCGCAATTGGGGCGGCTACAATTGTCACGTTCTGCAAAAATGACGAAAGTCCCTGGACAATCGATGCCCCTGTCGTGGCTCCAACCTTCATGGACGCATCCACAGCGGCCTGGGTAGTACCAAGTTCTGCCAACGTTGGCCCGAACTGCTCACCGGCCGTGCTTCCGAATGCGGCAATGAAGGGTGACGCGATTGCCTCTCCAAACTGACTTCCTAGTTGCTGAAACGATATTCCCCCAAGGACACCGTCCAGCGCCGGCTGGATAATCGACTGAATTGCACTAGTTGCGAACGAAACAAGAGACTTGTCGAATATCTGCGCAATGATCTGTTTCCCTAGATTCTGCGCGGCGTCTTTCGTTCCAGAGACGACATCCACAAGCGCCTTCGACAGGTCACTCGCCATTCCTGCCGCGAGCTGCTGAGCCTGAGCAAGATCGGTTGTTCCTGCCGCTGCGTCACGAGCCGCCTGTGCTTCGGCGTTCATCTTGAACGCCAGATCCTCCGCCGAAAGCGCCGCATTTGCCTGGACCGCGTCCGTTATGTCCCACAGCGCATTCAGCGCCGCCACCATGGACGCGAGGTCTTCTTGTGATCCGGTCAACGCGTAAGCAGCCTCGGCCGAGTCGTAGGTAGCCCGAGCGTTCGCGATCTTCGCTTCCGACTCAGCCGTTTCCTTCGCGGCGAGGATGTCGTACTTCTGCGCAATGAGGTCCAACACCTGCGGCAACTGGCTCTCGCGAGTCGCGATGTCGAGGTTCTTCCAGCTATCGGTAATCGCCTTGATCTGGTCGTCGATAACCGTGATCTTGAGCGCGTCCTGCGCCTCCTGGAGGCTGCGAATCGTCTTGGTGTACTCTGCCGTGATCTTCGCAGCCGATTCCGTGTGCGTGACCGTATCGACGAGCTTCTGCGCGTGGAGTTCGTTCGCGGTGGTGGCCTTCTGGATTCGGTCGGCCTCCTCCGCGAGTGCCGCGTTGCGCGCCTCCTCGGTCTTCGCCGCGCTGAGCTTGGTTTCCGTCTCGGCTCGGATCGCGGCCACTTCCGCGTCGAGGGCCTGTGCGTTCAGGTTGAGAAGGGCAGGCAGGCGCTCGATGGCCTCGGGCAAAGACAACCGGCTCAGTTCGTTCGCCAGGGCAGTGACCTGGGTCGCCATCTCCTGCGCCGTGGCCTTCGCGGCGGAGGCGTTGAACTTGTCGACTTGGGCGGCGGCGCGGGCGGCGGCCTTGCCGGCCTTGTCGTTTCCGAGTTCGAGATTCCCCGTCTGTGCGACGGTTCGCTGGATGACATCACCCTCAATACCAAGGGCGCGGCTCAACCCTTCGGTGGCCTGCGTCGAGAGCTTCTTTTGTGAAAACTCTGCCTTTAGAGCCGGCAACAGTTCGCCAGTGGCAGTTTCGACCGCCTTCACCTGATCGGCTTCGAGGCCGAGGCCGGCGCTCAGGTTCTTGACAGCGGAGAATAGGAGGTCTCGGGCTCGGGATGACTCAATCGCCTTCTGAGTTAGAACGCTAGTCTCGGCCGATGCCGCCTGAGTCTTTTCCTTCTCTCGATCCAATGCGGTTCCAACGGCCCGCATCTCGACTTGCAGGTCGGATAGAGCTTGCTCTTGTTTTCGTATTTCTTCCGCTTGGACGTACGGATCTTTGCCTTCCTTAGAAGCGTTTCTCGCCTTTTCAAGCTCGGCGTTCGCATTTTCGATCTGCCCAGCCAAGTTGTTGTATTCAGCCTGGAGCGCCCGAACCGTCGACTGCTCATCGCGCTGCTTAGGGGTGAGTCGATTCAACTCAGTCTGGAATCTCCGCACGCTTTCGGCGGCGCGATCCATTCCATTTGCAAGCTCTACCTCGTGGTGGACAACATCCAGAATCCCAGCGCTGGCTGCGGCGAGAGCAATAACCAGCGGCCCTCCCAGCAGCGTCGTGAGTGGCTGTATCGCCCCAGAAATCGCAGTCGAAATCGCTCCGGAAACGGTGCTAACTGTCAGCTTAAACGCTTCCATCCTGCCGAGATTGGTAAGGGTTGCCGCCGCATTTACCAGCGTCTCGGATGTCAACAGCTTGTAAGCCGCGGTCGCGCCGGCCGCAACCATCGCAAGCTCTTTCATCGCGCCGATGTTCTGCGACACGAACACCACTGCGTCGCCAAACGCCGATCCCACCGTCCGCACAAACCCGGCGATGTTCGACGCCACCAACTCCCGATTCGCCGCGATCCACTGCGTCGTCGTCGTGATCGCTGAGAGGATCGATGGTGCAAGCTCCTTCTCGATGGCAAAACCGACACCCTGGATCGCGCCCTTGAAGTCCGTCCACGCGGTGACGATCGAACGACCGGTCAGTAATTCGAGCGTCGTGAGCTCCGTTCCCAACTCACGCGACGCCTGCGTCATGCGGTCGAAGCCAGCCGACCCCTGGTTGATGAGCGGGATCACCGCGTTGAACGAGCGACCCATGATCGCCGTGCCAACCGCGATCTTCTGCTCACCGTCGGGGATGAGCGCCATGACGTCGGCGACCTGCTTGAAAATCGTCGAGGTATCGCGCGCTGTGGCGCCGGTCTTTGCGGTCTGAATCCCCAGCGCCGCGAACGCTTGCTGGGCGAGGTTCGACCCATCGCCGACGCCAGCGAAGCCCTTCTGCATCATGCGCAGCGAGGTGTTGATCGTGTCGATGCTCTCGCCGGTCGCTTTCGAGAGCAGCGAGAAGCCAGAAATTTCGTCGCTGGCGATACCGAATTGCTGCGACAAGTTGAGCAGCTTGTTCTGCTCCTCCGCCATCTTGATCGTCACCGCGGCGGTCGCGGCTTCGAGACCGGTGATGATGAAGAGCGAGTTTCGGATTGTGCGGGTTAGGAAGTTGAACTTGACCGCAGCGTTTTCGACCTCGTCTCCGAAACCCATCTGTGCGGCGGCGGCCTTCGTACTGGACGAGGCCGCCTTATCGACTTCTGGATTCATGCTCGCTAGCGCCGCCTTCATAGCGCCGGACACGTTGGTCGTGCGACCGGTGGCGAGAAACTGGCGCTCTAGCGCGGCCGTATATGCGTTACTAGCCTGGGCTGCTTCGGACTCCGTGAGCGACGCAACGCCCAGCGCGCGGGCGCGCGCAGCGGTGACGTTGATGAGCCCCTGCTCCTGCTTCGCGGCAAGATCGATCGCAGTCCCGAGCGCGGTCAACGAACGAGAGCGGGCAGTGGTCTCCCTCGTCAATCCTTGAACTGCAACAATCTCGGCGGCCAATGCGTCCGTAACAGCCTGCGATGAGGCTGCGACGCCGCGGTTCTGGACAATGTGCTCCGCGGTCTTGATGTCCAGCCCCTCATAGCGCGCCATGAGCTGACCGACTGCCATTCCCAACGCCTCATCGCGCTCAATCAATGCAACCAACTCGTCCGCGTACTCGGCGCTGGCGATCGTGACTCGCTTCACAGAAGCGGCCGTTCCCTCCATGGCCGTTCCGAGGCGGGCGACGGTGACGGCATCTGTGCTAGCTGCGCCGTCGAGGATTTGGACTTCTGACGCTGCTTCTACGGCACCCGCACCAAGCGCCTTTTCGGCAGCGATGGCAGCCGTGATCTGCGCTTCAAGCTGCTGACTCCCCGTGGCAAACCCCGTGAACATCGTCGCGAACGCTTCATCCGCATCCGCTGCCACGGCGCGCATCTCCGCGCGCATTCCAGCCTCAGTGGTGGTGAACACCTGGCCAGCCTGCGATGCTCCCAAAAATCCAGCGATAAGGCCGTCCGTGCTCGCCGCGAGAGACTGCGCGTCAATGGTGGCGCCACGGATTCCTGCGCGGACCTCGGACTGGCTGACAGCGAATTCGGTTCCGGCTTGGGATGCCGACACCCAAGCGATCCCCACCTCATCGGTCGCCGTCTTAACGGCAGCCGCCATCGCCTTACTCGACGCCTCAACCTCGGCGACGGTGCCACCGACGCTCGCGCCAATGCGCGCCTCGGTCGCCGCGATCTGGCCCTCGACTTCGGCCAATGCCGCACGAGTATCCGCGGCGACGCCTTCCCACGTCGCGCGGATCTCGATGAGCGCTTGGCCGACCAGGGCTTGCATGACCGCTTAGGCTCCCGTCTGCTTTCGAGCCAGGTCTTCCGACCGGGATGCCGCCTCGTGCTGCAACCCGACTGCATCAGCCCGCGATACGACGTGCGACGCAATGGACGATCGACCCGTGCCGTTATCAGGAACGATGACGATCACCCATCCGTGGCTCGCGTTCTTCCACGTAGCGGCGAACTTCCGAAGCGCGGAAACGATCGCATCCCGCATCGTGGTGATGGTGGCCATGTACGCGTCCTGGTCGCGCATGATCCGCGCGACCTTTTCGAGACCGTCGTACTGGCCTTCGTGAACCGCGATTCCGCGCGATTCGAGGTAGCGAATCGAGTTCGCCTGCCTCTCCTCATTGGCGGATGAAATCTTGATGACGCTCAACCTTCACCCCCGGAAGTTCGGACAAGACCGAAAACAAGCTCCGCCACTCGGATCGGTAGAAGTCCTCGTCTTTGTCTTCCTCGACGACGAACCATTGTGTGGACCGGGATCGCTCAAGGAGACGGTTGTAGCGGGCCAGCATTTGCTCGCCCGAATCCCCTGCGTGGGGCCAGCACGCCGCTTGCGCCATGGCGAACTCGATGCGGCTGTCCTCCGCATCGAGTTGCTCCATGAGAAAGAGGGCGAAGTCACCATCGACCTCCCAGGCTTCCGCTTCGCGGTAGCCGCAGCGCGTAATCAGACGGGCAACGACGACGTCCCAGTCCACGTCGCCAGCGACTCGCTCCCCAAAGGGTCCGACGGCTGATCCGCAGCCTTGGACTCCATGATGAATTTCAAGACCTGCGCCAGCTCATCGGCTGGGTAGTTCTCTTCATCCGCCGCAAGCTCCGCGCGCGCCTCTTGACCCAGGTAGATCGCCAGATGGTCGAGGTTGAGTTCGCGGTGCTGCGACTCCAGGCGATCGGCCTCTTCCTCGCGCGCGGTCTCGTCAGCGATGTCCGCCAACGCTCGGATTCCGGCGATGATGTGCCGCTCGCGCTTGATGAGTTCTCGAAGCGCCTTCTTTCCCGCGGGGCCGACCCGCTTGGGATGCTTGAACTGGAAGGACTTGCCACCGATCTTGGCAATCCCATCCCACTTGTTCCGTACACCGAATTCTCGTTCCGGCAATGCCACGAAAGCCTCCGCATTGGCGCGGTGAGCGCGGGGGCCACCGCCGAAGCGGAAGCCCCCGCGTCACGCGCCGTGGGTTACGACGGGTCCGCGAACCCGAGGATGAGACGGTTGTTGGCGTCGTTCACGTCAGGCAGGCCGATCGCCGTTGCGTTGATCGTGCGCTGACCCTTCGTCGAGTAGTCCGCCGAAACCTTGGTGGACTGGAGGAAGCCGCACGGAAGCGTGATCCAGCTTTCCGCATCCGAGTCCGCCACACCGCGGACGTACGGCTTGAACGTGATCCGGTGCGTGTACCCGTCCCGGATCGCCTGGGTGCCGATGTTGCCGTTGTAGCGGAAGCCGGGATTCGCGCTGCCCGCCACCGTAGATCCGGGCATCACGAGGCTCCAATTCGAGAGCGTGTACTCAGCGAGAGGAAGTTCGAGGCTCGGGAGGAACCCGACCAGTGCGACTTCCATCGCCTTTGAGCCGAGCTGATCCATCATCAGGTCGGCGAACTCCTGCTCCACGTTGAACTTGGCGCCGCCCATCGTGCCACCGAGCGACACGTACGGGTTGGAGACAAGTCCCCATCCGGTGAAAGCCTCTCCGGGGCCGAGGGCCGCCTTGGTCGAGTTGACTGACATTACTTCCCCCTTCCGGCGTTATGCCGGTTGTGCGTAGATCCGCAGAGTGGCAACTCGGCGGTGTAGCTTCGTTTCCTTGTCGAACGCTGGAACCCATCGGTTGATTCGCGCAAAGCAGTCTTGGAAGCCAGTCGGGCTCAGCGACGCCGTATTCGTCGCGTCTTCAAACGCCTTTTGCAGTCGCCGAAGTTGGTTTGGGTCGTAACCGTAAAGCTCTAACGCGGGAGCCAGGTCGTACGACGTCACCTGACCCTGATCGAACGACCGAACGAGGTCCGACGAATCCCACAGAACTGCAAGCGGAAATTTCGTCTGCGTCTGTGGATATGCCTGATAGATCCTCACATCGGTGATCGTGGTGATTGCCGATTGCGCGAGCCAATGCTCCATGAGCGCCTGGATCACGTTGGTCACGTCGGCCGAGCTCATGCGGCGCTCCCGGCGAAACCTTCGATGAAGACAGGAAAGAGGAGGGGTTCCCACTCTTCCCCCAGAACGCCGATTCCGCCCTCACCGTGAAGACCGTCACCCCATGCGGTTCGGTTGTATGGACTGTGTGCCAACTCCTGTCCGTAAAACGTCCCATCGTCCGGATTCACCGCGTTGGGACCGATGTGCGCCACGACGTCGAACCCACCGTCGTCTCGATTCACGCCGGCACTCTCGCGAAGCGTTCCGGTGAGCAACGCGGGAGGCTCCCCAATCGCGGACGCGACGTGAATTCGACCCACCACCTTTCCGAACAGGTCTTGCGTCTGCTCGTGCTCGCCAACCGCGCTCGTCGTGGCGTGTTGACGGCTATCAACAGGGATCTCGTAAACGCGACCGGTACGCGCCCCCGATGCCGGCGACAACTTGAACGCGATGGCGGGCATGTAGACGTCCACGGACGCCTCAATCCCCGCCTCGGCGCCAAGCCGAACCGACGACAAGAAATCTGGATTCGCCGTCACCTTGGCCATCACGCCCTCTGCGGCTGGAATGGCTCCAGCCCGACTTCGAGGTGATGGTCGTGGCCAGCGGCGTTCGACACTTTCATGACGTCGTACGTGTCCGATCCGATCACAAGTCGGTCGCTTTCGAGGATGTCGCGCGGCATGTTGAAGTAAGCGACCTGTGACCCATTGATGACGCGTCCGTTCGCATAGACCTTTGAGCGCTCCGAACGCGGTTGCAGTCTGCACGGAACATCTGTTGCCACAGTCGTTGGCGACACCCATGGGTCGAGGAACCCCGTCGCATCAGCGGTTTCCCCGCCACGCTGGACCGTCGCACGTTGCCGAAGCAGTCCCGCCGAAATCATCGTGCTGCCGTCCCGTCTGCCCACCGCTGAATCGTCATCTTCGACGTCGGCGAGAGGTCGCTCACGTCACCCATCACGTAGCTGTAGTCGCCGATCCGCTCCTCTTTCTTGCCTTCCGTCCCGGATGCGTTTTTGCTCCCCTGGATGAAGTCGGCCGCTAGCAAAACAAGGTCTTGCGGAACGTCGTAGGTCTCGAAATCGTTCGAGTCCGTTCCATTCGATGGGTTGTAGTTTCCATATCCGGCGACGTAGACGACTTGGACGTTCTTGTTTCCCTCACCCAGAGCGCCACCGGACGCCGAAGCGCCGTCATCCTCGTCCCACGAGATCGTGTCGTCGTCGAATTGGATGACTCCGCTTTCGTGGTCGACGGAGTAGCTCGACGAGTCAAGCGCGGTAGTCGTCGAAAAAGCTCGCGACATCGAATCTTTCACGCTGACGACCCCGCACACCGGACGACGCTTCAAAACGATTGTTCCGCCGCCCATCCCGTCGTGCGTTTCCGTAAACGACTGTCTCGGGATGAATTTCGGGCAGTGCTGGGCGACGAGATCCTCGGCCACGCGCAGTAGTGCCGTGATCGCGGTGTCCTGCGACGTGTCGGTGATGTTTTTCACCGACTTCACCATGGCGAGTGTGAGCCAGGAGGTGCTCATTTGATCAAGAACTCGCTTACTTGTTTGACCCAGAACCCACTGACTTGCTTATTCGCTACCTCAACCCCAGTCCGAATCTCGATTCGACCACCTTCACACTCAGGGCACCCCGGCATCGGGCACGGATGGTGTTCTTTGCACTGGTTCGGGAAAGGGCGCACCCCCGCGCCAACCGATCTGCGGCCGATGTTCGCCACTCGGGCCATCTCTCGGCTTGTCGCGACGCGATTGACGCGGGGGATTGCTTTCATCTCAGAGGATTACTTCACACCGACAATGCGAACGATTGCATCGGAAAGAACGATGCGGCCGTCGTTTCGCGTGGTGCCGCGAAGCTGCATGCTGTTCGCGAGGAAGTTCGTGCCCGACACGTCGGACGCGATCTGGAGGAGCTGGCGATCGCCCCACCAATAGAACTGCTCCCAGCAACCGAAGTACCCGGAGGTCTCATTGGTTGCATTCGATCCATCGCCGGGGAGGTCCGGAAGTTCGAGGACCGGGTATCCGAAGATCGTCCGGGGGAGGCCCGGAGCGGTTCCGTCCACGAGGATCGGACGGCCGTTGTCGTCCTTGATCTTCCGAACCTTGGCGATCCCCGCGTTGTTCCACGCGAACGCCACCTTCGGCAGCGACCGATACTGCTGTCCGACGCCATGGATCATGTTCACGATGTCGTCATAGGTCAGAGTGGTGCTGACCATGCCGATGTCACGACCCGTGACGTTGATGATGCCCTCGGGCTCACCCGTGCCATCACCGATCGTGAAGAACTGCGTGGTCGTCTGACCGTCGGCGCGGCCGAGGTAGAGCGCCATCTGTGCCAGGAAGTTCGTGCGATCGTCCGCCGCGAGTTCGAGCGAAATCTGCGGCGTGATGCAGATACAGGTGTTCGCAACCAGCGACTTCTTTGCGGTCGCGATGGTGGTCGCGGAACCCGTGACGTTCTGCGCCTTGTAACCACCCTGCGGAGCGGTGGTCATCTTCGGAATCTGAACGGTGTCTTCGGTCATCGAGTGAACGTGGACGTAGTCCCGGAACGGGGCGATGTTCGGAATCGCCGCCACCAACTCGCGCACGTACTGCGTCGCGACCAACTCAGCACCCGTGTTGGTGCCGCTGCCAGTGAGTCCGACCTTCGCCATGAAATCCGGCGTGGCCTTGGCCGCCAGTGCGCGCTCGACCTCTTCGGGATTCGACCGGCCCTTCGCCGTGTAGCCCGGGATCAGCTTGTGACGGAAATACTCCGACGCCAGGCTGTCGATCTCACGCTCGGTGTTGGCGCCGTTCTTCGCAATCACGCCCGGAGGCGGCTGCGAGGTGAACGCCTTCATGCGCTCGGCCACAGCCTTCTCGG
>CAYZBB010000188.1:0-10458 GCA_964476495.1 uncultured Actinomycetes bacterium | reverse complement strand
GAGTACGGCGCCGACGACTACGTGGTCAAGCCGTTCAGCCCGCGTGAGCTGGCGCTGCGGGTGGGCCGCGTGCTGGAACGCAGCCGCGGCGTCGTCGGCGCCGGGGCGGCCGAGTCGGTCGAGGTGACCAGCACTGATGGAGAACTGTGGGTGAGTCCGATCTCCCGCACCGCCCGGCGCGGCAGCAAGGAGCTGAACCTGACCAGCCGCGAGTTCGATCTGCTGCACTTCCTGTTGGCCCATCCCGGTCAGGTGTTCAGCCGGATGGAGTTGATGGAGCAGGTGTGGGGGTGGTCGTTCGGCGACCAGTCCACGGTGACCGTGCACGTGCGGCGGCTGCGGGAGAAGGTCGAACCCGACCCGGCCCGGCCCACCCGGATCGTCACCGTGTGGGGCGTCGGTTACCGGCTCGACGGCGACCTGCGTGCGACCGTGCCGGGGTGACCGGGTGCTGACCGATCTGCTGCACATCCTGCCGTGGGCGTTGCTGGCCGCATTGGCCACCGGCGCGGTGGAGATCGGCGTGCTGCACCTCTTGCGACACCGGTCTGCGACGGCCAACATCGCTGCGCTGGTCAGCATTCCGATCCTGGCGGTGCTGATCTTCGTCGTCAGCGTGAGCGGCTTCATGTACACCCCGATGCTGGCGTTCGCCGCCACGGCCTGTGCGCTGATCGCCGTGGTGGTGATCCCGGTGGCCGTGTACCTCGGCCGACGGATCGCCCTCGGCGCGATGGAGGCCGAAAAGCAGCGGGCCGCCGAGCGCGCGGCCGAGGCGTCCCGCCGTCAACTGGTGGCCTGGGTCAGCCACGACCTGCGCACCCCGTTGGCCGGGATCCGGGCGATGAGCGAGGCGCTGGAGGACTCGGTCGTGGTCGAGCCCGATGAGGTGGCCGACTATGCCCGGCGGATCAGCGCGGAGACCACCCGGTTGTCCACCATGGTCGACGATCTGTTCGAGCTGTCCCGGATCAACGCAGGTGCCTTGCGGCTGACCTTTGGCCCGGTGTCCACTGAAGAGCTCGTCGCGCAGGCCATGGAGGCGGCCGCGCCGGCCGCCGGACAACGGGGCGTGCGCCTGGCGGCGTCGGCCGAGCCCGGCTGGCCGGTGGTGAACGGGTCGGATCACGAACTGATCCGGGTGCTGCGGAACCTGCTGGTCAACGCGATCCGGCACACCCCGTCCGACGGCACGGTCGAGGTGGTCGCCGGGCAGACGGGCGATCAGGCCTGGCTGGCGGTGCAGGACGCCTGCGGCGGCATCGACCCGGACGACCTGCCCAAGGTGTTCGACGTGGCCTTTCGCGGCGCCGCCGCACGGTCCCCGGAGAAGGGGTCCGCGGCCGGCGGCGCCGGGCTGGGGCTGGCGATCGCGCGGGGGCTGGTCGAGGCGCACGGCGGCCAGATCGAGGTCCACAACCAGGGGCCCGGGTGCCGGTTCGAGGTCCGACTGCCGCTGGCCGCGGCGGCCTGAGCGGGTCGGCCGCCGCCCCCCGTCCGCCGCCGGCCCCCGCGCCGTCCGCCGTCGGCCGCCGCCCCGCGCTCCGTCCGCCGCCCCGCGCTCCGTCCGCTGCCCGCGCCCCGTCCGCTGCCCGCGCCCCGAACCCGTCGACTTGCCACATTCGGCCGTCCTGAATCGAATCAGGCGGGCGGAAAGTGGCAAGTCGATCCGGGTAGGGGCCGGGTCAATCGCCGCGCCGCGTCGCGCGGGCCCCGACTCCGGGAATGGGCAGGTTCAGCACGGCGAGCGCGATCACGACGGCCAATGCGATCTCCGCGGCCCCGGCCGCCCGCTGCAACAGACCCGGCGGCAACGACAGCCGATCCAGGCCGACGATCCCCGGAATCCGGTTCAGGATCAGCGCCGCGCTGAGCACGCCGCTGACCGCGGTGGTCATCAGCAGCGCCCGGCCGATCGAGGTCCCTGCGATCAACGACCGGGACCGCCGCCACACCGCGAGGCCGACGATGGGCAGCAGCCCGAACACCACCGCGCCGGCCATCAGATGGATGGTCGACGAGGCGTCCCCGGGGGTGCCGGGCAGGTTGGTCGGGAACACCGCCGCCAGGATCAGGGCCAGTGACCAGCCGGCGAGCATCGCCTTGACCGCGGTCGCGCCGGCCAGGCCAAGGGCGATGGCGATCCCGGCGAGCGCAAGGGCTCCGGCGGTCAGGCCGAACAGGGGCTCGCCCAGCGGGCTCTCGACCACGTAGTCGCTGATCGTGGTGGTGACGGCGGACAGCCGCGCGGGCGCGTCCATGTGCAGCAACACGATCGGGGGCACCGACACCGCGACTCCGGTGAGCGCGACGTGCCCGCTGCGCGTGGGCGTCGCCCAGGCCACGATGCCGACGCTCGACGCCGTCGGCGCAGGCGACCTGAACGGGGTGGCGGTGGTCATTCCGGACTCCTCAAATGATCATGTGCGATCGCTTCGCAGAACCTGTGAATGACCGTAGAAATGATCGAAGGAGCAGGTCAGAGGGCTAGCCCTGATCTTGCTGAGGGTTCAGGAGCCGAAGTCCCCCAGGGGTCTACGGACCCGGTCCGCGGGGGATTCCCCGACCGTGGGGTAGGTCTGGCCCCCCGCCCTGACCCGACCGGGTCAGGGGCATCCCGGACCCGCCGGCGGGCGTAGCGTGAGGCTGTGACGACCGGCGCGGGCCAGGCCATCCGTGGGTTGCCGGCCCGCAACCGGGCCCCGGTGCCCACCGGAATGCTGCCCCACCTGCGCCGAGCCCGCGATCACCTCGATCGCGAGTACCGATCGGCCATCGAGCTCGACGAGGTGGCGGCGGTGGCCGGCGTGTCCAAGTACCACTTCGTCCGGGCGTTCGCGGCCACCTACGGGGAGACCCCGATCCGTTACCTCACCCGCCGCCGAATCGAGCGGGCCCAGGACCTGCTGCGGTCCGCCAACCTGACAGTGACCGAGATCTGCATGGCGGTCGGGTTCGCCAGTCTCGGATCGTTCTCGACCCGGTTCACCGAGTTGGTCGGCGAGACCCCCACCGCCTATCGCAACCGTTGGGCGGCGCAGGGCGGCCCCCACATCCCCGGCTGCTACCTGTTCATGAGCGGGGTGCTCGATCCGACGGTCACCGCCGGCACCCGCTGTTGACCGCCGTTCTCGCCTTCGGAGCCGGTCAGGAGCGCTCGAACCACGAACGGATCCGGGGTGCCGGCGATCGCCGCAATCTCGGAGAAGCGCCGCGCGACCCGGCGGGCCTAGCGTCGTCGGCATGATCACCAACATCTCGCTGACCACGGTCTACTGCCTTGACCAGGACGCCACCCGGGACTTCTACGTCGACGTGCTGGGCTTCCAGCCGCGAATGGACGCGCCGATGGGACCGGACGCCCGCTGGGTCACCATCTGCCACCCCAACCAGCCCGAGCTCGAGGTCACGCTGATGAAACCCGGCCCACCGCTGGCCCCCGACGCGGCGGACTTCGTGCGGCGGCAACTGGAGAAGGGGCAGATGGGCGGCCTCGGCCTTCGTGTGGACGACTGTCGCAAGACGCACCAGGAGCTCGTCGACAAGGGTGTCACGTTCCTGCAGGATCCCGCCGACCGCCCGTACGGCGTCGAGGCCGTGATGCGGGACAACACCGGCAACTGGCTGGTGCTGGTGGAGCCCCGAGAATTCAACCCGGTGTTCGACCCGGCCGGCTCGACCTGACGGGAATTGATCGGGTTCAGACGGTGATCGCCGCGGTTCCGAAGGCCACGTTGAACCGGTCGCACCAGATGATGACCGAGGTCAGGCCGGAAAGGTCGACGTCGGCGGGGATCTCGTAGTTCTGGTTGCCGTCCGTGCCTTTCAGGTCACCGAGCCCGACGTACCGGCCGTCGTCGTACTTGCCCCAGTCGTCGCCGCCGGCGGCCTGATCGGACAGTGCGACGTCCACGTCCGGCCCGTCGCTGGTGGAGAAGTTCTCCAGGCGAAGGATCCGTGAGCCGTCCGGTAACTGGAAGATCGTCGCGCTGCCGGTGGTGGTGTGCTCCCCGTCGACGAACGTGCCCGACGCCAGCACCACCGGCTCGGCTGTCGGGGGCTCGGCCGCCGCTGTGCCCTGCCCCGCGGTCGGGTCGACCGTCGGTTCGGTTGTCGGCTCAGCCGCCGCTGCGGACGTTCCGGACGGCCGGGGGTCGACCGGGGCGGACGCCGCCACCGGGAATCCTTCGTTGACCGTGCTGCGGGTGAACAGCTTCCACGGTTGGAACAGGGCCAGACCGACCGCACCGGCCAGCACCGCAACCACCGCGATCGTGGCAATGACGATCCTCTTGCGGCTTCGCCGGGCGGTCGGTGCCGGCCGGGTGTCCAGATCGCTCACGGCACATCTCCCAGGGGTCGCACGTCAGGTTCGTTCCAGCAGATCGCACGGATTGAGTACGAATCAACGGACGAGTTGTGACGTGAATCTGACGGATGGCGGCCGCAGGAGCGTGCCGGCGGGACGAGCGACCCACCATCCACCAGCGCAGGACGACGAAACGCAGCACGCCGACCAGGCCGTTGACGACGATCAGCGCGAGCACGCCGGCGGCCTCGGACGGATCGTTCAGAGCGGCGAGGGCCGCCGCGCTGACGAGCAGCGTCACCAGCGACGTGACGATTCCGACGGCATGGTCGCTTTCGGTGCCCGAATGCGACCCGCCGAACGAGAACCGGCGGTGCAACTCGGTTGCCGCCAGGGTCGACACCAGCCAGGACACCACGTTGGCCGGCTGCGAGCCGACACTGTCGGCGAGGAACGCATACGCCGCCAACTGCAGCGCGCTCGCCCCGCCGCCCACAAGGCCGAAGCGCGCGAGTTGCCCGACCAACGGCGCCGGGACGCGCTGCCCGAGGATCCTCGCAAACGCGGCAGGGAGACCCGGGTGGAGGACGCTGGCGAGGGACACGGCGTCATCCTGGTCGGCGGGGCCCAGCACGACCCAGGGCGAGGCTGAGCATTCCCTGTGTCCGGGAGGACGATCATGCACGACATGGTGACCACCCTGACCGTTGCGGCCCGGCCCACTCTCGTGGTGTCTGCTCGCACCACGTGGCCGGAGTTCCCGACACTCTGGCGGCCGCTGCTGGACGAGGTTTGGGGGTGCTTGCGGGCGGCGGGCGTCACCGGCGGATGCCCCAACGTCATGCTGTACCTGGACGACGTGCCCAACGTCGAGATCGGCGTACTCACGGCCGAACCGGTCCCGCTGACCGGACGGGTGAAGCGCTCGGCACTGCCGGCCGGCGCCGTCGCGATCACTCGGCATCGTGGCCCGTATGCCCACCTCGGTGACGCCCACGAGGCGGTGCTGCGCTGGAGCTTCGACCACGGCCACCTGCCGGCCGGGCCCCGGTGGGAGATCTACGGCCCGCATCGGGACGACCCGGCGGAGCTGGCGGTCGAGGTGTGTTACCTGCTGGCGTGATTCGGCGTCAGGACCGCGGTGGCGTGCTCTCCCGCACCACGACGTCGCCGATCACGGTGGTGACGGTGACCTCGTCGGGCCGGCCGGTCAGTGCCAGATCGAGCGCGTCGACGCCGATCTGCTCCATGGACAGGTGGACCGTTGTCAATGCGGGCCGAACGTCTCGCAGGGTGGAGATGTCGTCGAAACCGGCGACCGCTACGTCGGCCGGCACCTCCAGGCCCTGGTCACGCAGCGCGGCGATCGCCCCGACCGCCATCGCGTCGTTCGCCGCGAAGACCACGTCGACTCCGTCCAGGACACCGAGGTCGATCAGCTCGGTCATCGCGACGTACCCGCCGTCCCGGGTGAGTGGCGCCACGAGCACGTTCTCCTGCGGCACCGGCGCGCCGTCGTCCGCCATGCCGGCGCGAAACCCGCTCACCCGATCCTCGGACGTCGCGATCGCCTCCGGTCCGGCCAACACCGCGGCCCGTCGGTAGCCAAGAGCGACCAGGGTCTGTGCCAGCCGCCTTGCGCTGCCCGTGTTGTCGATCTCGATGGTGTTCATCGGGAGGCGGTGCTGGCCGACGACGGCGACGTGCCCGCCGCCGACCGCATACCCGATGATCTCCTCCGCGAGCCGGCCGGCAGACTCCGGGTCGTTGAACCGCGAGCCCGCGAGGATGATCGCCCTCGCCCGTTGCCGGCGCAGCGACTCGACGTGCCGGACCTCGGCGAGCGGGTCGGACAGCGTCGAGGACACGGTGACGATCAGGTTCCGGGTGGCCGCCGCGGCCATCACGCCGGACGCCAGCGCCGCCGCGGACGGGTCGGCAATGTCGTGCACCACCAGCCCCACCGTGGTCGTGGTGCCGCGGACAACCGCCTGCGCATTGGCGTTGGGGGAGTAGTTGAGCTCGGCGGCGGCAGCCCGCACCCTGGCCCGCAGCTCCGGGTTGACGGTGCGTCCGGCGGAGCCGTGCAGCGCCCGCGAGGCCGTGGCCAGCGAGACGCCGGCCCACCGTGCGACGTCGGCCAGGGTGACCTGCTCGGCCACGATCACCTCCACCGGCTCGACCAGCCAGCCTAGCCGCCGGCGTCCGTAAGATGGCCCATCGTGCTCGTTCTCGCCCTCGACACCTCGACCCCTGAGGTGACCGCCGGCCTGGTCGCGCTCCGCCCACCGCACGAGCTGATCGCCGCCCTCGAGGAGGGTTCAGGGCCGGTTCGGGCGGCCACGGTGCTCGCGCTGTGCAGGGTGCACGACCCGTTGGGCCACGCGGAACGCCTGATGCCCCTGGTCGGCGAGGCACTGGCCGAGGCCGGGCGGACGATCCGGGACCTGGAGGCCGTCGTGGTGGGCGTCGGGCCGGGGCCGTACACGGGGCTGAGGGTGGGCATGGCGACCGCGGCGGCACTCGGCGACGCACTCGACGTCCCGGTGCACGGGGTGCCCAGCCACGACGGTGTCGCTCGGTCGTTGTGCCCCCTGCCCGGCAATCTGCTGGTGGTCACCGACGCGCGGCGCCGTGAGGTGTACGCCAGTGGCTACCGGGCGGACGGCCGACGGGCGGCCGGTCCGATGGTGCTGGCCCCGGCCGCGGTACCGGGCGCGCTGGCCGGGCACGACCTGGTTCCGGCCCACGTCGCCGGGGCCGGGGCGGGCCTGGTGGACCTGCCCGGAGCGACGGTGGTCGATCCGCCCGGTGGATCGCCCGTCCTGGGCCTGGTGGAGTGCGCGTCCGGGCCGCTGCTGACCGGGGCGGTCCCGGGTCCGCTGAGCCCGTTGTACCTGCGCCGCCCGGACGCGACCGTGCCGGGCGCCCGTAAGTCGGTGCTGGGCCGGTGAGCGCGTTGACCGAACAGCCGATCACGATCGAGAAGGCCGCTGTCGCGGACATACCCGCGCTGGTGGAGTTGGAGGGGATCCTGTTCCCGGGCGACTCGCCGTGGACGGCGCAGATGTTCGCCGGCGAACTGGCCGCCGGCCACCACTACATCGTGCATCGGGACCCTGCCGGGGCCGTCGACGGATATGCCGGCGTCGCGCTGCTGGGTGACGAGGCGGAGGTGCACACCATCGGGGTGCGACCGGCGGCGCAGGGCGCGGGCATCGGACGGGCCCTGTTGCGGGGCCTGCTGACCCACGCGACCGGCCGGCGGGTCTTGCTGGAGGTGCGGACCGACAACGCCCCGGCCATCGCGCTGTACGAGTCGGAGGGGTTCGTGGTCCTCGGGATCCGTCGTCGCTACTACCTGCCCAGCGGGGCCGACGCCTACACAATGGCAAGGCCGGCATGAGCGGCGAGCGGACGAACGGGCTCGGCCCGATCGTGCTGGGCATCGAGACGTCTTGCGACGAGACGGGTGTCGGGCTTGTCCGGATGGCGGCGAACGGGCCGGAATTGCTGGGCCACGCGGTGGCCTCCAGCCAGGACGAGCACGCCCGGTTCGGTGGTGTGGTCCCGGAGATCGCGTCCCGCGCGCACCTGGAGGCGATGGTGCCCACGGTGCACGCCGCGTTCGGCTCCGCCGGCGTCGACCCGCGGGACGTGGACGCGGTCGCGGTCACCGCCGGGCCCGGACTGGCCGGCGCCCTGCTAGTGGGGGTCGCCGCGGCCAAGGCCTACGCCACCGCCTGGGACGTTCCGCTTTTCGGCGTCAACCACCTCGCCGGGCACGTCGCCGCCGACACGCTCGAGCACGGCATGCTGCCGCGACCGGCGATCGCCCTGTTGGTCTCCGGCGGGCACACCCAGTTGTTGCGGGTGGACGACCTGGCCGGCTCGATCACCGAGATCGGCACCACCGTCGACGACGCCGCAGGCGAGGCCTACGACAAGGTGGCCAGGCTGCTCGGCCTGGGCTACCCGGGCGGCCCGGTCATCGACCGGCTGGCCGCCGACGGTGACCCGACGGCGGTCCGCTTTCCCCGGGGGCTCACCGGACCGCGGGACCCGGCCTACGACTTCTCCTTCTCCGGCCTGAAGACCGCGGTCGCCCGGTACGTCGAACAGGCGGAACGGGACGGCCGTCCCGTCGACGTGCCCGACGTATGCGCCTCGTTCCAGGAGGCCGTGGTCGACGTGCTGACCGCCAAGACCGTCCGCGCCGCGGTCGACCTCGGCGTCGGCACGGTCGTGGTCGCAGGGGGCGTGGCGGCGAACGGACGGCTGCGAGCCCTGATCGAACAGCGGTGCGCGGCGGCGGGTCTCACGCTTCGGGTACCTCGGCCGGGGCTCTGCACGGACAACGGTGCGATGATCGCCGCGGTCGGCGCCCACGTGCTGGCGGCCGGCGGATCGGCGTCCGGGCCGTACCTCACCGGCGACCCCGGGCTGCCGGTGTCCACCGTGCACGTGGACCGGGCGCCCTCGCGCCTACCCTGACATGAAGTGATCCGTGACCCGGATCACATCTGTTCAACGAGGAGCGTCGATGACCGCGACCACCGCGCACGATCCCAATCCGTTCCTGGACACCTACGCCGGACGGGTCCTGGTGAGCGAGCTGCGGCAGAGCACCGACGGACGCACCGGCGACCGGCTCTCGACGGCGATCCGTGCGGTGACCAACGCCGGGTCGACGCTGCCGACCGACGAGGTAGACGCCGCGTTGACCGCGATCACCCTGCTGCTGGCCGAGTACCAGCCGGCGCTGCTCGACGGAGCCTCGGACGAGCCGGCGCTGCGGGACTGGCTGCGGCACGTCGACACCGAGCTGACCCCGGGGCGGCGGCTGGCCGCGGAGGCGACGCTGGTGCGCATCGCGATCGACCTGGACAACCAGTGGTACGACCGGCACGTGCGTGATGGCAACGTCGACCAGGTGCTCGATGCGCTGCACCGGCTGCGCAACGTGCTCGCCGACGCCTCCCACTGAGCACCTCGTCGGGCCGGATGGTTGAGACCTGGCACTCGCATGGCTAGAGTGCTAGTCGAACGGCACAGTGACGGCCCGGCACCCGCGACGACGGGCCCGAACCGCGCCGGGTCAACCAAGAAACTGCCGGCTGTGGCTCCTGGGAGCGGCAGCCGCATCGAACGAAACCCCAGAAGGGGGAGGTCACACCGTGGCGAGCGTGAACATCCAGCCGCTCGAGGACAAGATCCTCGTTGAGGCCAACGAGGCTGAGACGACGACCGCGTCCGGCATCGTCATCCCCGACACCGCCAAGGAGAAGCCGCAGGAGGGCACCGTTCTTGCGGTCGGCCCCGGCCGGTACGACGACAGCGGCAAGCGCATCCCGATCGACGTCGAGAAGGGCGACGTGGTCATCTACTCGAAGTACGGCGGCACCGAGGTCAAGTACGCGGGCAAGGAGTACCTGCTGCTTTCCGCACGCGACGTGCTGGCCAAGGTCAACAAGTGACACCGACCGGCCGCTGAAGCCACACGCGCAACGGCCGGTCAGTTGCACTCCACCCCGCCCCGGTGGCCCGTCACGCGCGGGCGGCCGGGGCGCGGTCATCTGCGCACCACCCGCATCAGACAAGACACCGAACCATAGGACTGGACAACACATGGCGAAGCAGATCCGCTTCGATACCGACGCGCGCGCCGCCTTGCAGCGCGGCGTCGACAAGCTCGCCGACGCGGTCAAGGTCACCCTCGGGCCGCGCGGCCGATACGTGGTGCTGGACAAGAAGTTCGGCGGCCCGACCATCACCAATGACGGCGTCACCATCGCTCGGGACATCGAGCTGGAAGACCCGAACGAGAACATGGGCGCCCAGCTGGCCAAGACCGCGGCCACCAAGACCAACGACGTGGCCGGTGACGGCACCACCACCGCGACCATCCTGACCCAGGCCATGGTCGCCGAGGGCCTCCGCAACGTCGCTGCCGGGTCCAACCCGCTGGCCCTGCGTTCGGGCATCGCCCAGGCCGCCGACAAGGTCAACGAATTGCTCACCGAATGGGCGATCCCGGTGGCCGGCGATCGGAAGGCGATCGCGAACGTCGGCACCATCGCCTCCCGCGACGAGGTGATCGGCGACCTGCTCGGCGAGGCACTCGAGCACGTCGGGGCCGACGGCGTGGT
>CAYZBB010000187.1:1810-10565 GCA_964476495.1 uncultured Actinomycetes bacterium | reverse complement strand
GTCCGCTGCATGGATGCGCGGGACGTGATCCGCTCCCTCGCCCCGCAGAGCCTCGGGTTCGCGTGGATCGACGACGACCATCAGAAGGCCCACGTCGCCGAGGAAATCGAGTTGCTCCTCCCGAAGATGCTGCCGGGCGGGCTCCTCGTGTTCCATGACGTGTACGGCGTCTGCGACTTGCAGGAGGTCGTGGCGGCCTACGGGGGATTTTCCTTGGACCTCCCCAGAGCGGGTCCGGCCGGTGGGCTCGGGATCATCCAGGTCCGATGACCGCCCCCGAACCGGCCACGGAACCGGCCACGCCGTCCCCCTTCGGGGCCTATCTGGTCGTTCCATACGACCCGTTCCGGGGGGATGCCGAGAAGAACACGCTGATCCTCGACCAGCTCTGCGCCCGCCCGGAGTGGACCGTGGCGCCGCTGTCACCCGAGGAGCGGCGGGTCAACTACGCGGCCAACCTGACCCACCCCCATCACCGGATCTACGAGGTCTGGCGCGGGGGGGCGTTGGTGGGTATCTTGACCCTGACCCGGGTGGTGCCCGGCATCGAGGCCGTGCTCCATTTCGTGTTCTTCGACGGCAACCTCACCGGCAAGCGTCGGCTCCTCCGCCAGTTCATCACGACCTGCTTCCAGACCCTCGGTGTCCGGCGCCTCGTCATGCAGGTGCCCGAGCCGGTGGAGACTCTCATCCGGTTCGCCCGCGTCAAGCTGGGCTTCCGGTTCGAGGGCGAGACGGCGGTGGCCTCCCACCCCGCGCTGGCCCGCCTTGGCATGGACAACCCCCAGACCTGGGTCGCCCGGCAAGGCAGCAAGAAGGAGCAGGCGCACTGGCATGACGGGCGGTGGGTGGATGTCGTGACCCTGCGGCTCCTGGCATCCGAATGGACGGAACAGGAGCCGCCCCCCAGCGCCTAGGGAGGCCCTGCCCGTGCCCACCGAACTGATCCCGACCGCCGTCAGTGTCGCCGGCGGCCTCCTCTCCAGCGGTGGCGGCAGCACCCAGCCGGGCATCCCGGCGGACCTTCGGGGCACCCGCGCCAACCAGATCGACCTCCTCAACTACTTCCTCGGCTTCGGCCCCGGTCCCGGCCAGCCGCAGGGGAACACCGGCGCGGGCGGGCAGGGCGGTCCTTCCCGGCCCGGTGGGGCGCCCGGCGAGGGCCGCACCAATCCCGGCCTCGGCGGAGCGGCACCGACCCGTGGCTACGCGCCCGGCACCAATGCCCAGAACCCGGGCTTGGGCGGCGCCTACGGCGGTGGGGCGGCGGCGGGCATGGGGGGCGGGCAGGGCGGGTTCGTGGCGCCGAACGCCAATGACGTGCGGAACCGGATCGAGTCCTACTTCGGGAACCTCGGCGTCCCCGTCACCGGCCTCCAGCGCCAGAGCCTCGACGCCATCGGGAAGTACCTGAACCAGCCCGCCCCCGAGCAGCGGGCGCTCGACATCTCGCTTCCCGCCTTGCAGGGCATCCTGAACGGGAAGCCGGGCGAGGGGATCATCAACGCCCTCCAGCCGTCCTTCGAGCGGAACCTCGCCTCGGCCAACCAGCAGGGGGCGCGGTTCGGGAGTGCCAACGCGATCCTCAAGAGCCGGGCGGTCGAGGACTTCAACCTCCTCGGGGCGCAGGCGGCCCAGCAGGGCATCCAGCAGCAGCTCGCCGCGGCCGACGCCTTGCGACTCCTGGGGGAGAGCGCGGGCAACAACCCGTTCCAGCGGCTGGCGGTCGGGTACGGGATCGGCGGGCAGGAGGCGGCGCAGAACGACATCGCCACCCAGCGGTTCCTCCAGATCCTGTTGCAGCAGCTCGGCACAGCCCAGAGCGCGAGCCTCGGCGTGCCGAGCGTCCAGCAGCCGAATGGGTTCGCCAACTTCCTCGGCGGCGTGACCTCGACGGCCGGCGCCTATGACGCGCTCCGGCAGATCCTCGGGGCGGGCAGCGGGGGCGCCAAGGCATGACCGCTCCCGGCCCGATCCAGATGCTCGGCATCCCGCATGTGTCGCCCGGCCCGGTGATGCAGGCCCCCGGCTTTGCGGAACAGGTGCAGCCCGGGCTCTCGGCGCTCGCCAACCTGCTGGCGCTCCGCCAGCGGAAGGCCGAACTCGACCAGCAGGCGCAGGAACTCCAGTTCCGGGTGGGGCAGGCGAAGCAGGAGGCGCAGTGGCGGGACGAGACGGGCAAGGCGCTCCAGACCAGCCTGCTCGGACTCGACACGACCCTCCAGCCGACGATGCTCCCGAACGTGGACCCGTCCATCGGCGGGATGATCCCGTTCCAGCATCCGAACCTGGGGCCCGTGGCGCGGGCGGTGGTCAACGCCCCGCCCGGCACGAGCTTCGACTTCACCCGGCTCGGCTCCGGCATCATCGCCGAGGCGTTCCGGCGACAGGCCAAGGCGCAGGAACAGGCGACCGGCGTCAAGCCCGACACCGCGTTCAGCGTGGACGCGCAGGGCTACGCGCTCTACAAGACGGCCGACCCGACGACGGGCCGGGCGCGGGCGCAGCACGTCCTCAAGGACCCGGCCGGCCCCGACAACCCCTCGAACTGGGTGCGAGAGGAACTGCCGGGCACGGGTGGAAGCGGGGCGGCGGCGGGGACGGCGTATCAGGACGTGATCGTGACCGACCCGGCCTCCCCGAACTACGGCAAGATCAGCCGCATTACCGTGAATCCGGGAAGCGTGATTGACCCGAAGCAGATGATGCCGCTCTCCCAGGTGAAGGTGGACAACCAGAACGCGGCGGACTTCCTGCCGGGGATGGTCACGGCCTACACCCAGTCCCGGAACACGATGCCGATCAAGCCGGGCGAGGAGCGGGCGTTCTCGACCTTCCTCGGGGCGCTCAACGCGGGCGATGCGGACCAGAGCGCGTGGAACGTGCTGATCGCGGACCAGACGCTCTCGCCCGAGACCAAACGGTGGATGCAGGGGATGCTGTCGCTCGTGGCCGGGTTCGTCTACAAGCGGTCGGGCAAGGCCGTGACCAAGGGCGAGTTCAGCCGCTTCCTCCAGTTCAGCGCCCCGCTCCCCTACGAGGACGAGGCAACCCGCGAGCAGAAGTGGCAGCGGCTGGAGGCGGAACTGGAAGGGTTCGAGGGGCAGGCCCGCCCGGGGCTCGCGCTCCGGGGAATCCGCCCGCCCGACTTCAGCGGGGAGCGGGTCCGACTGATGGGGGAGCGGGTGCGCCAGTCCACGATCCGGCAGCTCACCGACCAGTTGCGGGTCCAGCACCCGAACTGGACGCCGGAGCAACTGGCGAATGAAGCCCTGAAGCAGTACCGCGCCCAGCAGCCCGTCGTTGCGCCCGGGAGGCCCTGACCATGGCAAAGTCCACCGGCACCCCTCCCGTCAGCGGCCTCGACGCCGACCTCGTGCGCTACGCGCAGGACTATGCCCGGCAGGTGACCGCCCCCGCCCCCACCGGCTACGGCAAGGCCGCGCTCCGGGGGGTGCCGCGGGGCGTGTTCGGGACGCTGGCGGCTGGGGTCAACGCCGCAGTCAATCCCGTGCAGTTCGCGGCTGATGAAATCCTCAAGCGGATCGGTCTCCCCAACCCGCAGGCACAGCAGCGCGAGCAGTTCGGGCAGATGGTGGCGGGCGTGGGGAACGACCTGGCGGATCGCATTGCACCCGCGCCGACCGGGCTTGGACCGCAACTGACCGAGGCGGCGAGTGCGGGCGCAACAGCCGGGCTCCCGTTTGGGGGGCTGGGCATGGCCTCCGGTGCCTTGAGCGGGGCCGCCACCGAGGGCGGGTTTCAGGCGGGCCTGCCGACGCCCCTTGCTCTCCTGCTCGGGCTGGGGGCGGGACTGGTGCCTGCTGGGGCCATGCGGCTCGTGGCAGGGCGCGGTCCCATGGGCGCGGCATCGGCGTTTGAGCGTGCGGCCCAGCGCGACGATGGCCGCACGGCGGCGCAGGTGCTGCGCCAGCCCGCCGACGCCGAGACGATGGGGATGGCGCGAACGGGGCGGGCGGGAAGTGACCTCGCCCAGCGCGTGGCGTCGGCAGGTGGCGACCCGGCGGATGTGGTGGGGCAGGCCGCACAGGACCGGCTGACCCAGTACGAGCAGGTCGTCCGCCAGAGCCGCACCGCCGAAGCCGAGCGCGTGGCGCAGGCCCGAGCACAGGAGCGGAGCGTCGTGGACTATGCCCGGGCGCAGGAGCGGAGCGCGGTACGCGGCGCCCGGGAAGCCAATCGCGGTGAGCGGGCCGTGGTGCGGGCCGAGTCCCGTGCCGCCGCCGAGGCCGCCCAGCGGAACGCCTCGGGAGACCAGATCGCGGCGCGGTTCGAGCGGGCCGTGGGCTCCCGCCACCGGACCCTCTTGCAGTACGAGCGGATGGCCGAGCAGGACCTCCAGAACACCGGCCGCCGGGTGTTCGGAGCACTAGAGCGGGAGGTGGGTGAGATCGTGCCGTCCGAGGCGACCCGACCGCTCTATGAGGCGCTGTCTGATCCACTGGTCAAGCGCACGTTCGAGCGGTTCAGCCGCACGGGCAGCACGGCGCCGTCATTCGATGAACTCCAGAAAACCTACCAGTCCCTCGGGGCGCAGGTGCGGCAGGCCGCGCGGAATGGTGGGGCGCTTGCGGACGGCACCCTGATGACCGATCTCCGGGCGGCTCGTGAGACGTTCTCGCAGGCCATGGAGCAGTCCATCCCCGGTTTCCGGGCCGCCAATGCGGCCTACCGGGCTCGTGCGGTCACGCTGGAGGCGCTGGACGACGGCTACGCGGCAGGCCGGACGGGGAAGCCGGCCGACATTCAGGATGAACTCCAGCGGCTGGCGACCATTGACCCGGACGCCGTGCAGGCGCACCTCGTCGGGCAGCGGCTGGCGTTCATTGACCAGCTCCGCGAGATGCCGAGCACCAAGGCGGCGACCGAGCGGTTCCTCGCGCCCGGCTCCGACATGGCCGAACGCCTCCGCCTCGCGTTCCCGGATGAGGCGAGTTACACCGCGTTCCGGGACCAGATCCAGTGGATCACCGGGGCGCGGGGCCAGCCCGGCGTGGCGCTGGAGCGCGGCCTGACCGACCTCCGGAAGCAGTTGCAGCGGCAGGTGGATGAGATCGCCCAGCGGGGCACCCAGCAGCGGGCCCAGTTGCGCGAGGTGGCCGCCCGGGAAGTGGCGGACATCCGGGGGCAGTCGGCCGCCGAGCGCCGTGCCATCCCGGCCGAGGACATCCCCCTGATGCGCACCGTGTCCTCGGCCAGCAAGCGGCTGCCCGTCGAGGCCAACACCGAGTCCACCCGGGCCGGGGCTGATGTGCTCGCCAACCGCGTGGGTCCGGCTCGCCGAGACATCCTGCTGACGTGGCTCCGGAACAAGAGCCTGTCCCGGCCGGTGCGCGAGCGGCTGGCCCGGGTCCTGACCCTCAAGGGGCAGGCGTTCGAGCAGGAAGCCGCGCAACTCCTTCAGGACCTTGAGACCCTGCGGAGCATCGTGCCGCGAGGCGTGGGTGGCGTGGCGTCAGGGGCCGTCGCCACGGACGCTACGCGAACGCGCCGAGGATCGCGTCCTGACTGATGAGGTAGGTGTCGGGGGTGGGGCCCTCGATCCACGAGCGGGGCCTGAGGACGAGCCACGCCCCGACCGGCAGGGCCTGCACGGCAGCATCGTGGGCGAGGGCATCGTGGTCCGGGTCGTTCCGCACGGGCGGCGGCCCCATCGCCAGCAGTTCCATCTGGTTCGTGGTCATCCGGTCCACGCTCTGGTCCGGCAGGTACAACCGTGACCCCGGCAGGCGGTTCTCCGCCTGAATGGGGCGAACAAGCGCCGCGCCGGCGCGGGGACGGAGGGACGACGTGAGTGCTGAGGCCATCCTGGGGCTCCTCATCGGCGGGGTCCTGATCCCGCTCATTGCGTGGAATGTCGTGACCCTGATCCGGGTCAACACCGTTTTGTTCGGCGCGGACGGCAACAGCGGACTCAACAGCCGGGTGAAGTCCCTCGAATCCGTCCAGCAGGACCACGCCACCCAGCTCGCCCTCTTGCACCAGGAGACGCACCGATGAGCCACACCAAGGCCGCGATCAAGGCGCTCAAGCCCGAGGGCGTCACCGAGGAGCGGTGGCAGCAGAAGGTCCAGCGCACCTTCCTCGGACTCGTGTTCGTCACGGGCGCGGTGGCGGGCGCGGTGGCCGGGGGGTGGCCGTGGTACGTCGTGATCCCGCTCGGCGTCACCGGGGCGACGATCTGGTCGACCGAGATGGTGACGGGGGCGCTCAAGGTCATCGTGGCCACGTTCAAGGACATCTGGGGGACCGTGAAGGGGACGCCGCGTGAGTGACGCCTTCGCCCGTGCCTACCGCTTCGTCCGGAAATGGGAAGGGGGCAAGTCCGCCCCGCGTCCGGGAGACCCCTTTCCGACCAACTACGGCATCACCCAAGCCTTCTACGACGGCCTGCCCGGCTTCCCCGCGAAGTCCGTCTACGACCTGACCGAGCCCGAAGCCGAGGCCGTGTACCGCTGGCTCTGGACCGACGCCCGGGCCGACCGCCTCCCCGACCTCGTGGCCGTCGCCTTCTTCGATGCCGCCGTCAACCTCGGGAAAGGCCAGTCCACCAAGCAGCTCCAGCGGGCGGTGTCCGTCCCGCCAGACGGGAGCCTCGGCCCGGCCACGCTGGCGGCGGTGGCGGCGGCCTCTCCCAAGGAAACCGTGGTCCGGATGCTCGGGCAGCGCATCCGCTTCTACCGGCAACTGGCGGAACGGAACCCGGACAAGGCCCGCTGGCTGAACGGCTGGCTCAACCGCACTACCGACCTCCAGCGGGAACTCGGGCTCTAGCCGAACTGCGCCTGCCGCCGTTCCCGGACCCGACCCGTCAGGTGAAACCCGCCGCACTCGGGACAGCCATAGACCTTGAGCGGCTCGCCTTCGCGGCGCTCGGCACGGTGACGGACCTCCTCGGCGAACCTCCGACTCGTGTAGCGTTCCTTCCCCCAGCAGGACCGGGCCTGCCATTGGCTCGCTGTCATGTGTGTTTCGCCTTCCCGAGTTTGGGGTCGAACCGCTGGCCGGGCAGCAGGACGTGGAGCGTCCCGACCCGCCGCTGGTAGCCGCACTTGGCGATGTGCTCCACCGCCTTCCGCATCGCCTCGGACGCGCTCGGAGCCTCGCCCCGCCACCACAGCTTCTCCTTCCCGCCCGAGTTCTCCACCACCCGGTACTGCTTTTCGACCGTCACGCCTGAATCTCCTTGCGTTTTCGCTTGAGCCGGGCCTTGATCTGCATGCGGTGGACGGCGTAGCCCGTCCCGACCGCCCCGCCCACCAGGCTCCCGGCAATGATGGCGGTCATCGGCAGGCCCGCGAACAGCCCCGCGATGTCCACCCAGCCCAGCACCCCGAGGCACACCCCCCAGAGCATCGCCTTCCGCTTCCAGAGCTTCCGCACGCTGGTCTGGTAGAACACCGCGAGCGAGTCACTCAGGGCTTCCGCGACAAACGCCAGCAGGAACACCCCGATCCAGACGAGCACCGGCTCACGCCTTCGCCTTGGCCTTGGGCGGGGCCACGAACTGGTAGCCGCTCACGAGCGCGTTCCGCCCGTCGAGCGCCACGCGCCGCACCTGCACCGGCCGCATGACCCCCTGCTGGATCAGGGTCCGGATCGCGTTGCGGGCCTTCTGCATGTGGACCGACAGGGCCTCGCTCACCTCGACGGTGGTCAGGCCCTCGGCCCCGTTCGGCACCCGCTGCGCCGCCTCGGCCAGCGCCGCCAGCATCTGGTCCCGCGTCATCGTCACGGCCATACAGTCTCAGCTCCTGAGAGGGGTGGGTTCGTCGGGCGGGAACAGGACCGGCTCGACGTGGTAGGGCCCGGCCGGCGGGATGGTGATGAGGAGCCCGCCCATGTCCGCGATGCTCTCCGGCACGACCTTGTGTCCGAACGCGGTCTTGGCCTGCCAGGCGGGTGTCACGATGGCGCGGGTCTTGTGCGCCCCGTAGCTGTCCCGGTACTGGTGCCGGTGGGACCGGATGGCGAGGTCCGGCGGGCGCCAGCCCCGCTCGGTGTGCTCGACCCAGATCCGAAACGCGAGCCGGGCAATGGCCCCGGGCGCGGTCCACGGGAGCCCGCCCACGTTCGTGTGGTGCTGGAAGTCGAGCATGGTGTCGTTGACGAGGAGCCGGAGGTGCCAGTAGGACCAGAGGTGGGTCACGGGGTCGCGCACCACGGGCAGCCGGGCGGACAGGGTCTTGGCGAGCGCCTCCTCGTCACTGCCGCTCGGGCCGACATGCACCTCGGTGCCGCGGACGATGTAGAGCCGGTCGGGCTGGAGCGCCTCGACGGGATCGAACAGGCGGGAGGCGATGTAGGCCTGGGCGTCCTTGCCCGGCGCCATGACCTGCTGGGTGCCGTGGTGGTTCCCCTCGAACATGTCCCCGTTGCCGACGACCGTGACCCGGCAGCCCTTGAGGCTTTTCTTGACGGCGAGGGCCCGCTGGTAGAACCGCTCGTACCGCTCCCAGATCCACCGCTGGAGCGGGGACGGCTTCACTTCCTGCCCATCATCCGTCCGCGTCCCCTCCGGCGGGCAGACCGCCACGGTGGAACCGGCGTGGAGGTCGGACTTGACGACGATCAGCTCGGGCACGGGCTTGCCCATTCACTCCCCCCTTATGAACGTGAAGGCCCCCCAGCGGAGCGTGTCGCCCGTGACGGCGAAGGGCTGGCACGCCGCGCGGCCCACGTCCTCGCGCTGGACGCAGAGGGTGTCGGCGCGGGCCTCCCACGTCCCCTCGGC
>CAYZBB010000187.1:0-1710 GCA_964476495.1 uncultured Actinomycetes bacterium | reverse complement strand
GCAAGTTCCCGCTCCAGACTTTGATAGTCCGAGAGGTGGACCATAGGGGTCGAGTCAGATAATCCAGCGTCGGAGGATGGATTATTCTCCGTTCCCGAATCGGGAACGGGCACGTACACCACGCGTACCGGTTTTGCATTACGCAGATTGCGGAGGCTGTCCCGCTCGCGCCCCAGCGTCGCCACCGTCCGGGCGAGCCCCTGCCGCTCCACCACCCACCGCACGCTGTCCGCCGCATGCACCCGCGCCGCCGAGTCGCGCACGGCTTGGGTCGGGTCGGGGCGGGGGTGCAGCGGGCCCGCGGCCCAGCGGATCGCCCGCGCCACCCCGAGGCAGGCCAGGACCAGCACCACCACCCCCACCCACCACCGCCAGCCCATCATCGGGACCTCCTCAATGGCGCCGAATCCACCAGCGGCGTTGCTGGGCGAACGTGAACAGTTCCCATCGGGCCATGGCCGGGGTCAGGTGGGCCAGCAGGTATTCCACCGCCCGCTCGCACCGCCGCGCCCAGCGGGCGTCGTCCTCCGCGTCCCGCCGGAACAGCTTGGCCTCGCTTTCGTCCTCGTCGTCGCGGTCCACCCAGTCCGGCATCGGGCACCTCCTCACCAGGGGGGGGATGCCCGAAACCTAGCGCCGGAGGGCGTCCCACGGCCAGCGGAGCGCGAACCAAAACGCGACCCACGGCGGGATGCCGGTCGCGGCGTGAGCGGCGTAGCTCACCGCCACCCTCTCGCAGTAGACGGTGAGCAGGATGCCCACCGCCAGTCCCCACCAGAATCCGATCATGGTAGTCTCCGCACACGTTTGACCCATGCGAGGGTATCTGGGTTCTGCCGACCCCTAGAAGGGGAGGTCGGCGTCGTTCTCGTCTGCGCCAAGTCCCGCAGGAGCTTCCGAAAAGTCGGCCGCGTTCCGGGCCTCCGCCGCCCGGACCATGCTCATCTTCTCGGCCAGCGCCCGGCTCTTGGCCTGGTCCTCGTCTGCCCGCTTCTTCCAGTACTCGGCCCGCGTGTAGGGCTGTGGGGTGAGCGGGGGGAGCTGCTTGGGCGGGGGCATGACCGAGGCCACCTCGACCCGGGTGCCGCCGGCCCGCTTCGCCTTGTGCTCGATGGTCAGGTAGGCGGGCTTCCCGGTGTAGTCGATGTCCACGCCCGCCTTGGCCTCGTCATCGGTGATGGCCTTGCCCCGCCAGCCGGAGAGGAACTTCCGGAGGTTGGCCTTCTGCCCGAACGTGAGCGAGAACTCCCGCGCCACCTCGAACGGCTTGCCGTCCTGCCGGGCCTCATCGAGCTGGAACACGTAGGCGATCTTCCGGATGGGGTAGGGCTTGTCCTTGTCGAAGTCGTCCACCGCCTCCCACGGGCCAACCACATCCACGCAGACGGCCAGGTGCTGGCCCTCGGAGGCAGACGGGTACTGCTTCTTTTCGTCCTTCACGATGATCGCCATGGGGTTCCTTGGGTTGGGAAAAGGGGTCAGCGGGCCGGCGCCCAGCGCCAGCTCCGTCCATCGTCACCGAGCCAGCAGACAGCCCGGCACTCCTTGCACTTCAGGTCCGGCGACTTGTCGCTCCGCTTGTCCGTCCGGTTGTCCCAGACCCGGCCCTTGGCCCCGCAGAGGGGGCAGGTCACGGTACTCGGATCGAGCATGGTTCGGCTATCCCGTTCGGGTGGCCCTATCATGGGGCATGGCGCGAGTTCTGTCAAG
>CAYZBB010000186.1:10156-10580 GCA_964476495.1 uncultured Actinomycetes bacterium | reverse complement strand
GGTGGTCCAGGGCCAGGTTCAGGCCTTCATAGCCATAGCGAAAACCGTAGATGGTCTGGACGCCATAGTGGTGGGTCAGGCTCAACACCACGGCGCGGATCACGTCGTTCATGCCCGGACAGAGACCGCCGCAAGTGACGATGCCGGCGCGCAGGAGCTTTTTCGCGGAGAAGTCTATGCCGTCGGAGGCTGCCGCTGGCAGCCGGACGACGTTGGCCAGGAGTACGCCAAGCACGATCGCGATAATGAGCGGGCTGACTCCCGGCAGCAGCAGGCTGACCCCGTACGATGCTCCGGCCGCGGCGAGGCAGAGGACAAGCCCGGGCAGCAGCGCGCGGACTCGGGCAAGCAGCGTGTGTTCCGGTCGGGCGGTCGCAACGTCCTGGGCATGGGTCATGCATCCATCATTTCCTCGGACCGCTCG
>CAYZBB010000186.1:0-10146 GCA_964476495.1 uncultured Actinomycetes bacterium | reverse complement strand
AGGCGGAAGATGCGCAACGGGCCGGACTTGGAGGCACTGCGAGCCTTGGCGCTCGTCGTGAAGGAAAGCAGCATGTCGGCGGCAAGCACGCAGTTGGGCGTGAGTCAGCAGGCGGTGTCTCTGCGCATCCGGAAACTGGAAAAAGATTTGCGCGTGCGACTCCTGGTGCGTTCTGCACGGGGTTCGCGATTGACTCCGGCGGGCGAGCTGATTGTCGGCTGGGGAACAACGCTGCTGACGGCGGCCGATGAGTTCTCGGATGCTGTCGATTCGCTCCGCACGGATCGCGGGAAGATGATGCGCATCGCCGCGAGCCTCACGATCGCAGAACACCTCCTACCGGAATGGATCGCCCGGTGGCGCATCTCTCACGGCGATGACGGCCCGGTCGTTCAGCCCACAGCCGCCAACAGCAGCACGGTCGTCGAGGCCATACGCGAGGGAACCGCAGACCTCGGGCTCATCGAGACCCCTGTCGTTCCCGCCGGCCTCCGGTCAGTCACTGTTGCTTACGACACCATCGAAGTCGTTGTGCAGCACGGTCACCGGTGGGCGAAGACCCGCCAGGTGTCCGTTCGTGAACTGGCGGCCACTGGGTTGGTGCTCCGCGAGACCGGCAGCGGCACCCGACGAGCGCTCGAGAACGCCCTCGCCGTGGCGGGCTTTCCACTCGCAGCCGAGCCCGCAGCCGTGCTGACGACCACGCTCGGCGTTCGCAGCGCGATTATGGCCGGCATCGCCCCCGGCGCGCTGAGCTCCCTCGCAGTGTCCGAGGACACCCGTGCCGGCCGACTCGTCCGAGTTCGGATCAACAATCTCCAGATCACCCGCCCGCTCACCGCCATCTGGGCGGGGACGGCTCCGCCGCCTCATGTACGGGACTTCCTGGATGTCATCGCCCGAACTGACCGGTAACGATCGTTCGTGAGACGTTTGAAGTCCGCAGCGTTCCCGCAGGTCACCTTTGTAACATGACTCGTGTACACAACTACGTCACGAGATCCCCCGAGTGCGATACATTCACTTCGTGAAGATCGGCTACGGACGCGTCTCCACCCGCGACCAGCACCCCGAGGCTCAAGCCGACGCCCTGTCCGCGGCCGGCTGCCGGCCGCTGTACATCGACAAGGCCAGCGGCAAACTCGCCAAGCGGCCGAAACTGGACGAGGCCCTGCACGCGCTCAGCGCCGGCGACCAGATCGTGATTACCAAGCTCGATCGGCTCGGCCGATCCCTCGAGCACCTCATCGAATTGTCCAAGGAACTGCAGAGGCGCCAGATTGACCTCGTCGTCCTGGACCAAGGCATCGACACGTCCACCGCCGTTGGCCGGATGTTCTTCCAAATCCTCGGCGCGATCGCCGAGTTCGAGCACGCCCTAATGTCCGAGCGGACTCGCGACGGGCTGGCGGCCGCCAGAGCCCGTGGCCGAGTTGGCGGACCCAAGCACAAGCTCCGACCTCGGCAAGTCCAGCTCGCGCGAGAGATGTATGACGAGGTCGACGACGAGGGTCGAAACAAGTTCACCGTTGCACAGATTGCCGCCGAATTCGGCGTCAGCCGACCCACCATCTACCGCTATCTCGATGCAGATGTGGTGTCATCTGCGCGCCGGGATGAGGAGTCCGCATGAGCAGTGATGACGCTTCGATCGAAGACCCCGCATCCTCCAGTGCCATGGAACGTGCTCGTCTGGCCAATACTGAGACCCCTGTAGAGGTGCGACCTCTTCAGCGTCGAAGAATCAACTTCACCGTTGGGGATGCGGTCGCACCCAAGGTGGGTGACATTGCGAAGCTGCTCGGCACCGCTCCAGCATTCAAGATCATGCCCGACTACGACAAGATCGTTGGTGGGCTGATTGGCTTCGACAAGGTCATGCCCGACTACAGCAGGATGATCGCGGGCCTCGCCGGCGAAATGAATCCGATCGGGTCACAGATCAATGAGATTGCCCGGTCGGTAGGAACTGCTTCGGTGTTTGCCGAGCTGCCCGACTACGACAAGATCATTGGTGGGCTGACTGGCTTCGACAAGGTCATGCCCGACTACAGCAAAGCGATCGCCAGCCTGGCCGGCATCGAGAGCATCGCGTCGCGGATCACCGATATGGGGGTAGCCGGCCCTGTCTCACTGATTGACCGGATTGCCCCCCAATATGACAAAGCACTGGCAGGCCTGGCGGTCATTGATGCTGTGGCCTTCCAGCCTCAGCACGACCTTCTGTCTGAAGCCACACGATGGGAAGGGTCCGCACGCGCCCTCGCCAAGCAGGCGACGCAGATCCTCTCGGCCCAGACTTCGCTCCAACGGTTCGCTGAGAATGCTGTAGGTGCGGCCCCTCTTGCGGACCTCTACAACACGCTCGGCCAGTTCGGCTTGGTGCAGGCGCACCTGGGCGCCCACGCGATAAAGCCGGATCCGCTGTCTATGTTGCGTGGAGCGACTCGATCGGCGGGCCATCTATACGACGCATACCTCGAAGGGTTGCCCCCTCGGCCGATCAGGCGCCGAGCTGACGTCGCGCTATACGGGGGCACCACCCAGTCCGGGCTGCTGGTCATCGAGAGCTTGACCTCCGAGCAGCTGACCGATGACGACCGCGACGAACTTGCTGAACAGATGGCGCCGGTCGTCGAGCTCCAGCCATGGCAGACAGGCCCTGCGCAAGCCCGTGAAGAGCTCTTCGCCGCGCTCGCCGAGATCGAAACCGACTTGCCGGACTGGCTGAAGGCCGCCTGGGAGGACATCGAACGCGACGGAATGAAAGCAGCATCGAAGATCGCCCACTGCGTAACTGAGTGCATCGATCGAACACTCCGGGCGATGGCTCCTCCAGCCGACGTCTTGGCCTGGATCGAAATTGTTGGCGCCAAGGCCGGTTGGCTTGATGGGCGGGACAACCGGCCTACCCGTCGGGCCAAGATCATGTTCGTGATGAGAGACCGATCCGACCGAGACGCGAAACTCGCTGTCTCCCAAGCAGAAGTCCTCATCGGCTTCGTCCAAGATCTAGTCCAGGCGTTGCAGACGGTAAAGCACAGCGAGGCACCTGCCACCGCGATCATGCGCGGCTGGGTGATGGCAGCCGAAGGTGCTCTGTCGCAGCTGCTCCTCCACCGGTGATCGCGGTGTGGGCTGCTGATGCCCGGTCATCGCGGCTGGCGCCCCCAACGGGCGTCAACGCACGGGTGGCGATAGGCGATCCCCCGCGGTATCCGCCGTTAGAGAGTCGGCACCTTCGCGATGGGAGTCGTGGCATGGTCCGTTACGAAGTCTGGTCCTCAACCGGCTCTGGCCCTCGACGCGGAGTAAACACTCCAGGAGGAGCCAAGTGACGCAGCGCTCGCAGGCCGACCACTCCGTGGTGTCGGCTTACGTGTCTCGCGAAGAGCAGATAAGCCAGATAGCGAATCAGCCGGAAAAGCCCGGGGGCGACGACGGCGGCGGCGAACCAGTACGAATCAACCGGTAGCTCAGGCATGCGGGAACAGACCCTTCGGGGACACGTTCCCGGCACCCATCTCCGGGGGCAGCGGCGGACCTTCCGACTTCGAGGTTCACTCACCTGTGCTGCGCGGGTATCAGTTGAAGTTAGGACACCAGTCTACACGGCGCGGTGACCGAGCTTGCCGCGCCACACCTGTTCCTTCGGGTGGAAGGTGCGACGCGCTATGCCGCGTCTTTCAGCTTCGGGATACCCGGCACGCGCTTGCTCCAACGTCTCCAGAGCGTGGTGCGCGCCGATCACCAGCATGACCAGATCTAGGAGCCACGCACCCTCGATCTTGGCATTGCCGTGGCGGCAAGCAGACGGATACCAGATGCGCGGGCCCCAACAGTTCGGACCTGAATACAGCCAGTTCAAGAAGCCAACATTCGTGCTGCGAGTAGTCACTGTTCGAGCAAGGTATCGCTCACCGCCCGATCTGATTGGAAATCGATATACCTCAGCTAGTACGCAGCCTTTCACAGGGCAGCGGACTGTCAGTACACGCATGGAGTCGACTAGCCTGAAAGACGTTTGAGCGCTGAGCCAGTCATACGCGGCTTCAGCCCGCTCATCTGCGGCCGTTAGCTCGGCATCGAGATCGCCGTAGACGTCTTCTGGCACGTTGACATCGAGGTCGAACGGTGAACGGGGAGGCCGGCCCATGGCCTCGGGCTCTATCCCGGCGTCGCGGTTTCGGGCTGACAGACCATCGTCCACACACCCATCGTTGCTGATTCGCTGCGGCGTGGGTCTGATGAACGGCTCCTTACATCGCGGATAGCCCGATGGCCATCACGGCGTCCCGGTTATGTCAGGCCTCGTCCTCGGCGAGTGCCGCGGCGGCAGCGGCGACTTTGGCGGCGACATCCTCCATGGATGACTCTGCGGTATTCAGTCCGGAACGCGAGGCGAGCAGGGGGCTGATGTCTCGGAGGGCATCAAATGTCGTGCCATGGGCGACTGGGATCACCCGATCGGTAGCGAGCAACACGGAGAGCTCCTTGTCGGCGATCCCCTCAGCCGCGAGGCTCTTTAGCAGCCCCGGAGTGACCAGTACGATGCCGATCCTGGAAGTCGCCAAGCCTCTGTCGATCTCTCGGAGCAGTGACTTGCCCAGGCCGACGTCCCTTTCGCTGAACCAGACCGTCGCGCCGTTGGACTTCAGGAGGTCATACAAGTCGGTTGCGCAGCCGCTCCGGTCCTCCCAGGCATGGCAGAGGAAGAGATCACGTCGCTCCGGGTGTTGGCGCGCCTGCTCCTCGGCCTTGCGGGCCAGGGGCTCGATCGAGCGCCACTCGGCGGACGTGTACGACACTGAGCCCCCGCCGCGGGTCCGACGCGATCTCCCAGCACCGGACGACTTACCTCTGCCGGAGTCGCCGGACGACCCACCCCCGCCACCCCGGTACGAGGTGGCTGCCAGCGCCCGCGGAGGGTCGTAGTAGGAAGGCCGGTACGACGATCGGTACCGGCACACCGGACAGTTCGCGGCGGCGCTCGTGGTGCGGTGGCCGTAGACAGGAGCCGTGCAACCAGACATGAGTCCGATGCTATGTGCGGTCTCTGACACTTACCTCCGATCACTGGCCGGCATCGGCGCAGTCGAGTAGGTCTGGTGATTCCGCGGAATCACCAGCGAGTGCCCCACAGACCCGGGAGCGGGCGGCCGTTTCCCCACCCTCCTGACGAGTTATCTCGCAGTCGGGGCGCGGGTAGGGCGAAGCACCGAGGCTGAGCGCCCGAAAATCCCGGGCCGTTGGTGCACCGAAAGGACGGAAGGACGTGAAAGGCTGCGTCGCATGTCGAGAAGCTGTAGCTTCCCTCCCGGCTGTCGTTGGCGAACTGTCGTTCAGGTACGGTGCGCTGGACCGTCGATACGTGGTGTTGTGGTGGGGGAGTGGTCAGGTCGATGCCGCCGAAGCGCCGGCGAGGCTCGGACGACGGGCAGTTCGCGTTCGACTTCGACACGTTGTGGGGGGAACCCGAGGGAGCTCGTGATGAACACGTACGCCGCGCGCGTGATGAGCCACTACCAACAGGTCCTGCCGGACCAGTACGCGACTATCCCGGATCCCGAGGCCTACTTTTCGACGTTGGGCGAGGAGATCGAGACCCAGGTCAACGACCTGACGACCCGGCTGGCCGGCCCGGACCAGCTGGGGGAGGGCTACCTGGAGAAGGTTGGCCGGCTGAACATGGCCAAGCTGCAGGCCGAGGAGACGGTGCTGGCCGACTACCTGGTCCTCCCAGAGCCGAACCAGGACGACGAGGAAGACCTGAATTCGGACCCGGCGCTGCAGTTGATGATGCAGTGGCACCGCGAGGACCAGCAGGAGCTGAGCGGGGGCTGACCTCGGGACGGCCCGCCTCGGTCGACCCGCAGCCGACGCCACTGGTCGCCACAGAGCCGGTCCGTTTTCGGCCGGTCGTCGGAGAACAGCTGACGCCGTCGGGTGCCAAGGCGCGGGTTGCGGCGAACCTCGCGGCGATCCGCCTCTCCCGCGACCTGCAAGCGCAGGGCCGGCCGGCCACCCCAGCCGAGCAACAAGTACTGGCCGCCTGGTCCTCCTGGGGAGCGGTCCCGCAGGTCTTCGACACCAAGCGCGACGAGTTCGCCGATGCCCGTGCCGAACTGACCCGGCTCCTGACGTCGGCCGAGTTCGACGACGCCCGCCGGACCACCATCAACGCTCACTACACCGACCCGACGATCGCCTCGATGATGTGGGCGACCATGGACCGGCTCGGCCTCCACTCAGGCGATGTCCTTGAACCCGGATCCGGTTCCGGCACCTTCATCGGGCTCGCCCCCGACGAGATGCAGGTCACCGGCGTCGAACTCGACCCGGTCACCGCCGGCATCGCCCGAACCTTGTACCCACACGCCGAGATCCGCGCCGAGTCCTTCGCCGACAGCCCCTTCCGCAGCGGAACATTCGACGCCGCGATCGGCAACGTGCCGTTCGCCGACGTCGTCCTGCACGATCGTCGACACAACTCCGGCCGCCACAGCCTGCACGACCACTTCATCATCAAAGCCCTCGACCTGGTCCGCCCCGGCGGCCTGGCCGTCTTCCTGACCTCGTCATTCACCATGGACCGGGCCAATCCCGCAGCCCGCCGCGAGATGCACGGTCTGGCCGACCTGCTCGGCGCCGTACGGCTGCCCTCTGGAGCACACCGCCGCACCGCCGGCACCGAGGTCGTCACCGACCTGCTCCTCTTCCGCCGACGGGAAGACGAATGGGGGCCAGGCGACGACAGCTGGACCCTGACCCAACCGCGCAGGATCGACGACACCGTCATCCGACTCAACACCTACTTCGCCGACCACCCCGACCACATCCTGGGCCAGCTTGCCGTCGGCAACGGCATGTACGGAGCCGAAACCGTCCGCGTCGCCGGCGATCTGAGCAGCCTGCCAGCCCATCTGCAGCATGTCCTCGCCGAGATCACCGACCAGGCGATCGCCGCCGGCATGACCGCCGCACCCCGACCCGCCCAAGCTGCTGCGCCGGCCGCGCATCTACCCAACGCCGGTCGATGGCATGGGCACATCGACGCCCACGACGACGGCACCTTCACCGTCCTCACCCCGGACGGCGACGAGCCCCTCACGGTGCCCAAGACACAGGTCGCCGAACTGCGGCACCTGCTGACCATGCGGGACCTGGCCCGCGACCTGCTGACCGCCGAAACGGCCAGCCTCGACGACACCGACCAGATCACCGGAATGCGAACCGACCTGCACCGACAGTGGACCGACTACGTCAGCCTGTACGGGCCGATCAACCGGTACACCACGGTGCTCGGCAAGGTCGACCCCGACACCGGTGAACCCAAGCTCTCCCGACGCACACCCCCGGTCATGCGGCACCTGACCAAGGACCCCTTCGGGCCGCTGGTCAAGGCACTCGAACTGTTCGACGACACCACCAAGACCGCCGCACCCGCATCGCTGCTGGTCGAACGGGTCGTCGCCCCGCGGCCGCCGGTCCTGGGCGCCGACACCCCCTCCGACGCCCTCGCGATCACCCTGGACCGATACGGCCGCGTCGACCTGGACCACGTCGCCGACCTCCTCGGCGTTGACCAGGACGAGGCCCGCGCCCGCCTCGCCGACCTCGTCTTCACCGACCCGGCCGACGGTGAGCTGCTCACCCGCGCCGAATACCTGTCCGGCAACGTGCGCGCTCGGCTCGAGGTTGCGGAGGCCGCGGTCGCCGAACGTCCCGAGTTCGCGGTGAACGTGACCGCCCTGCGGGAGGTTTTGCCCCGCGACCTGACCGCCGACGAGATCACCCCGCGCATTGGGGCGGTGTGGATCCCGGACACCGACCACCAGGACTTCCTGCGCCTGATCAGCGGCGACCAGTACGCCCAGGTCGAGTACGGCGGCGGCACCGTGTGGGAGGTCCAAGGTGCCGACTGGGGGATCCCCGCGGTCAGCGAGTGGGGCACCGAGGACCGGCCCGCCGGCGACATCATGCACGCCCTGCTGGAACAGAAGACGATCACCATCACCCACAAGATCGACGACGAGATCGTCGTCGACACCGAGCAGACCGAAGCGGCCCGGGAGAAGGCCGCGGCGATGCAGGAGCGGTTTGCCGAATGGATCTGGGAAGACCCGGCCCGCACCGACCGCCTTGTCGCCGAGTACAACCGCCGGTTCAACAACCTGCGCCTGCGTGACTACACCGACGAGGGGGAGCGGCTGACCCTTCCCGGGCTGGCCAAGACGTTCACCCCGCGGCCGCACCAGCGGGCCGCCGTCGCCCGCATGATCCACGAACCCGCGGTCGGCCTGTTTCACCAGGTCGGCGCCGGCAAGACCGCTGAGATGGTCATGGGCGCCATGGAACTGCGACGGATGGGCCTGGTCCGCAAGCCAGCCGTCGTGGTGCCCAATCACATGCTGGAGCAGTTCACCCGCGAGTGGCTGCAGCTTTACCCCACGGCGCGGGTTCTGGCCGCGTCCAGCGACGACCTCGCCGGCGACAAGCGGCGGCAGTTCGTCGCCCGAGCCGCTGCGAACGACTGGGACACCGTGGTGATGACCCAGGGTGCGTTCGCCCGCATCCGGGTCAGCCCCGACAGCATGACCGACTACCTGGGCAGCCAACTCGAAATCCACCGAGCCCGCCTCGACACGGCCCGGGACAGCGGCCGGGACCTGACCATCAAGCGGCTCGAGAAGGCCGTGATGCGCACCGAAGAGCGGCTCAAAGCGCTCGCCGACCTCCCCCGCGACCCGGGCATCTCCTGGGAGCAGACCGGCATCGACTACGTCTTCGTCGACGAGGCCCACCTGTACAAGAACCTGGTCACGATCACCAACATCCAGGACGCCGCGATCGAGGGCAGCAAGCGGGCCGAGGACCTGCACATGAAGCTCGAGCTGCTCCGCCGCACCCACGGCGACCGGGTCGCCACCCTGGCCACCGCCACCCCGATCGCCAACAGCGTGTCCGAAGCACACGTGATGCAGCGGTACCTGCGGCCGGACCTGCTCCGCGACGCCGGCGTCGAGGACTTCGACGCCTGGGCCGCCACCTTCGGTGAGGCCGTCACTGAGCTGGAGATGCGGCCCGGCGGCGCCTGGAAGGAGAAGACCCGGCTCGCCCGGTATCGCAACGTCCCCGAGCTGCTGACCATGTTCCGGGTCTTCGCCGACGTGAAGACCGCGCAGGACCTGAACCTGCCCACCCCGGACCTCCAGCAGCGGCCGGACGGCCAACGGTGGCCCGAGACGGTGCTCGTCCCACAATCCGCCGAGGTCGCCGACCTGATGGCCTGGATCGGCCGGGAGATCGAGATCCCCGGCGGCCGGGACGACCCCGCCAAGGCGCTCAAGCTCTACACCGCCGGCCGCGCCGGCTCTCTGGACATCCGACTCGTCCGACCCGACGTCGACCCCCAGGGCCCGACCAAGATCTCGACCGCGGCCGACCGCATCGCCCGGATCTACCACCACAGCAAGGACAACCCGTACCTGGACGCCACCGGGCAAACCAGCCCCACGCCCGGGGCGCTGCAGATCGTGTTCTGCGACCAGTCCACCCCGGGCCCGGGCTGGAACGTCTACGACGAACTCCGAAGCGATCTGATCCGCCGCGGGGTCCCCGCCGAACGGATCCGGTTCATCCACGAGGCCAAGAACGACGTCGAGAAGGGGCGGCTGTTCGCCGCCGCCCGCGCCGGGCAGGTCTCCGTCCTGCTCGGCTCCACCGCCATGATGGGCGTCGGTACCAACGTGCAGGCCCGTGCGGTCGCACTTCACCATCTTGACTGCCCGTGGCGGCCGGCGGACCTCGAACAGCGCGACGGCCGGATCATGCGACAGGGCAACCAGAACCCGGAGATCCAGATCATCCGCTACGCGGTCGAGGGCTCGTTCGACACGATCAGCTACCAGATCGTGGAACGCAAGCAGCGGCTGATCTCCCAGGTCATGCGCGGCAATCTGGACAGCCGCGACGTCGAAGACATCGGCGACGCCCAGCTGTCGATCGCGGAGACCAAGGCGATCGCCTCCGGCGACCCCCTGGTCCTAGAGAAGGCCCAGGCCGACAAGGACGTCGAACGCCTCCAACGCCTCGCCACGGCGCACGCACACGGGCAACGCGCCCTGGACTGGCGGTTGCAACGAG
>CAYZBB010000185.1:0-10655 GCA_964476495.1 uncultured Actinomycetes bacterium | reverse complement strand
GCCGCCGCAGTGACGGCACGACGGGACTCTGGGCGCGCCATGTGCGGAGACTAACGGTTGCGCCGGGCACTCGCCCGTGCGCGCTTGCGCTTGGCCTTGCGCTTGGCGTGGGCGTTCGCCGCACCGCGGCGGGCGTCCTTCAACTCCTCGGGCGTCAGACGTGCAGCGAGGCCCATACGCTTGCGCAACGCGGTACTCATCGCCTTCGAGATGACCTGCGGGTCGGGCAGCTTCGGGACGGCCGAGAAGGTGAGGTGCTGGTGCTCGTTCACGCCGCCTCCTGGTCATCGAGCCAGAGGCGCATGAGTTCGCGCGCTCGTGGGTTGGTCCTCAACTCGCCGAGGATCACGCCGATGGCGAGATCCGGCTGTACGTAGTGCTTCGGCCTCCCGACCTGCCACCACCGACGGCTGGTCGGCATCATGTAGACCTGCGTGTTGGCGAGCGGCCAGAACAGCACCTCCACGAGGTCACTGCCGGTGACCCGAGGGTCGCGTTCGTCGTTCACACTGCCTCCCGCAGTTCGGCCTCGATGGGACCGGCGCCGGGCGGGCGCACGTCGAGACGCGAGTCCAGCCCGAGCTTCGCCTTCTCCTCGGCGAGGAGCATCTCGTACATCGGGTGGTTGAGTCGGATGAGGCGCTGGATGGCCCGGGACCGTGCCCGGTTCCAGAGGCGCTTGTTCTCCCGCTCGGCGGGGGTGAGCTTCCGCTTGCGTCGGCGCTTCGACTTCGTGGGGCGGTTCACGACGGTCCGGCCGTTGACGGCGTGGACGACCTCCATGGTGCGGGCCTGCTCGAGGATGAGCCGAGCGCAGTCGATGCACGCCCCGCCGACGAGGACGCCTTCCACGTAGAGGTCGCCGCAGTGGCGGCACGCCTCGTGGCCGAGGGGCACGAAGCCGTCTGCACCGAGAGCGCCGGTCGTCATGGCGCGGAGCGTATCACGCGGTGTAGGGTCCGGGCATGAAGCTCTGGTGCGAACAGAACTGGCGTGACTACCTTCCATCGTTCACCCGGGGGTGGCGCGACGACGAGTACGCCGTCGGGTTCTCGATCGGGAACCGCAACTGCGACCCGCTCGCGCTCGTCGACCTGACGTTCATGCCGCTCTGGCGCAACATTGGCGAAGCGACCCAGGCGGCGTTGAACGACCAGAAGTTCCGGGACTACCAAGCGTTCGGGATCACGTGGCAGATGCTCCTCCGGGACTGGGCGATGCGAGCCGAGCGGAAGTTCCACACAGACCTGTCCCGGGCGCTCGGCTTCGGCCACCCCGATCAGGTGATCGTGGACGAGCCTCCCCTAGAAGTCCGCGATGTCGCGGAGTAGGTTCGCGGCCCTATGACGACAGCACTCGAATCCCGCCACCAGACCACCGAGCGGGAAGTCGAGATCGTCGTACCACTCGAGGATCGGCGGCAACGCATCGTCGCCACCTTGGAGTCCGCCGCCATCGACATCGGCCGTGAGCTGATCGGCGCGAAGAAGGACCACTCAGGGTGCTTCCTCCGCTGGGTCGAGGACGAGTTGCCGTTCGGGATCGACAAGGCCGAACGGCTCATGGCGATCACCAGGGCGTTCGACAACGCCGACCCCGACATCCGCGCCGCCCTCCCGTCCGCCTACTCCGCCATGTGCGAACTCGCCCGCCTCCCCCACGACCGGCTCCGCGCCCACATCGAGTCGGGCGACGTCCACCCCGACATGACCGTCCGCGAAGCCAGGGCCCTGCACCAGCCGAACCCGATCCCGCTCCCCGAGCCGACCGTGTCCCCGCTCGCCGAGCCACGCATCGCCGCCGACGTGATCGCCACCGAACTCATGCGTCACCCACGCGGCACCCTCTCCGACGACATCGCCAACGTGCTCGCCGCCTGGCTCGGGTAGGAGGCCCCCCATGGACGAAGTGCTCTGGTTCCAGTTCCACGGGCGGCTCCACGCCCTCAACCCCGACAGGCGGGGTTTCATCTCCTACTGCGGGCTCTCCCCCGCCCAGCCCGACGCCATCGAGACGTTCACTGAGGCTGGCGACTGGGTGCCCGAGTCGACCCAGGCGGTGTGTCGCAAGTGCGTCCTCGAAGTCGGCCTCCGCTCAGTCGACGAGGAACCGCTCGAGCACGCCCTCGCCCGCGGCTACGTGCCCTACGGGGCCGAGAACTTCTAGGCGGCCCTCGGACCCTTCTCGAGGACCCGCTGGATCTGGTCCCAGTCCTCGGGGCGCCACACGAACACCGACAGGCCGGCCTCGCCTAGGCCGCGCAGGACGTGTTCCTGATCCGAAGTGAGCTTGCCCTTGGCGGACTTCAACTCGGCGGCGAACATGTCCCGCCGGCGCCAGAAGAACAGGTCGGGCCAGCCGACGACGGACGTGGCGGTCGTCCACCGCGTGCCCTTGCCGATGGAACGGCGGACGTGCATGACCTCCCACCCGAGGATGTGAGCCAGCTCGACGACCTGCGCTTGGAGGTCGGCCTCGGTGAGGTCAGTCCTCGTCGGCACGGGCGGCGGCGAGGAGAAGGTTGCGGAACACGTCGGACCGGTTGCGGTCCCCGACGTACTCGTTGATCTCGCGCCACTCGGCGTCAGTGAGACGGACGCACATGGTCCGCTTGCGGGGATCGTCGGCTTCTCGTCGAGGAGACATGGTCGGGAAGGTATCACAGCGTGATACGACTCTCCACTCATCGGGTTACGTCACGTGACGAAACTCAGGATGGGTGAAAGGTGCCGCCGGCGGGAGGGGAGGGTCGGTCACCGACGGCGCACCGCAGCTCCTCGGCCTCCCCTCCCGCCAGAACTAGGGCTTGCACTCCCACGGCCCCCACCCACCGGCGGCGACCATCCTCGCCGAGACGTAGGCGTTGGCGTAGGGGTCGAACGCCGAGCGGCCAGCCATGCCGTACTGCGCAGCGCGACCAGCCCAGTAGGCGGCGGCCTGCTGGAACAGGCCGAGGTACCGGCCGCCGTTCGAGGCCCGCGGGTTGAGCCCCGACTCGCAGGTGGCGACCCTGACCCCGGCGTTGCCGTCCACACCGACCGACGCGAACACGGAGCGGATCATCGCAGCGCAGTCGGCTGGCCCCGAGCACGACGAAGCGTGCACCCGGCTGAGGTACACGGCGAGGAGGTACTGGCCGAGGCGGATCTCCACGACCGCCGTCATGTAGGCGGTCAGCCGCACGGCAGTGGGACGGTCGATGTCGGGGTGGTGGGTCGCGTTCCACCAGAGACGCACTTCACGAACCGAGTAGGGGTAGGTCGGGGGGGCGACCTGACGCTCGGCCCGGTTGAAGTAGGAGGCGGCGGCGTAGGACTCGACCACGGTTGGACGCTCACCCTTGACCTTCTCCACGAAGTCGGCGACCTCGACGGGGGTGTAGGGGGCGGCGGGCGGGGCGCCGACCTCGGCGACGAACCCGAGGGCCCGGGCGTCTGCCGACGGGCCGTTGCACGCGGCGAATGTCGCCGGGTACGGGTCGATCGCGCTGCCGCCGGCGGGATGGATCTCGAAGTGCAGATGAGGGCCATCTGGCGAGGCGTTGCCGGTGTGGCCCACGAGGGCGATCAGGTCGCCGGCGTTGACGGGGCCGTCGGCGTGGACGTGCTCTTGGAGGTGGGTGCCGAAGTACTGGGTGCCGGACGCGCCGTCGAGGTAGAAGCTGTCGTTGCCGTGCTGACGGTAGACGCCGGACTCGGGGGCGTAGATCGGCGAACCGTCGGGCGCCATCATGTCGACGCCCTGGTGGGTGTGGCCCACCCTCGGCGCGCCGAAGCTCGACACGAAGCTCGAGGTCGGGACCGGGCACGTCATCGACGGGGTAGGGGCCTCAGTGGCTCCCGCTGCGGACTGCAACGCCACGGACGAGCCGAGGACCAGCAGTAGAGCTACTGCGAGTGATAGCGCTCTCGTGCTCGCCGTCGACCGCAGGCGCGGCAGTACCGCTTGGACTTCCAGACGTAGGTGTTCTCGGGCGTGAACTCGTGCCCGTGGTTGCAGTGGGTCTTGGCGGCGTTGGTCGGCCCTGCTCCCGTTCCTCGCATGGTGTTCACGGCGGACGTGACGACCTCGAGGTGTCCCGGGTTCACGCAGAGCGTGTTCCTGCACAGGTGGTCGATCGTCATGCCGTCGGGGATCGGGCCGATCATCAGCTCGTACATCGCCCGATGCGCCCACTTCATCGTTCCTGCCGCTCGGATCATGCCGTAGCCCTTGGACTGTGCTCCCGTGAACTCGACGCACCCATCCGGGGTAGGGCGAAGTCGCCTCATGAGGTTCTCGGGCCATCGGTACTTGCGTCCGTCTTTGCTCATCCCCCGATCCTAGCGCAAAGCTAGCGCAGAGTTGGGAGGCATATCGTCGCCAAATCGCAATGAGAACAGCGGACAGGGCAACGACGAGTCGTCGTAGTATCACAGATCGGTTCCTTGGTAGAGGGGCACTCGTTCCGGGGTCGGCGGCAACCGGCCCCGGAACTACAAGAGCCAACCCTCGCGGGCTGGCTCGGTGGAAACGCTAGTTGGGCATCTTGGGATTGTCCACCCCGCCGCCTCGAGTCACACCGCCCGCCACACCCCCCGGAACGGCCGATGGGTGGCGAAGTGGACGTTCGCGGGCACCCACCCGCCGGCTCCCAGGAACAGCCCACCCGGCTTGGCGAACACGAGCTGACTCTCGTCGAGGGCCAATCGCGGCGAGCTCGACCGGGTGTGCACTGTGTGCACCCCAAGGTGGGCGCCGGTCCCTGTTCCGACCTGAGCGAATCCGATCATGTAGGAGTTCACGTCGGACCCGTCATTGAACGACGGGGGGTTGAGGTAGAGCTTGTACCCGCCGAGGACCGGCATGTTGACCAGCCAGAGGCCGGAGCCGGATGTCGCCCCGTTTCCGCCTGCACGGATGGTGAACTCCATGTCGTAGAGGTTGTCTCCGCGGTCGAACCATCGACCGCGGACCTTCGGCCTGGAACCGAAGGACGGGTGGGGTCGGATCGGGCAGCGGAGGGACGAGACGATGTCCCATGACCCCTCAAGGGCGCCGGTGGGGTGGTGGGCCACGGCTAGAGCGCCTGGATGAGTCTCATGGTGAAGTCGATGAGGGTGCCTTGGCAGGTGTAGCCGGAGTCCTGCGTGCACCTGACCTGCACGTAGTCGCCGGCCGAGAGGATCAGATTCCGTCTGGCGGGCAGCGTGATGAGGTCGGCTGATCCCCGGAACTCGCCGGCGGCGATCCCGTCGGAGCCGCCGGCGGCGTAGGTCACGGCGAAGTTGTGCTTGCGGGTCCCGGCGGCCGTCGGGGTCGCCGGCGCCGCCCATGTGACCAGCGCCTCGGCGGCGAAGATCCCGTCTTGGGGGGCATAGAGACGCGCCGTGGTCCCTGAGTGCATCGAAGCGGTGTCGTAGTTCTCGGTGGGGGCCGTGGTGAACTCGTCGGGCGTGCCGGACGAGAATGTCTTGGCGGATGTCGCCGCGATCGAAGCGTGGATGACCTTCGGGTAGCGCTCCCACTGCCCGGCTCCGTCGTCCCACATCCACAGGGAATCGGCGACGGAGGCGTTCGGTGCCGCGCCGGAGGGTGAGCCGGTGTCATAGGCCACCGCCACTGCCACACCGGGATCACCGATGTCAGTGTTCGGGTCCTCGGTGACCGCGTACACCTCGACTCCGCCGGCGCCGCCAGCGACAGCCGTCCAGCCGACGTCGGGGTTCCAGTAGCCGATGAGGATGCCGGTGTCGGGGTCGTGCATCGTTGCCGGGTAGTCCGAGCACGGGGGAGGATCAGCACCGACGACCGTGTCACCGAGGACGATGTTGGACGACCCGTCGATGACGTAGGGGTTGTCCGCGGTGCCAGCTCCGGTCGCGGTGGTACCGCACCCGTCCCCCAGGACACACGAGCAGGTCGATCCAGAGCCACATCCGCACGGCAGAGCCATGCAGGGGACGCTAGCGCACCGTCCGCGACGTTGCGGACTCGTCGATCGGCCTGCAATACCCCCGAACGGGCGGAACGACCCTCGGGGAGGGCGGCAGATCGCGCTCTAGGGCCTCCCTCAGGGCCCTATTCTCGCGATTTCGCGCTATTTCTGCCCTCAGAGCGGCGATTCGGAGTCTTCTCGCCCTCCACGCGTCGATCATGACCCGAATCGGGCCGCGATCGCGTCCAACACGGCGAATCGGGCCGTCCCGAGGTGCGGATACACGTCCGCGACCGCCTTCCGGCGCTGATCGGCGACCTCCCGGGGGTCCTCGAGCGCCACCATGACCGCCCGGGGCACGTCGGACGGCTCCGAGATGCGGACCCCGATGTTCGCGTGGGTCCAGAACCGCAGCCCGTGGCGCACACCGGGCCGGTAGCGGGGCGAGTCGACCACGATCACAGGCCGGTCGAGAGCGGCGAACTCGAACAAGGTGGACGAGTTGTCGATCATGTAGAGATCAGCCGCCGAGATCACCTCCTCGAAGGTGTCCGCTACAGGCACAGCGCGCTCCTCGTAGGCCGGATGGACCTCTTCGGCGATACGCGGGTGAGCGTGCCCGAGAAGCTGGATCATCCCGAGGTCCCGCATCCGCACCAGCTCGTCGAGCATGGCGGGCCCGGTGAGCGGGGTGCGGTTGTGCGACCAGGCGGTGCCGGCCTCAGGGGACACCTTGCAGTCCCAGTGCCACGACACGGCGACGACAGGCGGGTAGCCACACGGCTTCGGGTTGAGGCCGTGGACGAAGTCGAGCTTGGGGCAGCCGACGACGATCACCTTCGGGTCGTTCCGGTAGAACTTCCGGTGTCGTTCGGCGGCCTGTTCGTTCGGGGCGAGCACGAGGGCGAGCTTGTTGCGCTCTTGGCCGCCGGGGTACGACCGGTGGCGCGACGAGTAGGACTGCCCGGCGCCGTGCTCCATGAGGACGATGTTGCGCGCCCCGGCTCGGTGGGCGGTCATGGCGTCGATCCACGAGGCGGCGACGACTGGCCCCTTGCTGGCGGCGTAGCGCAGCATTTCTCGGGTCGGGGCGTCACCGGGCGGGAAGCACCGCCAGTAGTCGAACGCGCCGTGGGCTTTCACGGTGTTGGCGAGAGGGGCGAGGTGGTCCCACCACTGCGGCTGCGTCCCGATGAACGTGATGTCAGCCATGGCGCTCCTCGCGTTTCTTGGCCGCTGCTGCCGCCTTGCACGGCATGCACCGGCAGCGGAACACTCGGGACCGGTAGCGGTTCACGGTCCCGTGGGGCGGCTCGGGGACGTCCCGGTTCGCAGCGGCGCGCCCGTTCGTCTTGCCGGCGCGCCGCTCCCGTTCGTAGTGCTTGCGGCACAGCGGCCTGCCCTTGAACGCCCCCCGGTCGCCGAGCACGCCCTTGTTGAACGGGTCCCCGTCACATCCCGGCTCAGAGCAGCCGTCAAGCGGGTCAGCCATGGAACTCTTCGCCTCCTCTGCCGAACGGCCATGGGCCCTCGATGGAGAAGTCGCCGGTCTTCACGTTGGACAGCACCCAGGTGACACCGCTGGGGTCGAACATGTGGAGGAAGTCGGTGTCCACGTCGGCGAAGTCGGTCTTGGCGTCGACATCGGGGACCATGATCGTGTTGCAGTGGGTCATGGCGACGATGGTGTACCCGTTCGCTTCGCCCCACTCTTTCAAGGCGAGAGCGGAGCACCCGATGGCAGGCCCGCCGACCATGGAGATGTGGGCGGGGATCATCGGGTGGTGCTCGACACACAGCACGTTCGGCTGGGCGTCCATGGCGCAGAGGATGGCGAAGTCATCGCCGTCCACGTCGATCGACACGACCGCAGCGTCGGCGTAGACGAAGTCGTTGACGTTGTCCGGCGTGACGGTCGCCTCGATGGTGACGACGTTCTCTGCGTAGTCGACGGCGTTGTCGACCAGCCAGGGGTAGAGGGCGGGGTCCGCTTCGATCATCACGGCACGCCACCGGGCGTCCCACAGGTGGCGCGTGTTGGACAGGTGGAAGCCGTCACCGGCACCGAACTCGACGGTGAGTCCGTAGTGGATATCGAGCCGGTCCAGGATCTCCGAGATGATCGACCCCTCCCCGAACTGGGAGCAGTCACCCTCCACCTTCGGAGCGATGTCGCGCAGGAGCGGCTTCACGGCTGCCTCGGGTACAGGCGAACGACGTCGTCGGTGACCCCGTCGTAGAAGTAGCCGTAGGCGTGAGCCCAGTCCTGGATCTGGTCAAGGGTCATCCATCCCTTGCGACCGGAGCAGAGCCGGGCGTCGTCCACCAGCACGACGTGCATGTGGGGGGAGTGGGCGATGGCGACCATCTCCTCGACCATCGCGGCGTGGCCGTCGTCGGCGATCTCGTGGGCGTCGAGCCAGATGACGCACGGCTGGTCGACTGCGGCGAGGACCGGGCCGAGCAGCTTACCGGAGTCGCCCTTGAGCACCCGCACCTTCGGGATGCCCATGAGCCGGTTCAACGCGGACTGGTAGTAGTCCTCGGCGAACTCGATGGTGAGCACCTGATCGAACTCGGGGTGCAGGCGCGCAGCGAGGTCCCCGATGGCGGTCCCTGTCTCCACGAACGTCACCATCTCGGGCCACCGGCCGGCGACGTCGCGGATCAGGTCGGCCTTGCCGTCGGCGTCGAGCAGGGTCATGGTGCCTCCATCGGGGGTAGCGGTCGAAGGGGTCGAAGGTTGGCGACGTGCCGGCGTCCAGCGGCGATGCCCTCAGACTTCGAGCGCCACTCGGCGTCGGGGCGGTCCGAGGTGTAGAGCACGAGTACCTCGTCGAACATGAAGTGGCGCCCACCGGACAGCTCGAGTGCCGGGGTCATCAAGGCGTAGTCGGCGCCGCCGTCGAGCCACTCACCCCTGAGCTTCATGTGCCCGTCGGGGATGGCGTCGAAGATACGCCGGCGCATCGTGCGGAGGTGGTTCCAGGGGGTGCCGTTCACCCGGACCCACCGGCGGTAGCCGCCGACCTTGGCGCAGACCTCGGGGGGGATCGGCTTCACCGGGGGGCAGTTCGGGTCAGGAGGGTCGGGCGCGTAGTTCCCGTAGGTCATGTCGACCATCGGGTCCGAGTACACCTCGCGCAGCCGTCCGATCACGTCGTCGTGGGCGAACCGGTCGTCGCCGTCGAGGAACACGATCACGTCCTCGGGGTTCATCGACACCGAGCGGATGAGGGTGGCCTGGTTGCCGACGACACCGATCCGCTCGGGGTGGCGCATGACCCTGACCCGGGTCATCACCGTCGCGTCGATCAGCGTCGACTCCAACTCCATCGACGGTTCGGAGGCGTCGTCGCCGACGAGCAGCATGTAGCCGAGGTCGTTCTGCCGGAGCACCGAGTTGATCGACGGTCCGAGCAGGTCGGCACGGTTGCGGAACGCCATGATGACGTAGAAGTTCATCGGGACACCTTTCGGACAAAGAGGGCGTCCCCCCAGCCTGCATCACCGGCCATCAGCGTCGCCACCCTCTCGAAGCCGAGGCCACCGAGGAACGCGTCCATGTCGTCGAGCTGCGCGCAGCCCACGTAGACCTCCTCGGTGTTGATCTCCGCGTACACCCACCGCACCGACTGCAACGTCTGCCGGGCGCCGTGCAGCGCGTCGAGTTCGGCGCCCTGGATGTCGATGGCGATGTAGTCGGGGGCGAACGCCTCGCCGCCGAGGTGGTCGATGGTGGTGGTGAGCACCCGTTGCTCACCGACGAAGTGGACGGTGTCGTGATGCACGAGATGGGTGCCCGGCTCGAGCAGCGACGACGACTGGCCGTTGTCGGCGATGTGCAGGACGCCCTTCCCGGCCTTCTCGGGCGACGTGACCGCAGCGATGGTGAGCTGGTGGTTGCCCCGGGCCCGGCGGAGCGCCTTCGACAGGGGCTTCTCGAGGGTGTCGTTGGCTTCGATCCACCAGAAGTCGCGGGCGCCGGCGCGGAAGTAGTCGGCGGCCTCCTCGGCGAGGTGCGCGCCGACGTGGAGGACTCGTTTGGGCCGGACGCCGAACTGGCGTTGGACGGGCATCGAGATCAGCAAGGCACTTGCCTCCATGGCAGGTCGACGAACAGCATCAGTAGCTTTCCACGCACGCTCGGCACGCCCTACCTCCTGGCCGTTGGAGTGTGTTCTCTGGGGTGAACTCGTGCCCCCGAATGCAATGCGTCTTGGCCTTGTTGATGGACGCCACGGACGTGGGGCTAGCTAGGCAGTTCTCGCCTCTGGACTTGACCGCGAGGTGCTCCCAGTTCACGCACCGCCGATGTAGGCAGGTCGGGCCACCGGCGCACGTCTCGTCTCGGTTGTGGCACTCGTGGTCGATGGTGTGGCCCTCAGGGATCGCCCCGACGAACAACTCGTAGGCGGCGCGGTGGGCGCCCGCGTTGTGCTCCCCGGTCCACACTTCCCCGTAGCCGTTCGGCGCAACAGACCCCGTGTAGTAGATGCAGCCGTTCGGCTGGGGGTCCATCCGGGCGAGGAGGTTCTCTGGGAATGGCAGGGCGTCCACTCGACCGCCTAGCGGGTCGCCGTGGCGCTTCCACCGGTAGTAGTGGTTCCTGCACCAACCGCGAGCCATGTGACGGTTCCCGCAACCGTCGATCGAGCATGTACGATCTGCCACGTCGGACCCCCCAGCGGTCTGGCACCGGAGGCCGCGGCGAGCACCGCGGCCTCCTGCCATTCTA
>CAYZBB010000184.1:0-10854 GCA_964476495.1 uncultured Actinomycetes bacterium | reverse complement strand
GACGACCGAGGCGTCGGCGTCGATGCACGCGACGTCGCCGCGCACATCATCGAGTTCGGGTCAATCAACAACGCGCCGCAGGCGCCGATACGTCGTGCCGCCGCCGAGCACGGGAAGTTCGAACCCCGATGAGTCTCGTCCTGTTGCCGAACACCGCAGCGCTCACCTCGGCGTTCCTGCGTGCCCAGGACGAAGTGGCGGACCTCGTCGACGACCGGGTCTACACGATCCTGCCGAACAGCAAGACGTTCCCGCTTGTGCGGGTGCGCCGCATCGGCGGCACCGCGGGCACACGGTTCGCCCACTGGCTCGACGCCCCACTGTTCCAGGTCGACGCCTGGGCAGACACCGCCGCCGTGGCGTTCGAAGTCACCGAAACCTGCCGTGCAGCGCTCGTCCAGCGCTTCTCCGGCATCTATCACTTCACCGGTGTCTCCGGTGTCGTGACGTCTGTGGAAGCAGGCGGAATCACCGAAGGGTTCGACCCTGACGAGCAGACGAAGGCTCGCGGCCGCTTCGACGCGGTGGTGATGGCGCATCCGGCGCCCGACCTGACTTCCAGCTAGATCACCCGCCGGCCTCCGGTCGGAGCGTGAAAACCATCAGTCCCGCCGAAGCCCGGCGGGGCTTTGCCGTTCAAGGAGGCCCCAAAATGGCAGTCGAAACCCCGGAAGCGATCCTCATCGCAGCAGGATTCGAGATCTACACCGCACCCGTCGGGACGCCGATCCCGACCGATGTGGACTCGGCTCTCAACGCTGCGTTCACGCGAGTCGGCTACACCACCGAAGACGGTGCCGTGTTCACCCGCACTCCGTCGGTGACGCCGATCAACATGCACCAGTCGTTCGAACCGGTGAGGTACGTCCTTGCCGGCATCGAGACCACGCTGGCCTTCACCCTCGGCCAGTGGGACGCCGACACGATCCCCCTCGCCTTCGGAGGCGGCACGTGGTCGACCACCACGAGCGGGTGGCGGTTCGACCCGGCCGAGCCGGGCGTGATCGACGAGCGCGTCGTCGTCGCCGATGCAGTGGACGGTGACACGAACTGGCGCATCGTGATGCGTCGCGTCATGCAGCAGGGAGCGTCGTCTTCGACGCTCACGAAGTCCGGCGCCGCTGGACTCGCCGTCACCCTCGGCTCCATGGCCGCCGGCTCGGGCACGAAGCCCTGGTCGATGTTCACCGATTCGGAGTACGTCAACCCGACGAGCTCCGTCTGATGGCAGACACCCCCAGGACCATCGACTATTCGACCCTGCGCCTCGCGGTCGAGTACGCCGACGGCACGCGCGTCGAGGGGATCCGTGTGATCCCCTCGGCGACTCGTGCCATCGAAGCCGAGTTCAACGAGCAGTTCTCGAAGGTCGCCACGTTCGACCGCGAGGACTGGATGCACACCGCCGCGTGGACCTTCCTGAAGCTGCGCGAGGGCGAGGATCGGCCGTTCGACGAGTGGCTCGCCACCGTCGACCGACTGCAGATCGGGGTGGCGGATGACGACCGCCCTACCTCGGGCCCGACTCGCAAGTCGTCCGGCTCATCCGGGCGGCGCTCGACGAAGGCCAAGACCTCAACGGACTAGCCCTCCTCGGCGACCGGGACCCCGGCCTCTTCGAGGCCTTCCTGTTGATCGCCGACGAGCGACGGGCGCGGCGGGAACTCCCCGCCGCTGCTGTCGCTGCTCCTCCTCCTGTTCCTGCGCCGCCGCCGGCCCGTTCGGTGGCTGCATTCCCGCCTGACGGTCTGACCCCGGCAACGCCGGACCAGATCCGGGCCTTCTTCGCGAAGGGGTGACCGCATGGCGCAGGCCGGAACAGTGTGGGTGGACGTCCGCGGCGACATGTCGCAGTTCAAGAAGGACGTCGGTGACGGAGCGAAGGCCGCCGGGGCAGCGGTCAGCTCCTCTCTCGGTTCCGGTGCTCGCACCGTCGTCGGTGACCTCGGGAAGGTCGCTTCCGTCACCGGCGTCGCCGTCGCTGGCATCGGCGCCGCGGCGCTCAAGACGAGCTCCGACTTCAACGCGTCGATGTCCGGGGTCGCGTCAGTAGCGAACGCGTCATCCGCCGAGCTCGAGCAGCTGCGTGAGGCCGCGCTGAAGGCGGGCGCCGACACGGTGTTCTCCGCGACGGAGGCCGCTCAGGCTCAGAGCGAGTTGGTCAAGGCCGGTGTGTCGGTCGCGGATGTGATGGGTGGCGCTCTCGCCGGGTCGTTGGACCTCGCCGCCGCCGGCCAGCTCGACCTGGCGAACGCCGCCACGATCTCCGCGCAGGCCATGAACCTGTTCGGTCTTGGCGGCGCCGACGTGTCCCACATCGCGGATGTGCTCGCCGCAGGGGCGAACAAGTCGGCTGCCGACGTCGGCACGCTGGGCGATGCGCTCCGCCAGGGCGGCCTCGTGGCTGCCCAGACGGGGCTCACGCTCGAGGACACCGTCGGCGTTCTGTCGTTGTTCGCCGACTCGGCGCTCGTCGGTTCCGACGCCGGCACGTCGCTCAAGACGATGCTGCAGCGGCTGGTGCCGCAGTCGGACGAAGCGGCTGAGGCGATGAAGAACCTGGGCCTCCAGTTCTTCGACGCCGAGGGCGCATTCGTCGGCATCGACGAGGTCGCAGGTCAGCTGCAGACGGCGCTCGGCGGGTTGTCTGACGAGCAGCGCAACGCTGCACTCACCACTCTGTTCGGCTCCGATGCCGTGCGGGCGGCGTCGATTCTCATGGAGGGCGGCAAGGCCAAGGTCGACGAGTACACGGCTGCGGTCAACGACATGGGCGCGGCGCAGCGGATGGCGTCAACGCAGACCGACAACCTGAAGGGCGACATCGAGCAGCTCTCGGGTGCGGTCGAGACGTCGCTGATCCGTCTCGGTGACCTCGGTGACGTCGCGGGACGTCAGCTGGTGCAGTCCGCGACGGCGTTCGTCGACGTGTTCAACACGTTCGCCACCACGCCGGCGTGGGAGGCGATCTCCCGCAACGTCGCCGAGTTGTCGACCGGTGTTGGCGGTGGACTCACGGGCCTCGCTGACGACCTCCAGGGCGTCCTGAACGCGGTGTCGCCAGCTGAGGTCGACGCCGTGTTCGGTCGCCTCGAAGGCGGGTTCACGACGATCCGTGAAGCCGCCCGCGGGCTCGAAGGCGTGATCGCCGGCGTCGGCCTGTCGATCGGGGGACTCGGAGCCGCATCAGTGCTCGGCCCGCTCGGCGGCATCGTCCCGACGATCTCACCGATCACCGGCATCCTCGGCGGACTCGTCCTCGGTTCCGACGCAGGCCGGGAGGCGCTGAAGGGGCTCGGAAGCGCCGCCGCCACCTTCGCGACCGGCCCCGGGGCGAGTCTGCTGCGCTCAGCATCGGATCTCGCCGACGAGCTGTCCGAAGGACTGGCATCGGTGCTCACTGATGTGGGTGAGGCGGCGTTCGACGCTGCATCGACGCTGGGCCCGGTGCTCGGTGACGCCATGGAGGATCTCGGTCCTCCAGTCGCGGACATCCTCGAGGCGCTTGGCGAGCTCGCTGCAGGGGTGCTGCCCGAGCTGGCCGATCTGGCCGGTACGGTCCTGCCGCCGGCGGTTGACGTGTTCGGCGCTGGCCTGTCGATCGCCGCGGATGCCGTCGGGCTGCTGGCAGAGAACACGGAGCTCCTGGTGCCGGCCTTGGCCGCGTTCGCCGCGATCAAGTTCTCCGACCAGTTCCGTGGCATCGGCGACGTGGTCAAGGGTGCCGCTGAGAGCGTCGGATCTTTCCGCGACGCGATCGGCCAGATCGCCGCGACGCACAACGTGTCGAAGTTCGAAGCGCTGAAGGGCGCTGCGGGGGCCACCGTGAAGGAGGTCGGCGGACTGGCGGGCGGGTTCATTGCCGCCAACGGGCCACTGATCGCCCTCACCGGGGCCGTCGCCCTCGGCGCGAGCGTCTGGCAGAGCTACTCCCAGAACGTCGCCGACGTGAAGGACATCAGCAACGACCTGTCCGCTGCATTGGAGCAGACGCGCTCGGAGTTCGCGAAGACGACCGAGGAACGATCCCGGCAGGTGTTCGTCGACAAGGACGCGCTCGACACGGTCAACGAGGCCAAGCTCAGCCTGGCCGACCTCACTGAAGTGGCCGCCGCGTATAGCGACGAGGTCCAGGGGCTCGACGAGCTGTTCGAGATCAACACCGCCGGCCAGTTCGGCGACCCCGAGTCCATCAACGACTTCCGCGACGCAATCGAGGAACTCCCAGGGCCGGTGCGTGATGTCGCCTCAGCGATCTTCGACATGTACGCCGCTGGCGACATCGGCTACCAGGAGACGCTGCGCTTCTTCGAGGCGCTCGACGAGCTCGCTCAGGGGACGGCCGGCTCGACGCAGAGCGCCAAGGAGAAGTTCACTTCAATGGCCCAGGAAGCGGCCGCCGCCGGCAAGATCACTGCCGACGAGTTGGCGGGCATCCTTGAGCAGATTTCGAGCGCCAAGACGCCCGACGAGCTGAACACTGCCTTCAATGATCTGGCGGCGCTACTCGGTGTGACCGAGAGCCAAGCGAAGGCCGCTGCCGATCAGATGCAGCGCCTCGTCGACATGATCGACAAGCTGTCGAACGCCTCCCGGGACGCGGACGAGGGTGCTCGCCGGCTGGCCGAGTCCCGCGACCGGGTGGCGAAAGCGTTCGCTGATGGCGGTGCGGGTATCGACGCGAACACTGAGGCCGGACGCCGCAACGCCGACGCGATCAAGGCGCAGGTCGAGGCGTCGGAGAAGCTGGCCGAGACGCAGGCTCTCCTCGATCCGACCGGCCAGCAGTCGACGCGCACGCTTCTCGCTCAGCGTCAGGCGCTCCAGGACCTCGCCAACCAGGGCCTCCTGACCGCCGAGGAGTTGCAGCACCTGATCGAGATCTACGGACTCACCGACCAAGACATCACCGCAACCGTGTCGGCCGATACGTCGGCGGCTGAGACGTCGCTCGCCGAGGTGCAGACAGAGTTCGACAAGGTGAAGGCGAACCTCGAGGTTCCGGTCCAGACGCAGGTGCAGGCCCTCATCGACCAGGGCAAGTACGCCGAGGCAGAGGCGCTTCTCGCGAAGCTCGAGCGTGACCGTGTCGTGTCGATCAAGGCGACGATCACGACGGCCGTCGGAGGGGTCATCGCTGAGATCGAGAAGGTGACCGGGACCGACATCAACGGCAACGGTGCGATCGGCCGCGCGGCGGGTGGCCCGGTGTGGCCCGGTCAGCTGTTCAAGGTCGGTGAGCAGGGCCCGGAGTTGGGCTACTTCCCGAAGGCCGGTCAGATCATCGACGCGGCGACGACAGAGCGGCTGCTGGGTACCGACCCGAAGGCACTGAGCGGGTCGGAGATGTCCATGGCGGGCGTCGAGCAGCGCATCGACACGCTGACTGGCGAGGTTCGCACTCTGGCCGATGCGTTGTCTGCGGTGGCGACTCGGCCGATTCCGCGTCCGGTGGTCGACGTCCATGCAAGTACCGGCGTGCTCGTCACGGCACAGACCCGTGCGCGTGGTGTCAGGAGTGGTGACTGATGGTCGGTCTCCCGATCCCCGAATGGGGACTCGTCACGTTGAACGACATCGAGATGGACGCCCCTGGCCGGATCGGGTTGAACAGCTACGTCCTGACCGACGGGGCACCGCGCCGCCGGAAGAACAAGGTGCGTCCCGGCGTCGACGGCGAGCTCGGATCGAAGGCCCGCAAGACGCCCCGGTCGGTCCAGTTCGAGGTGTTCCTCGACGGCCGATGGGACGCCGACGGAGACCCGACCGACACCTCGGATGCACTGGCCGTGATCGCGGCGGTGCAGTCGCACATCCTCTACCTGCGGACAGCGATCCTCGACGACGACGGCGACGCCGAGGGATGCGTCGATTGCGTGGTGACCTCGGCGATCCCAGGCACGACACATGAGGGGCCGGTGCAGGTCGACGATCTCGTCGCCGACCCCGGGCTCGGCGCGCAGGTCGTCACATTCGACCTCGTCATCATCCGTGGCGACCTCGCGATCGTGGCCGGGTCCTGATGGCCGAGGTAACCGTTGATCTCCGCAACGGGGCGAACACGTCGGGGTCGGAGATCGCCGGGGCGTTCCGGCCGTCGTGGCAGGAGCAGCGCAACGGGCTCGGGACCGGGTCGTTCTTCCTGCCGAACCCGTTGGCGGCGACGATCTCGAAGGGCGACGTCATCCTCGGCCGCCTGAACGGGACCGCCCGCATGGCCTTCATCGCGGAGCGGGCGCAGCCGCAGCTGGTGTCGGTGTCCGACGAGCTGATGGAAGCGACGAAGTGGTCGGGCCGTGGGCTCCTGTCGGAGTGGGCCGACTCCAAGCTGCACGACACCCCGACGCTGTCGAACATGGCGCGGACGGTGCCGGTGCTCGACGACCGGGTCATGGCGTGGTGGGGCCCGGACTACGACGAGACCGGCGACGGCTGGGTCGACTCGACAGTCATCGCGGTGCAGGGCTGGGAGTCGACGTTCTACACGGGCCTGCCCGCGGAGTGGTCGGATCCGCCGGCGTTGTGGATCGGTCCGTCGTCCGGTGACGACGAGAACGCACCAGCGGGCCGCTGTCTGTTCCGCCGGTGGACGCTCATCGGTGAGGGCCCCGCGGCGCTCGACTACGCCGGCGACAACACGGTCGTCGCGTACATCAACGGCCGCCGCGTCGGTGAGGGCGGCTTCCGACGGAAGCAGCGATACGAGTTCGAGGTCACCCAGTCCGGGTGGATCCTGTTGGCGTTCGAGCTGACGAACGCACCCGACGACGGCGACCCGGGCGGCAACCCGACCGCCCTGCTGTTCTCCCTCCAGGCCGCGGACGGGTCGGTGTACTGCCGGTCCGACAGCGACACGAAGATCCTCGAGTACCCGTCGGTCGATCCGGAGGTGCCGCTCGGCCGGCAGATCCGTCAGGTGATGATCGGCAACCCGCTCCTCGAAGGGGTGTGGACGGTGACGGGCACGGAGACGACCGACGATCAGGGCACGACGTTCCCGACGACGGGGCCGATGACGTACCGGCTCGGGTCGGACTCGCCGTGGGATGTGGTGTCGCAGGCGTGCCAGCGGCACATCGACATCCTCTGGGATCCGGAGGGGCGGACGTTGCGCCCGTTCGTGAAGGGCACTCTCGGCGACGCCTCAGGCCTGACGCTCGTGTCCGGCTACTCCGACGCCGGGATCGCCGATCCGGACTCTGTGAACATCGACGACCTGCAGTGGGACTGTCCTCGCGCCGAGTTCGATGCGCTCATCGTCCGCTGGGCGCGTGGCCGGTTCACGAGGGGTTCCGGGTCACGGTTCGGGACGCTCGACCTCGGTCAGATCGAGAACCAGGCGGTCGCCGAGTCGATCGCGGACGGCCTGTTGACGGTGGTGGCGGAGCAGGAGAACTCGGCGACGTTCTCAGTGCTGAACCCGTCCGAGGTGCCGTTGCCGCACGACACGTTGGCGGTGCCGGGCCCGTTCGATGTGAACGAGTCGGAGACGCTGCCGGTGACCGGTGTGACGATCTCCGGTGATGATGACGGCGACGCCCAGGTGGACATCGAGGTCGGGTCGCTGGTCGAGGATCGCCGCACTCTGCTGGAGCGTGCGACGCGCCGCAGCGACGTGACGGGCGCGTTGGGCGGCCGCGCCGCCGCGGCGGCCGCTCCGGTGACCGCGCCGGCCGCGTCGTCGTCGGCGGCCGGCGGTCTGGACGTCATGGTGTCCACGGTCGCCGGCCAGACGGTCGGCACCGAAGCGAAGTCGGGGCATCCGCCGAGCGTCGGTGCGGTCACCGAGTTCGTTCTCGAGGCCGACGATGCGAGCTCGGCGACGGGTGACACCGTGGCGGTGATCGCTGTGAACGGGACGACGGTGGCGACGGTGACGCTCGGGGCGTCGGACACGCGGGCGGTCGCGTCGGCGGGGCTGGTGTGGACGCCATCGGACACGTACACGGCGACGCCGACCGACGGCGGGCACAAGGGCGTGACGTTGTACGCGGCGACGAGCCGGGTGCGGTGAGGAGGCTGTGATGGCGACGACGATGCCGGAGATGGACGATCAGCGGGTCGAGGTGCGTTGGAAGGTGACGCAGGGCGACGACTGGTGGCGGCCGTTCCGGGTGTTGGACGACAACGGCGACGACGTCACCGCGTCCTGCGCCGTGATCGTCCAGGCGCGTGTGAAGCGGGCGTCGGACGCGGTGGAGGTTGTGCAGCTGGAGGTGTCGGGCCCGATCGTCGGGGGCCGCTGGGCCGGCTACCACGAGATCCGCGCCGACCGTGAGGACACGAGAGACGTGGTGGAGCAGGTCGGCGACTGGGAGATGGAGATCATCCCGCCGGACGACATGGATGTGGCACGCACGATCGTGGGCGGGCCGCTGCCGGTCGCTCCGCAGACCGCTGTCCGTGAGGTTGGGGGGTCGAGCTGATGGCGGCGTTGACGGTCGAGTTTCCGCAGGTTGTGTGGTCCATCGAGTTCGGTGGGGACGAGACGGTGGTTCGTCAGGTCACGATGACCGGCGGTGGCGGTGCGGGCGGTGGTGGCGTCACGGTCCACAACGACCTGACCGGCCGCTCGACCGCGGACGCACATCCGATCACGGCGATCACGGGACTGCAGGCCGCGTTGGATGCCGTCGGCCCGTTCCAGACGGTCGGCTGGGACTTCCTCTACGACGGCGTGAACTTCGACCTGTCGACCGACGAGATCGACGGCGTTCCGCGCACGGTGGTCCTCGCTGCTGGTGCGCGGGTCGGGACCCACGAACTGCCGTTGCGTGCCGCCACGGAGTCCGACGCCGGGCAGCACTGGTCGATCGAATACTTCTGTGGTGGTGACGGGTTCACGGTGCTGCGGGTGCCGGACCCGCTCGGGCATTCACCGCAGTACGTCGACCTCGCCGGGTTGAAGGCCGACGGCTGGATCGTCGACATGGTGGGCGTGTGGGACTCGGACACCGAGACGGGGTTCTGGGCGCTGCACGCCATCTACGACCGACGTGGCGACGAGTCCGGGGGCGGCGCTGTCGACAGTGTGAACGGCCAGACCGGCACGGTGGTGCTCGACGCCGCCGATGTCGGCGCGGTCGACGTGGCTCTGGTCGGCGCCCCGGATGGTGTCGCGGAGTTGGACTCCGGTGGGCTGGTCCCGTCGTCGCAGCTGCCGTCGTACGTCGACGACGTCATCGAGGCGGCGAACTTCGCGGCGCTCCCCGGAACGGGTGCCACCGGGAAGATCTACGTCACGCTCGACAACAACCTGACGTTCCGGTGGTCGGGTTCGGCGTACGTGGAGATCTCGGCGTCGTTGGCGCTGGGTGAGACGTCGTCGACTGCGTACCGGGGCGACCGGGGCAAGACGGCGTACGACCACTCACAGGTCGTCGCGGGGAACCCGCACGGGACGACAGCCGCGGACGTCTCGGTTGACGCATCCGGGTTCAACGGCAACCTGACCACGTCCGATGACACGGTGCAGGAGGTGGCCCAGAAGCTCGACGACCTCGTCATCCCCGCAGCAGGGATCGCCGATCCTGGCGGGGCGAACGACGACTTCCTCCAACGCAAGTCGGGGGCGTGGACGAACCGCACCGTCGCCCAGGTCCGCACCGACCTCGGGGTGGCGAGGGGTGGCATCCTCAACCACGGTCAGAACGCCCTGCCGTCGGGCCGGTACATCTCCAACTCGCTCGCCCAAGCATCAACGGCACAGAACTTCACGCCGAACAACCTGTGGTTCTGCCCGTTCGTGGCACCGTTCGACGTCACCATCGACCGGCTGTGCGTCGAGGTCACCACCGCAGGCGCCGCCAGCTCCCTCGGTCGTATCGGCATCTACGCCGTGACCGGCGGTGTGCCCGCGGCGCTGATCCGCGACGCCGGAACGTTCGACGGGTCCGCGCTCGGGGTCAAGGAGTTGACGCTCGACCCGACCGTGACCCTGTCCGGTGGCACCAACTACGCGTTCGCGTTCTTCCACAACAGCGGGTCGAACATGGCGATGCGTGTGTTCTCGTTCGTCGGCGCCATGCAGCTGAGCGAGGCGGCAGCGGGCGGCAACGTCACCAGCCCTCGCCGGAGTTGGAACCGCTCGCTGACGTTCACGACGCTGCCCGACCCTGCCGGGACGGTCACCCATGAGACGGTGCTGCCGGTGTCGTTCTACATGAGGGGTGTGTGATGGCGAACAGCCAAGTGTTCACCGACGGCAGGCTGGTCGAACAGACCGTCGACAACGGCGACGGCACCGGCACGAGAACGACCTACGACGCCGACGGCAACGTCACGAGCGTCGAACAACTCACCGGGCTGCCGATCCCTGTGCCACCCGAACCCGACCCGGTCGAAGTGTTGCAGGCTCAGGTGCAGGCGCAGCAAGCCACGATCGACGCCCTGCTCGACGCTCTCGGAGGCTCCGATGGCTGACCTGGGCCGGTACTGCAAGAAGCCAGTCGAGATCGAGGCGGTCCGCTGGACCGGCGTCAACCACGACGACCTCGCCCTCTGGGGATGCCCTCTCTGGGAGACGAACGCCCTCGCATGGAGCTACACGCACGGCGCCTACCTCCTGCCCGACGGACGGCCGATTCATCTCCCCGAAGCGGGGATGCACCCGAACTGCCTCGTCATCGCCACCCCCGAAGGCTTCATGCTCGCCCACCCCGACGACATCATCATCCGCGGGGTCCAGGGGGAGTTCTATCCCTGTAAGCCTGAGATCTTCACTCAGACCTACGATCCCGTCGGCGGAGGCTCCGATGGCTGACCCTCGCATCGCCCGCATCGCCGCCACGCTCAACGCAGCAGCGGCAGCGGCACGCATCACGATCAAAGCACAGCTCGACACGATCGGTGACG
>CAYZBB010000183.1:0-10997 GCA_964476495.1 uncultured Actinomycetes bacterium | reverse complement strand
GAACATTCACGAACTCGCCGCTTAAGCGGTGTCCACGAAATCGATTACGCTCTAGCGGTGGATCGGGTCGGGCTGGTCGGTCGGGCGGCTCTGGCGGCGTTGCCATGGTTACTCGGCGGGCCGGTAGAAGCCAGCGCTTTGGCTGGGTCAATTCCGGGCGCGTAGTGGGCACTCGGTAGCCAGCTATTTGCAGTGGTGGAATTGCTGACTGATGTATTTTTTGCTGATGTCTGCGATGACACTTGTATTCCTTTTCCACTGATTATATTGTTGAAGTGTATGAACAATTCCGCACCATTACAGCAGCCTGAATCTGCGTCACGACCAACCATCTTGTCGCCTGAGCGACAGGCTGAATTGCGGGCTGCGGTAGAAGTTATCGTGAAGCAGTATGGGCAGACGCTCACGGAGGCGTTGAAGTGATCACGCCGCTGACTATCGAGGACCTGGACTACGTGATCGAGCTGGTCAACGCCCGGGTGAGCACGAGCGACTCGGTTCTGCTGCCGCCAGAATGCCGAGAGCCACTGGCGTCCTGCCTCGACACCGCGTTCCAGAACTACGCCGAATGGCAACTCCCACAGATCGAACGCATCGCTGCCCTGATGTACTGGTTGATCATCCACACCAGGCCACTGCCTGACGGCAACAAGCGTGTCGCGGCGGTCGCGACGGCGCTGTTCGCGGCTCTCAACGGTTACGAGCCTCGGTGGGCGCCAGGTGATCTGTACCAGGCCGCGACAGTGCCTGCCACTGAATACGACGGCGCGCACCAGATCAAGGAGGACCTCGCCCTTCTGATCTTCAGCAACATTCGACCGCTTGAGCAGCAGGACATCTATGGCGCGTCTATTCTGAGCGCAGCGTAAAGCCTGTCGCTGAGGGTGAAGGGCACTTCGACTGTTATTCGGGCCATTTCGGCGTACGCGCTGTTGGCTGCCTATGAGCCCGCACGTAGCGCCGTACGTGGAGCTTGAGGCGTTCACCGCGTCGTTCATGCCGCAGCCTCGTTGTGGATGTCTTCGGGCGTCTCGTAGGTTCGTGTGCCCCGCTCGGGTAACGGGAGCAGGTTGAATGGGAACGATGCGAGCCGGAGCCGTTCCGTTTGGACGTCTCGGGCCGCACGAGCAAGTACGATCGAGTCGTTCAGGCGCTGCCGGTCAGTCCGCGAAATGCGGGCCTTGACAGCAAACCTGACAGCAACCCAGCCAAGAAAATGCTGTCTTGTACACAACATTATGTGACTGATAACGGGGGTCGCGGGATTGCTGACTTTAGTCAGCATCAAGCTTTTAAGCAGGGTGTCGTGGGTTCGATCCCCACTGGGCCCTCCAGAGGTCAGCGCATCGATTTCGGTGCTTTGACCTGTGGATAACTCCTCCGTGACAGCAGTTTTGACAGCAGCTGTCCCTGTTAGGAGCGCGCCGACACTGCCAAGGGCTCGTGTCTGCCCCTTGATGTCGCCGTGCTGGTAGAGCTGCTGGGTGGTGGTGATGTGTGCGTGTCCAAGGATCAGTTGGGCGTCGCGCGCGGGTACGCCGAGGTTCTTCAGCATGGTCGCGGCGGTGTGTCGGGTGTGGTGGACCGTGATGCGTGGTAGTCCAGCCTTTTCGCGGATCTCGTGGAAGGTGCGGACGAAGTTCTTCGGATCGATCGGCGTGCCGGTGCTCGACAAGAAGACCAGGTCGCGCATCGAGTCGTCGGCGTCGCTGGCAGCGTTTTCGGCCGGGTTGGTCGTGCCGTAGCGCTCGTTCCATAGGTCCAGCAGTGCGTAGCCGACTGGTTCGATCATGGGCAGCAGGCGGCGTCCGGCTTCGGTCTTCACGGTGCCGGTCTGCAAGGTCTTGCCGACGCGTTGCAGTTGCTGCTCGACGCGGACGGTGGCGGCATCGAAGTCGACGTCGCGCCAGCGCAGCCCGAGGACCTCGCCACGGCGCATGCCGTAGGACAGGAGCATCAGGTAGGCGCCGTACCAGCGATGCCCCTGGGCGGCCTTCAGAAACTCGAGGGTCTGTTCGGCGGTCCAGGGTGTGATGCGTTTGCGCTGGTAGGTGGGTAGCTCGACGAGCTTGGCGGTGTTGCGGACGATGAGTTCTTCGCGTTCGGCGCGGCTGAGCGCCGAACGGAGGGTGCCGCGGATGCGGTGGACGGTGCGAGTGATACCGCCCATGTCGTCGATGGTCTTGTTGAGCATGCGCTGGGTCTGGTCGATGGTCAGCTCGCGGAGCTTGACCTGCCCGATGGTGGGCTTGAGGTACGTCCGGACCGTCTGCTCGTACAACTCGTAGGTGCGGGGGCGGTTCTTCACCTTGACCACCGACTCGAGCCAGTGATCGAGGTAGGCGCCGACGGTCCATTCGGTGACCGGGGTGCGGAGCCCGCGCCGGTCCTTGACGATGATGGCAGTGAGTTTGTCGTGGGCGTCGCGACGTGTCGCGGCGTAGACGTGGACGCGCTTACGCCGCCCGTCGGTGAGCTGGACATAGACCGAGCCGGCCCAACGTCCATCAGCGCGTTGGTAGAGGCTGCCCTCTCCGTTGCCGCTGCGGCTACTCATGGAAGCCCCCGGCCTCGGCGCGCAGGCCCTCGACGTAGGCCTGGAGGTCCGCTGGGTGGATGAATCGGCGACTGCCGATCGTGATCGTCTTCTGCTTCTTGCTGTTGATCTGGTTGTAGACCAGCCACTTGCTGATGTTCAGGTACTCGGCGACTTCGTCGATCGTGACCAGACGCGTGGAGTGCTCCGTGACGGGGCGCTGCCAAGGCAGACTTCCGGGGTGGTTGGTGTTCGGGTGATTGATCATTGCGGTCCTCCTCTCAGGTGTTAATCAGGTCGGGTGTTATTCGGGTTGTGCCGGGTCGGGCGTGCCCAGCAGGTAGTCCTCGGGGTGGATCGCCCGTTCGGGGATCGCCTCGATGGTCTCGGTGAGATCGAGTTCGGACAGGCGGTGCAGGATCCGGCGGACGCTGACGCCGAATCGCTTCGCGAGTTCGCGGTGATCTTGCGTCTCTTGGTAGGCGGCGCGTAGCCGGTCTTCCGGAACGAGGACGCAGGAGGCGAAGTAGTCGGCGATGAGTTCGCGTTCGCCGTAGCAGACGAAGGCTCGCTCGTCGTAGACGTGCTGCTGGACTGGGTGGTCGAGGATGTGTTTGAGCTCGTGCAGGCCGGTGAAGCGGCGGTGCGTGATCGGTTCGTCGGCGCGCACGTGGATGTGCCAGATGCCGTTGCTCCAGAAGGAGGCGCCGGACAAGGGGATGTCCTCGACGAGATCGATCTTGACGCGAGCGATGGAAGCGATGGCATCGGTGTCGAAGTAGTCGCCATCGACGTGCAGGAGTGCCCGTAGCGCCTGTGCTTGCCGCTCGGCGATGCGTAGTGATTCGAGGTGGCTCACCCGGCGGTTAGGGACGAGGGCGCGTAGCGGTGCCAGCGCCGAGCGCAACTCGGCAACTGATGCCGGCACGGGGCCGTCGGTTGAGCTTGCTGAAGTAGACGTCCGTAGGGGCGTGTGTGATGTGGTGGTCATGGGGTGTTCTTTTCTGATGCTCCTGGTGTGGCTAGACCAGATCTTCGGCGGGAATGTCCTGCGCCCTGGTGATAGGGCGTTCGTCCTCACCGGGTGCGGGGCCGGCAGGGTCGATGCCGTTACTGCTGGTGATGCGGTCGAAGTACGCGTCCAGTGCGCTGACCGCCTCTTCGGGCAGGTCGCCATATTTGGCGCGTAGGTAGGGGCCGAAGTTCGGCAGGTCGTAGGGCATGACGTAGTCGGCCATCGCGAACAAGTCAGCTAGCGGGATTCCGAGTGCTTTGGCGATGCCGCGCAATGAGTCTGGGCGGGGCGACTTGTAGAAGCCTCTCTCCAGACGACTGATGTAGGCGGTGTTGACACCGGCCTTTTCGGCCAGCTCTCGATTACCCATCCCACGCTCCGTGCGCAGCTTCTTGATGTATTCGCCTAATCGGCGTGCTTGTTCTTCCTTCATAATTCGGTATTTCTCCCTTTCGCTCCCTATATTACCACAATTCTTGTCAAAAGTCAGTACTTTGATGTATATTCCGCAACATTCCGTAATGCTGCATTCAGCATTCAAGAATGGGCAATCTGGGCGCCAGATGGCTATTTCTCGAACACGTACAAGACACCGTCAACCTCATTGACATCCCAACGTTCCCGCACGAGGCGATCGACCGCGGAATGGTCGATCGCGACCAGTCCGTCGATCCCGAGCCGTGTGGATAACTCATCGACCGCCGCCTGCCATTCGGTGACTTCTGTCAGCGCGCCGACGACCGCGTCCATGGTGCGATAGCGGCCGACGTAGACCTCGTGGAACGTCTGGATCAGGTCCTCGCGGGCCGGGTCGATGTCCTCGAGCGCCAGGTAGGCACGGAAGGCGTCGCCGAACTCACGGATGCCCTGTTCGGCCTGACTGGGCAGCGCGGCTTCGGTGGGCTCGTCCGCCGTCGGCCGGTCCGGTGTCGCGGCGGTCCTGCTCGCGACGAAGGCGTCGAAGAAGCTGATCCACTCTCGTATTTCGTCGGGTGTGGTGTCGGCACGGGCGATGGCCCGTGTTTCGGCGGTGAGCCGAGGGGCGTCGATGGTGCTGTTGTCGGCGAAGGTCGACAGGGCCGAGGCCTGGTCCGGTAGCTGGTCGGCCAGGTGCCGGGCGATGGCATAGGCGATCCAGGGGTGGATCGTGCCGCCGGTGTCCTTGGCGAGCGCGATGGCGCGGCGGATGGCGGTGTTCGCCGACTCGTTGTCCGACAGGTGGTAGATGCTCACGGTGATGTCAGGGTCAGCGGGTCGATGCGTCGTCGACACGCGCGCGGCTGACTCCGGCTGGTCGTCCTGGTGGAGCAGATAGGTGCCCAGGTAGTCGATCCACCGCTTGACCTCGGCCGGCGTGTCGGGGGCGGTGTAGATCGGGATGGTCTCGGCGCTGATGGCGTCGGGGTCGGCTCGCCCGGTGACGGCAAACTGGTGCAGCGCCGAGCCGGGTTCGAGGCCGTCGGCGAGGATGCGGGCGATGGCGCGAGCGCCCCAATCGGGGATCTCCCCGCCGGTGGCCTTGGCTTCGGTGAATGCGTCGCCGATCAGGTCGAGCATGTCCTGGCGCTGCGGGACGGCGCCAGTGAAGTCGATCTCGCCTGGCTGTAGGTACTCCCGCTCGGGGCCTGGCCGCTTTGGGTCGTGGCGGTCAGGGTGGTGTTCGTGGTTGGTCATGGGGTTGGTCCTCCTTCCTGAGGCGTTGTTAGTGGGTGGCGGTCCGTGTGGGGGCGAGCGGTCATGGGCTGCCCTCCGGCGCTGCCGCGGGCTCCAGCCCGAGCGCGGCCAGGGTGTCGTGATCAGTGACGACCCGGAACAGTTCGGGGTCGAGTGCCGTGTCGGCGGCGAATGCTGCCTGGAGGAACTGCTGGCGTGCCGTGTCGGGCACGGCCCAGATGACGAGCGGGAACACGCCGTGGCGGTCCTGGTAGCCCTGGGTGGCTCGGTAGCGCTGGAACGCCCGAGCCTTCGCGAGCAGTTGTGGTCGGTGTTCGGTGCCGAGGTCGACCTCGATGAAGGCGTGGTCTTCGAAGTCGTCCCCGGCGGTGATGACGTGCAGGTCGGGCTTGAGCCACTGCGCGACACCCGTCGCGGTGAGGTAGCGGCGCCAGCAGCGGGGTTCGGTGTCGAGCCGCACCAGTTCTGCCGCCCCCGCCCTGGTCGCTTCGATCACGCTGATGGCGACTTCGGCGACGGACAGGGTGTGCCGGGTGAACATCGCGGAGGGCTCGATAAAGCGGTTGCGTCGTGGTCGTCCGGCGCGTTGGCGCAGGATCGTGGCCCCGGTCGGTCCGAGTTGCCAGATCAGGCTGGAGGAGCCGCCGCCGTGGCCGCCGACCCGCTGCTCCAGTCGGGACACGAGGCGGTCGGCTTCGAGCCGGGCCAGGACGCGGTGGGTGGAGCGGGTCGATGTGGCCTGGGTGGTGTGGGTGGGGTCGAAGTGCAGGCGGCGGATCTGCGGGCTGGACAGCAGCCGGTAGGTCTCCAGCGAGGCGAGGATGGCTAGGTCGCGGGGGCCGAGGGAGTCCAGCAGCCGGGCGGATATTGCTGGGCTCACGACCGGCTCCCGTCGTGCCGCTGGCCTCTGTTCGGTCGCTGGTCGTGCTGGTCATCTCGCCATACATCTCGCTGCACGTTCCGATTGCTGTTTGCCCCGCTCAGCGGCCCCTGTCCGCCCCTATAGGGATGGGACTGACCCCTGTTCCAGGGGTCTAGGGGCGCGGCCCCTAGAGCGGGTGTCGGCGTAGTCATCGCTGCCTCCGAACCCGACCGATCGGCGCCTCGCCAGGGGCGGCACCTGGGGCCGGTTGTGGCGTGACAGCAACGGGGCTACTGGTCGGCTCAATGGCAGGATCCGTCGGCTGAGCGGCATAGATCCGTTCGGAGCGTGCCGCGATGGCGTCGGGATTGGTCGAACGTGGGCTGGGCGGGAGGGTGGCGACCATGGCCCACCCGGATGGATGCCCGCCGGCGATCAGATTCACGTAGGCGTGGTACTTCGGCAGTGCGATGAAGTCCTCCGCCGTGAGCGCGGGAGCGAGCTTGGCCATCGCGTGGGCGTCGTCGTACTCGGTGGCGAACACGATCTTGTTGCGGGCGTTCATATCCACCGCGGCCCGTATGTCGGGTGGGAACTGGGCGCGGAACTGCGCGGCCAGGAACCACCCGACCGATAGCGACCGGGAGACGGCAAGGGCATCGGCCAGCGAGACGGGCAGGTTGAGAAAGCGCGGGGCTTCGTCGACGTAGACGACCCCGGGACGTTTCGCTGCGCCGGGCTGGTTGCCGCGTTCTTGGGTGGCCTGCCAGAGCTCGGCGATGATCAGTGAGCCGAGCAGTTCGGCGGTCCCGCTCCCGATGATCGCCTCGTTCAACGGGACGAGGACGATCTTGTTCTGCTGCCAGATGTCTCGCAGCCGAAAGCCTGGCTGGCGTTGGGACAGCAGCCGCATCAGGCCGGGACGGTTCAATAGGCTGCGCAGCTTGTTCAGCGGCGCCGCGACCGCGTTGGCCTGGGCGTTCGGAGACAGTGCCTCGTACCAGTCCCAGAACTGCGCCAGTCCGAGATCACCCCTGACGCGGGCTACCAGGGGCCGACGAAAGGCTGGATCGAGCAACAGCCGGGGCAGATCGGTCAAGATCGCGGGTGTCTCGGCGCTGGCGGTACGCATCAAGGTCCGTAGTGCGGAGGAGAAGATGTCGCTGGTCCGTGGCCCCCAGCCGCCGGTGAACAGGGCTTCGAAGACGGCCATGATGCCGTCGACGACCACGTCGGGGTCGCGGCCGGTAGCGTCGAGCGGGTTGAAGCCGACGGGTGTCTGGCTCGCGGCGTTGAGCAGTACGACGTCGTCCTGGCGCTCCGACGGGATGTGGGCGAGCAGGTCTTCGATGAGCTGCCACTTCGGGTCGATGACGCAGACTGGCCGGCCGGCGGCGATGTCGGCGAGGATCAGGTGGGTCAGCGCGGTGGTCTTGCCCGACCCGGATGGCCCGTAGGCGACGCCATGCATCATCTGATCGGCGATGGCGATGCCGACCTGGCGGGTGTCGCCGGGCGCGGCGCTGGTGGCGAACACGCGCTCGTTCGTCGTGACGTGCGCGGCCGGGCGCAGCCGCTTCGGGTGCAGCGGTGGCAAGCCTGGCAGTTCATCGTCACCGAGGGGCCAGCCCAGCAGCGCGGCTACCTCATGAGCGGCCAGGCGGAGTGGCCAGCGCCAGGGCAGCCGAGCGCTGTTCAGGTTGTCCGCGTGTTCTCTGGATAGGTCGATGCGCAGGCCGGGGCTCTGCGCGGTGGAGATCGCGCTGTGCAGCCCGACGATGAATCGACGGCGACGGCCACCGTCGGGGCTGGCGGCTCCGACGCGGATGGTGGCCTGGAATCCGGCGACGCTCGCCCGGTCACGCATTTGGTGATGCACCTCGGTCGGGGCGGGCCGTTCACCGTTCAGCAGGGTGCTCAGCAGCCCGGTGCGCGGGTCAGCTACCCGGTTGGGCAGTGCCCGCGGCGCGATCCGAGGTCCGAGCACCAGCTGCAGGACGACGCACTCGCTCGGCCGCAACCGCACGGCGACCGCAGACAGCAAAGCTCGCGTGATCCCCTCAGCCGAGCCGGCGTCCGCACGCAAGGCGATCGACGGTGGCTGCAGTCGGACGTGTCCCGCGACCTCGACGTCCCCTCGCGGATACTCCAGGCCGGTGATGACCGTTCCCGGGATGAGATCGGCAAGCATGCGCTTGACGTGCTGGACATCGGTTGCGGCACAAGCCAGCAGATGCGCCACGCCGTGCTCGGTGGCACGTAGCTCGAACACCAGCCGGGGTGCGTCCCGGTCGCTGGCCAGTTGCTGCACCAGACTCACCACCGCCGGGAGCGCCAGCGGTCGGGGCAGGTGCAGGGCTGAGTAGACAACGTCGGCCCGAGCCATCAGGCGGCCCTCCTCTCGGCGTCGGCAACCGCGACTCGCCCGAGGGCTCGGACGCCGCGCTCGTCGGCCGCCTGGGCTTCCGCTTCGGCGGCGGCTTCGCGAGCCGCTTCGGCCAGTGCCAGCTCGATCACGGCGCGGGCGATCTTGGAGGCGTCTGGTCGGGCACGCCGCACGCCGCGGATACGGACGCGGTAGCTGTTTCGGGATGTTCTTGTTCGGGTTTTAGGCATGGCGGAACTCGCCTCCTCTCTGATGGTTGGTTGGTCCTGCTGATGAAAATCAGCGGCGTGTCCCCACTTATCGCTGATTTCAGTCAGCACGTCAATACTGGTTGTCAATTCCACAACAGCGGCCCCAGAGGTAATACCGCTTATGGTGCCCGCCGTAGCGGGCACGGAATTACCCGCGCCCGCCACGGTGCCGGACGGAATATCCGGCTCGGAATTGAAGGGTTTCACCATTGCTGCTTGCGCCAGCGCACATAGACAGCGACAGCCCAGCCGGCCACGGCCAGCACGACCCCGCCGATAATCCACGGCAGGATCGGGCCAAGGTAGGCGATCGCCACGTTGAGCGCGATCACCGCACCGAGGATCAGCAGGGCGGCGTGGAACAGCCGCTCAAAGGGAGACCGCACTATCTTCTCCAGCTCGCTCTTGTCGGAGTCATTCCGCCTGTTCGTGGGCATCTCAGGCCGCCTTCCGGACGGAGGTGCGGTAGTCGCTCGGCACGGGGTAGCCCGGCAGCGTGACGTCGGAGTCGATCTCGTTGCCCCACACTGACCAGTCCGCGTCGGACGATGGACGGCGCCGGGCGAACAGCTCCAGGTACGGGCCGTCAGAGATCCGCTCGATCAGCGGGTACTGCTCTTCCGGCTTGTGTGAGTGGTCCTGCACCGGTGCGTTGAACCAGGTCGGCTGGGCCTTGAACTTCACCGGCGCCCTGCCTTTGGTGGCGAACAGCAGATGCTCGGTGGTGTTGCGCAGGTACGGGCCGAGGCCGAGGCGGAACTTGATCCAGGTCAGCGGTGAGCGGACGGTGAACCCCCACGCCTCGGCTACGTCGTAACCGTGGCGCAGGGTGGCGTTGGTGACCCACAGCCACAGGTGCGCATTGTCTTCGGCCAGCTCGGCGACTGGCATCTGCTTGATGCGCTCCAAGGTCATCACCGGGTAGTGCGCATCAGCTCCCCAGGAGCCCTTCTGGTTCAGGTCCCAGGGCGGGTCGGCCAGGATGGTGCGGAACCGGCGCGGCTGCTCCGGCGGTCCCGCGGTGGTGTTGTGTTTTGTTGTGTCAGTCATTGTGGGTGGTGCCTTTCTTCCCGGTTCTTAGGTGTTTTTGGGTGTGGGCCGGCCCAGGCGGCGACTCGCTACAAGAGCGAGCCGCCACCTGGCCGGGTACTGCGGGATGCGCCGTACTATGCGTGAATCCGCATAGGGCGAAAAGAGATCGGTACAGCGAGCGGAATAGCCGCTATGACAGCGAGATCAACACTCGCCAGCCCCTGATGAGGCGACCGCTACGGGTAACGGGCTATGCCCGGGAATTGCGTGTTGTGGAATAGTCCACAAGCGGGGTCGCGAGCTATGCCGCGCGGTCCGGCCCCGCCACGCGGGAACCAGCAGGATCGATCGGGTCAGGATCGTCGAGAATCGCGGCACCAGACCGGTACTCGGCCAGGCCACGAGCGACCGCCCGCGCCAGCGCCCCCGGAGCGGAGCCCGGCTGCACCAGATGCGTGCGGATCGGCGGAGCGATCACCCCACCCGGCACAGGCCGGCCGAGCACCACCGCGTGCACACTGCCTCGCTCGGCGGCGAACCGGTCCAGCCTCGCGATGACTCTGGCAGGGTCATCGTCAAACAGTTGGAAGTCCGACGCCACGATCAGCGTCGGCTGGTGATCGGGGTGCTCCTCGACCAGCCGCAATGCTTCCTCGAGCCCCGGTTCGAGCACGCTGCTCCCCAGGCGGTTCCGGGGCGTGCGCAGCGCCGCCTCCAGTCGCGGGCTGAGCCGACCACGCCGACCCATCGGCGACAGTCGCCGATCTCGTACCGGCACCGGGCCGGTGCCGCCGACCAGATCGAAGTGCACCACCGCACCCAGACACCGCCCACAGCCGCAGGCCCGAGCCAGCGCCCGGAACGCGGCCTGAGCCTCGACGTACCGGTTCGCGAGGGGATCGTTGCCGCCGCTGCCGGTCACCGACGGGGAATCGTCGGAGACCAGGCAGTACAGGCTCGGCGCCTGGCAGGCGCCCAGGTTCCCGATCAGCAGCCCCAGCGGGCGTGCCGCCGGGGTCTCGCGGTGAGGAGCTGACGTCGCCAGCAGCTCACTGCCCTTGAGGCCGGGCTCGTGGAGCCCTGGGTCCAGCAGCGGCGCTGCCGGAGCCCAGGACCCGCCACGAACCATCCCGCGCAGCAGAGGGGCACTCACGCCGCGTCCCGATCAGACTCGCCACCGACCAGGTGTGTTTTGCGTCTGACTTCTTGTCAGACATCGGCGTGTTGATCAGCCAACATCC
>CAYZBB010000182.1:0-11107 GCA_964476495.1 uncultured Actinomycetes bacterium | reverse complement strand
GGGTCGTTGCCGGTCCTGCTGGAGCGGGCCCGGCACAACCCGCAGGCCCAGGTGGAGATCCTTGACGCACAGGAGGTCTTCCCCACGTCGCTGCCGGCCAAGCGGGACTCGCACTATTCCGGTTGGGTGTCGATCTCGGTCGGCTGCAACAACACCTGCACCTTTTGCATCGTCCCGTCGTTGCGCGGCCGGGAGACCGACCGCCGACCCGGCGACATCCTCGCCGAGGTGCGGATGCTGGTCGACGACGGCGTGCTGGAGGTCACCCTGCTCGGGCAGAACGTCAATTCCTACGGTGTGCAGTTCGGTGACCGGCAGGCCTTCGGGAAGCTGCTGCGGGCCTGCGGGACGATCGACGGGCTGGAACGGGTTCGGTTCACCTCGCCGCACCCCAAAGACTTCACCCCCGACGTCATCGAGGCGATGGCGCAGACCCCGAATGTGTGCCATCAGCTGCACATGCCGCTGCAGTCCGGCTCGGATCGGGTGCTCAGGGCGATGCGTCGCTCCTACCGGTCGGCCCGCTATCTGTCGATCCTGGATCAGGTCCGCGATGCCATGCCGGATGCGGCGATCACGACCGACATCATCGTCGGCTTCCCGGGTGAGACCGAGGACGACTTCGAGCAGACGTTGCACGTGGTCCGCGCGTCCCGGTTCGCCGGGGCCTTCACCTTCCAATACTCGCCGCGGCCCGGAACCCCTGCGGCGACCCTGCCCGACCAGGTTCCCCCGGATGTGGTGGCCGACCGGTTCGCTCGGCTCACCCAGATCGTCACCGCGTCCACTCTGGCCCAGAACCAGGCTCTGGTCGGCCGATCGGTGGAGGTCCTGGTCTCGTCGGGGGAGGGACGCAAGGACCGCAGCAGTGGCCGGCTTACCGGCCGCGGGCGGGACGGGCGGCTGGTGCACTTCGCACCGCACGCCGCCGGTGACAGCTCGGTCGACGGCTCGGTGGGCCTGCCGATCCGGCCGGGGGACGTCGTCACGGTGGGGGTGACCCGGGCCGCGCCGCATCATCTTGTCGCCGACGGGGGAGTCCTCACCCACCGGCGCACCCGGGCCGGCGACCGGTCCGAGGTGGGGCGGGCGCTCGTGACCCCCGGAGTGGGGTTGGGCATGCCGTCGGTGGGCCGGCCTGCGCGTCGGTCCGAGCCGGCCGGCGCCTGCAGGTAGTTACCGCCACCCCGCCGCCCGACCCCCCTCGCGAGTTGATCCCTTCGCGAGCTGATCCCCTCCGCAGAGCTGATCCCTCCGCAGCGCTGATCCCCTCCGCAAGTTGATCATGGCGCGGTGCCACGTGCAGCACGGCGTGTCGCGGAAATCGTCGGTGTGTCGCAGGCAGCGCGCCATGATCAACAGCGGAAGAGCCGCGCCTGGATCAACCTCGATTAACGCCCTGGATCAACCTGGATCAACACCGGAGGCGCGGCTGGCCTACCGGTCGACCGCGCTCTGCGCGGTCCTGAGCCACTCCTCCCATTGCCGGGCCTGGGCCTCGGCCTCCCTTGCCCTGCGCTCGTCACCGGCCGCTCGCGCCTTCGCGGCCTGCGCCCGGAAGGTGTCCACGCGTGCCCGGAACTGCGCCACCCTGGCCTCGGTCTCCGGGTCGGTGCGTCGCCAGTGGCGATCCTCGGCCGCCTTGAGCCGATCCTCGATCGCCTTCAGCCTCGAGTCCAACTCACGGATGCGCTCCCGCGGGACCTTGCCGGCCGCCTCCCACCGCTCGTGGACCGACCGCATCTTGGCCTTGGCCTGTTCGAGACCGGTCGCCGGATCGATCTTCTCGGCCTCGGCGAGCAATCTCTCCTTGACCGCGGCATTGGCCGCGAACTCGGCATCGCGCTCGGAGAACACCTTGTTCCGGCGGGAGAAGAACCTCTCCTGCGCCGCCCGGAACCGCGCCCACAGCGCATCCTCGACGTCGCGGGGAGCCCGGCCGGTGGCCTTCCATTCCTCCATCAGCGCCCGGTATTTGGCCGCCGTCTCACCCCAGTCGGTGGCGTCGGACAGCGCTTCCGCACGCCTGATGAGCTCCTCCTTGGCCTCCTTCGCGGCGCCCCGCTGCTTGTCCAGTTCGGCGAAGTGTGAGCCCCGCCGGCGGGTGAAGGTGTCCCGGGCCTTGGCGAACCTTTTCCACAATCCGTCGTCGGTCTTGCGGTCGATACCGCGGATCGCCCGCCATTCCTCGACGATCGCCTTCAGCCGGTCGCCGGTGGCCTTCCATTGCGTGGACTCGGCCAGCAGTTCGGCCTCCGCGCACAGGTCCTCCTTGGCCTTGATCGCCGCGTTGCGGGCGGCGATCCGGGCGGTCGAGGCGCCGGCGATCGCCGCGTCGGCCACGCCGATGACGATCTCCAGCCGGACGGCCGCGTTGTCCAGATCGCCGATCGCGGCGAGCGTCTCGACCTGTTCCCGCAGTGCGACCGCCTGTGCCTTGGTTGCCTTCGGGTCCCCGGTGCCGGAGGCCAGCCTGGCCTCGAGAAGCGCGATCTCGGTGTTGAAGTCGTCGAACTTGCGCCCGAAATGGGCGAGTCCGGCCTCGGCGTCGCCGGCCTGCCAGTTGCCGATCGCCCGCTCGCCCGCCGCGGTGCGCACGTAGACCGCGCCGTGCTCGTCGATCCGGCCCCACTCGTGAGGATCGACCCGGTCGACCACCGGCTCGACCACCGCGGAGTGCGCCGGAGGGTGGGCGGCCGCGGCCGGAACCGGGCTCGGGCGCCCGCCACCCGGTCGACCACCCGGGGCGCCCGGCCGTCCACCGCGCGGGCGAGGACCACGCCGGTCCTGGGGTCGGGCGGAGCCGGGAGGACGACCGGCCGGTGAGCCCCTGTCACTGTCGCTCGTCGCGGGCTCGGCAGAGGCCGCAGGCGCAGATTCCGCGGGCGACTCCGCCGGCACCGTTCCCGACGGGGACGCGGGTGCGTCCGGCAGGCTCGGCGCGTCCGGGATCTCCGGAATGTCGGGAACCTCGGGGACCGTCGAGGGAGCCCCGGGGTGCGGGGTGGGGATATCGGGAGACTCAGGCGGCTCGGGAACGTTCGACGCCTCCGTCGGAGCCTCCGTGTCTGTCGACCGGTCCGATTCGTCGGCCGGCAGGCGCGGTTCGCCGGAGGCAACAACCGGATCGTCGGGGGAGTCGCTATCGGGGGTAATCGTGAGGTCGTCAGGCATCGATCGGACACTCCTACCGCTCGAGGGAGCCGCGTGGGCTCCCGGGCACTTGTGGCGCCCCGTTCACATCCATCGTCGGCGTGGCCGACATCACGTCAAGTGTGCCCGCTGCCCCTGGGCCGGACGAGGGTGGGGTCCGGTTCGTTGCATCGCTAGCCTGCTGGGGTGATCGGGTCGTGATCGTCGCAGCCGCGGTGTGCCCCGGCGCGCCATTCCTCGTGCCGGGCGTCGCCGATCGGCTGGCGGCCGAATCGGCCGCACTGGTCGCGGCCTGCACCCGGGCGGTTCGGGCGCTCGCCGGTACCGACCGGATCGTGCTGATCGCCGCGGGCCGCGGTTCGGTCGTCCGCGTGTTTCCGCCCGGTGTCGATGTGCCGGCGTCGCCGTTGTGCCGCAGCGACGTTCCGCTTCGTTCCGGACCGGGGCCGGCCTTCGCGGTGGGGAGCATCGTGGGCCGGGCCCTGCTCTCGCAGGTCTTCTCCAACCGTGTCGGGGCCTCGGGAAGCGCGTGTGTCCCTGCCGGCATCACGACGGTGGAGACCGGCGATGACCCTGAGGTGGCCCGGATCGCCATCGGCCATCACGTGGGCGCCGGGCCGGTCGGCCTGCTCGTCATCGCGGACGGGGCGGCGGCCCACGGGGATCAGGCGCCGGGCAAGCGTGACGACCGGAGCGCGGCGTTCGACGACGCGCTGGCCCGAGCGTTCTCCTCCGGCGATCCCGACGGACTTCGCGCGGCCTGCGCGGATCGCGACCTGGCCCGGCAGTTGCTCGCGGTCACCGACCCGTTGCTCGTGCTGGCCGACCTGACGCGGGCTGAGCCGCCGCCCGCCGCCGAACTGCTCTATCGCGGAACTCCTTACGGTGTCGGCTACTTCGTGGCGACGTGGCAGTGGAGCGGGTGGTGACCGGCCGGCTGGTGGTGGTCGCCGGTCCGACCGGCACCGGCAAGTCCGAACTCGCCCTCGACCTCGCGGAACGGCTCGGTGGTGAGGTGGTCAACGCCGATTCCATGCAGCTGTACCGCGGCATGGACATCGGCACCGCCAAGCTGTTGCCCGACGAGCGACGGGGCATCCGGCACCATCTCCTCGACGTGCTGGACGTCACCCGGACCGCGGCCGTCGCCGCCTATCAGCGTGATGCGCGGGCGGCGGTGGAACAGATCCTGGCCCGTGGCCGCACCCCGCTGCTCGTCGGCGGATCCGGCCTTTACATCCGGGCCGTCGTGGACGCCATCGAGTTCCCGGCCACGGATCCGGACGTCCGCGCCCGGCTGCAGCAGGAGCTGGATGCACTCGGCACCGGGGCAATGGCAGATCGCCTGGCGAGGCTCGACCCGCCGGCAGCTGTCGTCATCGGTCCGGCCAACGGCCGCAAGATCGTTCGTGCCCTCGAGGTCATCGAGCTGACCGGTCGGCCGTTCAGCGCCTCCATGCCCCGGTATGGCGAGCCCGCCTACGACGCGGTGCAACTGCTCCTGGATCGGGAGACCGCCGGTCTGGACGCGCGGCTCGAACATCGGGTGCACCGAATGGTCGACGCCGGACTGCTGGACGAGGTGCGCAGACTCGAGGCGCAGGGCCTGCGGCGAGGGGTGACCGCATCCCGCGCTCTCGGCTACGCCCAGTTCCTCGCTGTGCTGGACGGCCGGGCCGACGTCGACCAGGCGGTCGACGCGACCGCAGCGGCGACCCGACGGTTCGTGCGGCGTCAACGGTCCTGGTTCCGGCGCGACCACCGGATGATCCGCCTGGACGCGGACCGCCCCGGCCTGCTGGATCGCGCTCTGCGGGCGGTGGCCGTCGCCTCCGTAGGCTAGTGCGGTGCCCAACGACCAGGCCGGCCCCCCCTTTCTCAAGGGTCACGGCACCGAGAACGACTTCATCCTGCTGCCGGACCCGGACGACACCCTCGACCTGACCGGGAACCGGGTGCGTGCGCTGTGTGACCGGCACGCCGGTCTCGGCGGCGACGGGGTCATCCGGGTCGCTCCCGCCGCCGACGGTCAGTTCTTCATGGACTACCGCAATGCGGACGGCTCGGCGGCCGAGATGTGCGGCAACGGGGCCCGGCTGTTCGCCCGATACCTGGTCGACGCCGGTTGGGCGCCGGCCGGGCGGATCCCGTTCGCAACCCGTGGCGGCACCCGCGTCGCGCATGTCCCGGTCAGCGGCGACGTGTCCGTCGAGATGGGCCCGGCCACCCTTGGCGTGCCCTCGAGGGCCATGCTTGGCGGTCTGGACGTCAAGGGCGTCGCCGTCGACGTGGGCAACCCACACCTGGTCTGTCTGGACGTTCGTGACGAGGTCGATCTGGCGGCCCTGGACCTCACCCGACCGCCGGCCTTCGACCGAGACATCTTTCCGCGTGGAGTGAACATCGAATTCGTCACCATCGTCGACCAGGACGAGGTGAGCATGCGGGTGCACGAGCGTGGGGTGGGGGAGACCAGGTCGTGCGGAACGGGCACGGTCGCGGTCGCGGCGGCGTACCTGGCTCGATCCGGGCGCACCGCCGGCCGAGTGGGTGTGCGAGTCCCGGGTGGCCGGGTGTCCGTCGATATCACGCCGGGCGCGGCGATGCTGACCGGGCCGGCGGTGATCGTGGCCGCTGGTCGCATCGACCCGCGCTTCTGGTTTGCCCATAGCTGAACCGTCGGGCGGAAAAGAACCGGAAATCCGTGCCTGCGCCGTGGCAGGCTTGAAACAGTCATCACGCAATGCCGACAAACGCAATGCCGACAGACGCAATGCCGACAAAGAGGGTTCAACCTTGCGAATACAGCGCACTCACCACGACGGTGACGGTGGCGCGCCGATCCTGACCGACGGCCCGGACCTGATCGATCTTCACCTCGAGCAGGAAACGCGGGGCGAGCGCGACCTGGCCGACCGGGCGGCACTACGCCGGGTCGCCGGACTGTCCACCGAACTGACCGACATCACCGAGGTCGAATACCGGAAACTGCAGCTCGAGCGGGTGGTGCTGGTCGGCATCTGGGCCGGCGCGCCCTCCACCGCGGCGGCCGCCGACGAATCGATGGCCGAACTCGCCCGGCTGGCCGAGACCGCGGGGTCGATCGTGCTCGAGGCGGTCATGCAGCGTCGCAGTCACCCGGACAGCGCCACCTATGTCGGGTCCGGGAAGGTCGTCGAACTCAAGGAGATCGTCGAGGCCACCGGCGCCGACACGGTGATCTGCGACGGCGAGCTGACCCCGGGCCAGCTGCGCAACCTGGAGGAGAAGCTGCGGGTCAAGGTCGTCGACCGCACCGCGCTGATCCTGGACATCTTCGCCCAGCACGCCAGGTCCCGGGAGGGCAAGGCGCAGGTCGAGCTGGCCCAGCTGAACTACCTGGTCCCACGACTGCGCGGGTGGGGTAGTGCGCTGTCCCGGCAGCGGGGTGGTCGCGTCGCCGCCGGTGCCGGCATCGGCTCCCGCGGCCCGGGCGAGACCAAACTGGAGATCGACCGCCGGCGCATCCACAAGCGGATCGCCCAGCTCCGTGCGGACCTGAAGGAGATGCGCCGGGTCCGGGACACCAAGCGCTCCCGGCGCCGCGCCAACCTGGTGCCCTCGGTGTCTATCGCCGGCTACACCAACGCCGGCAAGTCCTCGCTGCTCAACCGGCTCACCGACGCCGGTGTGCTGGTCGAGGACGCATTGTTCGCCACCCTCGACCCGACCACCCGACGGTCCCGGACCGCCGACGGTCGCGTGTACACCCTCACCGACACCGTCGGATTCGTTCGGCACCTGCCGCACCAGCTGGTCGAATCATTCCGATCGACGCTGGAGGAGATCGCCGACTCCGACCTGCTGCTGCACGTGGTGGACGGGGCGGACGAGAACCCGGAGGCGCAGGTTGCGGCGGTGCGCGAGGTGCTCGGCGAGATCGATGCCCTTGGCGTGCCGGAGATCATCGTGGTGAACAAGATCGACGCCGCCGACGAAATGGCGCTGACCCGGCTGCGGCACGTCCTGCCCGGCGCGGTGTTCGTGTCCGCCCGGACCGGGGCGGGCATCGAGGCGCTGCGGGAGCGGATCGCGACCGCGCTGCCCGATCCGGCGGTCGCGGTCAACGTGCTGATGCCGTTCAGCGAGGGCGCTCTGGTGTCCCGGGTGCACGCGGAGGGCACGGTCCTGGGCGAGGAGCACACACCGGACGGCACGCTCCTGCGGGCCAGGGTGTACCCGGATCTGGCGGGGGCGTTGGCCCCGTTCGCCGCCGCCGGTTGAACCCGGCGGCAGTCCGGTCATCGGATGCCGGACGTCCCGGTGGCCGTGAGGCTGCCGAGCGCACCTCTCGTCCGGGTAGCCTGACGGGATGGTTTCGGGCGTACGCCGGGACGGGAAGTGGCCGGAGCAACCGTCGTCCGAGAACGAGGAGGCACAGTCATGGGCGGCCTGTCCTGGTGGCATTGGTTGATCATCATCGCCGCCTTCATATTGCTGTTCGGCGCCAAGCGGCTGCCCGACGCGGCGCGCAGCGTGGGTCGCTCGCTCCGCATCCTCAAGTCCGAGGTCGGCGCGATGCATGAGGACGACGAGAAGGCCAAGCGGCCCGGCACGGAGACCGACGCGACTGCGTCGATGCCCACGCCGACGGCGCAGATCACCGGGCAGGCGCCGGTGACTCCCGTTCCCCCACCGGCCGTGGCGGATGGTGTGCCAGTGGAGAAGCGGGGAACCTGACGCCGCGGCGGACTCAGATCTTTCGCAGTACGGTGACGACCCGGCCCAGGATCACCGCGTCGTCACCGGGGATCGGATCGTAGGCCGCGTTGTGCGGCATCAGCCAGACATGTCCGTCCTTGCGCTTGAACGTCTTGACCGTCGCATCACCGTCGATCATCGCGGCCACGATATCGCCGTTGTCGGCGACCGGTTGCTGCCGCACGACCACCCAGTCGCCGTCGGTGATGGCGGCTTCGATCATCGAGTCGCCGACCACCTTGAGCAGGAAAAGCGTTCCTTCGCCGACGATCTCGCGAGGGAGCGGGAAGACGTCCTCGATCGCTTGCTCCGCCAGGATGGGGCCTCCCGCCGCGATCCGCCCGACCACAGGCACGTAGCTGGGGCTCGGCAGCGGATTCGTCGCCTCCGTGTCCGGTGTCGCCTCCTCGAGCGGGCGGATGTCGACGGCGCGTGGGCGATTCGGATCGCGGCGCAATAGCCCGCGCTTCTCAAGCACCTTGAGTTGGTGGGCGACGGACGAAGGCGACTTGAGCCCGGCCGCCTGGCCGATCTCCCGGACACTCGGCGGATAGCCGCGGCGCTCGACGGAATCCCGGATGACCTGCAGGATCTTGTGCTGGCGCATCGTCAGGACACGCCCGGGGCGCGGAGCCGGATCGGGGAAATCGACGACCTCACCGTCTGCCTTGGAGTCCGCGGCGGACTCCGGCCCGTCGTCCGGTTCGTTCGTCAGGTCCGTCGTCGACTCGTCGTTCATGGTGCTGCACCCTCCTGAACCAGCGCTGGTCATCCGTTCGACACCAGCCTAGGGTCCGGCGCATCACAATTCAAACACGCGTTCGATCGACACGCCGATCGATCTTCCCACTGTCGGACCCCCGGTGTACAACTCGAGCAGGCGTTCGATAGAACGTCCGTTCGAGGAATGCGGGCTCCGGCAGGGACGCAGGTTCGGACGCCGGACGGTGAGAGAGACCGGGCCCGCGGCCCGGTGGATCGGTCAGGTGCGGAATGAGAACGCAGATTGTGCGTATCGGTGCTCCCGACGAGGGCTCGTGGCGGATGCAGCCGGTCGACCCGACCGGATGGCTGGCCGGGACGGCGAGCGAAGATCCGCCGGCCCGGACCGTCGACGTGCCGGACGAGCGGGCGGATCGGCCGGCCTCCGCGGGCACGGCGGTGCGCCGCCGTCGGCCACGCCGGTCCGCGGCCGCAAGGGCCGCCCGGGAGCGGGAGCTGGCCCGTCGGCGCCGTCGCCGGCATGGCCGGTCGGTCCTGGCGGTCGATCGCCAGGTCGGTGCGCCCGAACCCCTGCGGTCTCGGATGAACTGGTCCTCGGAGTCGGCGCGGCGGGTGAGGTCGGCGCAGCGGATCGTTGAGCCGGCGGCGCGCGAGGTCGAGGCCGGCTACCGGATCGGCCGCTGGGGACGGCTGGCACTGACGGTCCTGGTCGCGGCGACCGTCGCGCTGGCCGTCGGTCGGCTGGTCGCCGGTGCGGTGGTCGGCGCTGCGTCGGAGTTGGTCGACGTGACCGTCCGGCCGGGCGACACGCTCTGGTCGATCGCGTCGGCGGCCGCCCCCGATCGGGATCCGCGGGAGGTCGTCGAGGCCATCCGGGGGATCAACGATCTGCCCGGTGATGTGGTGCGGGTGGGTGAGGTGCTCCGCGTCCCCACCTCGTCGGGATAGGCCGTGGTGGACCCGATCGGCGACACGTATTCCGACACGCCGGGGACGGCTTGCGCATCAATCGGCACGGATCTACCGTCTACCCCTACATCTAGTACTTACACGGGTGTAAGATATCAACAGGTTGTGCCACCGTCTCGAGTAGTTGTCCACAGAAACGGTGGGTTACCCACGGGTCGTGCACACCACGATCCACATGGCCGGTCCATCCACAGCGGCGATCCACATGAGGGGCGTCGGGTGGGGACAGAAAGGGAGGTCGTCGCCGTGCGGTGTCCCTTCTGCCGTCATCCGGATTCCCGGGTCGTCGACTCGCGCGAGGTGGACGACGGCCAGTCGATCCGGCGCCGACGCTCCTGCCCGGAGTGCGGGCGCCGGTTCAGCACCCTCGAGGGCGCTTTGCTGTCGGTGGTCAAGCGCAGCGGGGTCACCGAGCCGTTCAGCCGCACCAAGGTGATCGCCGGGGTGACCCGCGCGTGCCAGGGCCGGCCGGTCGATGCGGACGCCATCGCGCAGCTCGCGCAGCGGGTCGAGGAGACCGTACGCGGGTCGGGACAGGCCGAGATCGCCAGCCAGGACGTCGGAATGGCGATCCTCGGACCGCTGCGCGAACTGGACGAGGTCGCCTATCTCCGGTTCGCGTCGGTCTACCGGTCGTTCACTTCGGCAGACGACTTCGCGGCCGAGATCGCCAGCATGCGTGAACACAGCGTCGGCAACGGCAGCGAGAACGAGACCTCCGATCGGTCACCGCCGGTCACCGTCAACTGAATCAGACGTCCAGCAGGTGCCTCGCCGGTGGGTCAGGTGCCTATCTCGACTTGTCCATGTATTGCTTCAAGGGGAAGGAAGCGCATGACCGAGACCATCGGGGTGCCCGGGTCGGCGAACGGATCGAACGGCACCGTGCCGAACGGGTCCAAGGCCCGCAAGGCCAAGACTGCCGCGGTGTCCGACGCGACGTCCGATGCCGGTGGGCAGGGACTGACCCTGCAGCGGCTGTATACGACGCCCGGCGTGCATCCGTACGACGAGGTGACCTGGCAGCGCCGCGATGTGGTGATGACCAACTGGCGGGACGGCACCGTCAACTTCGAGCAGCGCGGAGTCGAGTTCCCCGACTTCTGGTCGGTGAACGCGACCAACATCGTCACCAGCAAGTACTTCCGCGGCGCCGTCGGCACCCCCGCCCGCGAGGCCAGCCTGCGGCAGATCATCGACCGGGTGGTGTCCACCTACACCCGGGCGGGCGTCGAGCACGGCTACTTCGCCACCGAGCAGGACGCGCAGATCTTCGAACACGAGCTGACCTGGATGCTGCTGCACCAGGTGTTCGCGTTCAACTCCCCGGTCTGGTTCAACGTGGGCACCCAGTCCCCGCAGCAGGTCTCGGCCTGCTTCATCCTGTCCGTGGACGACACGATGGACTCGATCCTGAACTGGTACCGGGAGGAGGGTCTGATCTTCAAGGGCGGCTCCGGCGCCGGCCTGAACCTGTCCCGGATCCGCTCGTCCAAGGAGCTGCTCTCCTCCGGCGGCACCG
>CAYZBB010000181.1:0-11310 GCA_964476495.1 uncultured Actinomycetes bacterium | reverse complement strand
GATGGGCCGACTCCTGGCCCTCGACCTGACCGGGGAGGCGTCATGACAACCCTCAGCCTCAGGGTGAGACACGCCTGCGCCGGGAACGTCCACACCAGCGCGAAACGAGACCCGAAATGAGCGACAAGACCAAGGCCACCATGCCTGAGCAGGAAGTCGAGCCTGGCGAGCAGTTGGACCTGTTCGGGGAGGCGCTGTGAAGCCGTATTACCAAGACCCGTGGGTGACGCTTTACCACGGGGATGCCTTCGACGTGCTGCCCGAGCTTGAGCGCGAGTCGTTCGCCCACTGCGTCACTGATCCGCCGTACATCCTCAACGCGGGCTCATCCATGAAGGGAAGCAAGGTCAACGGGTGGGCGGACATGATGAACGCCTCCCACTGGTTCTCGGCCTGGTATCGACTCGTCACCGACCTAATCCCACACACCGGCTCAATCTGGACCTTCGGCAACTGGCGGACCCTGCCAGTCATGCAGCGGGCAGCCATTGACGCGAGGATCGCTTCGGCGTCCTGCCTCATCTGGGATAAGGACTGGATCGGCCCAGCCGGACCTCAGCAGTTGCGCTCGCAGTACGAACTGTGCTTGGTCCTGGCCCGCGAGGGATTCATCCAGCGCGACCGCTCACAGGGCGACGTGCTGCGCATCAAGGTTGGCAGCCACAAGCCTAACGGGCACCCGGCAGAGAAGCCCGAGCGGCTGCTGCGTCGCATCATCGAGTTAACCGGGGCTCGGCCTGGGGATGCCATCCTCGACCCATTCACCGGCTCCGGCACTGTCGGAGTAGCGGCCAAGGCCTCCGGTGTCCGCTCGGTGCTCATCGAGGCCGAGGAGCGATGGTGCGAGGTTGCGGCGAACAGACTCGCGCAGGACGCTCTCGACCTGACCGGGGAGGCGTCATGACAACCCTCAACCTCAGGGTGAGACACGCCTGCGCCGGGAACGTCCACACCACACCCCTGACCCTCAACGCCGTCCGCCTCGGCTCAGGGCTGATCCGCCTCGAGGGCTGGCGCTGCGACGGGCAGTGGATCGAACTCGTCGGCGTCCAATGGTGTGGCGCAACCGGCTGCGACTGCTACCTCATCGACGACTGGCCCGAACACGGCGGCGACAAATGCCCCCACGGCACCCTCCAACACACCGGCGGACCACTCACCCTCACTGAACTCCAGGCCGCCGCAAGGGAAGGACTCACCGTCGGCGAAGTCATCACGCCCATCAGCTTCCCAGACAACTGCCCAACCTGCGGGCAGGGCGAGGGTCACTGCCGATGCCAACCCGACCTGTTTGGAGGAGCACTGTGAAGCCATCATCGCTCGCTCTCTGGTGGCACAGCGCGGTGTGTGTCGGCTGGAATGCACCAGACCGCTACTGCCACGGCGTCAGCCACCTTGACGCGTTCCGCAAGTCAGCGACCGAAGTCCTGGCCTCCGCCGATCCGGCGATGGAGCTGCATGACCGGTTGTGCTTCATCCGTGCGCAGCGCGAAGCGACCTCCGGCCATCATCCGGACTGCCCCGAACCTGAGCGTCACGCCGCCGAGTTGTGGTGCAAGGCGACAGGTCAGGACGCCATCGACTTCGGGGAGTCCGCATGAAGCGCCCCACCATCCCCGAGCTCGAAGCCGCCCTCGCCGTAGCCACCACCACAGCTGCCGAGGCCCGCCGTCGCGCCGAACAGCTCGACCGCACCGCCGGCGGGATCCTCGGCGACGACATCGCCGTCGCGTCCGGCATCCGCCGCATACCGAACTCCAAGGCCGAGGCCCGCCGGTTCGCCGCCTACGACCGGGCAGCCGACGCATGGAAGCAGTCCGCCGACGCCGACCTGGAGGTGAAGCGGCTGACCGGACGCCTGACGATCGCCCGCCGTGACGCCGCCGCACCCCGCGACCTGGCCAGCCTCCAACCAGGCAGCCTCGTGCGCACCAGCCTCGGCTGGCACAAGGTCGTGCGCGTCAACCGCTGCAGCGTCACCGTCGAAACCGGGTACAGCTGGACCGACACCATCCGCTTGGACCGCATCATCGAAACCCGGGACGGTGCCGAATGACCGGCCGACCAGCAGACCACCCCCGACCCGACCACACATGCACCCGGCACACCGCCGGCGCACGCGCCTGCTACGTCCGCCACGGCTGCCGCTGCCGCGACTGCACCGACACCGCCACCGCCGTCGCCCGCAAGTACAAATGGGTCCACGGCAACGGACGCTCGGCCAAGGTTCCCGGCGGACCCGTCCGGGCACACCTCGCCCGGCTCCGCGCCGCCGGGATGAGCACAGCCGAAATCGAGCGGGTGACCGGCGTCCCACAAGCCACCTTCCGCAACATCGAATCGGGCCGGGTCACCGACGTGCAACGCCCCACCGCCCAAGCCATCCTCGCCGCCAAACCCGTCCCCGTCGCCCAGCAGCGCGTCGGATTTGTGGACGGCACCGGCACCCGCCGACGCCTCCAAGCCCTCGCCGCGATCGGCTGGACCGGGCCGGCGCTCGCCGCCAAGCTCGGGCGCAGCCGCACCCGCGTGCGGGCCATCCTCCGAGGCGACGGGGAAGTCTCAGCCGCCCTTAGGGCCCGCGTCATGGCCCTCTATGACGACCTGTGGGACCAGCCCCAAACCGGCACCCAATCCCTCCGAGCAGCACTCGCCGCCCAGCGCCACGGCTGGGCGCCGCCACTCGCCTGGGACGACGGCCACGGCCCCCACGGCATCGACAACCCCGCCGCCAAGCCCGCCACCGCCCCCGACCCCACCGGACGCGGACACCGAGCCGCCGAGCTAGCCATGCTCCTCGACGCCGGAGAAAGCCCCGAGCATGCCGCACAGCAGTGCGGCTGGCAATCCCGCGAGTCGGCCCTGAAATGGCTCAACCGACACGGCCACGCCGACCTGGCGCAGCGCATCCGAACCGACCCAGAAACCCTCAGGAGGTGCGCATGACCCACGGCCACACGCGCAGCAAAACGCCTAGTCACTGCGCTAGAATGGTGGGTGACGCGAAAGCGGCCCCCGTGGGTGGTGGAACACCCGCCGGGAGCCTATTCCGTCTGCCATCACTGCTACCACAGGAGGCATCGGGCGTATGACCCATCCTACCCAAACCGCGAGGCTCTGATGCCGAAAATCAGAGCCCTGCACCCGTCATTCTTCACCGACGACGACGTGGTGGAAACATCACCCCTGGCCCGGCTCCTGTTCCAAGGACTGTGGTGCTACGCCTGCGACAACGGCCACGTCGAGGACAAGCCGCGCCAACTCAAGCTCCGCATCCTGCCAGCCGACGACACCAACGTCCCCGCGCTACTCGATGAAATCGAAGCCGCGGGCCTGATCGTCCGCGGCGGCGGGTGGATCACCGTCCCGAACCTGACCACCCATCAGCGGACGGACAAGCGCTATTTCACCACCTGCGATTACCCAGGCTGCCGCGACGCGGAGGCCGCCGCCCACGCCGCCGCCGCGCCCCGGTTCGGCAACCACAGACGATGGCACGAGGGCCGCGGAATCGTGGACCCAACCTGCGAGTTCTGCCCCACCCCTCCCGACGTGACCCCATCGGGTCCCCATCGTGTACACGACGTGACCCCATCGGGTGCTCGTCGTGTCCCCATCGCTGATGGTGATGGTGATGGTGATGGTGATGGTGATGAGGTGGTTACTTCTGTAGGCGCCGACAGCGCGCCGCGCAAGCGCGGACGCCGACTCCCAGACGACTTCGTGCCATCCGAGGGGTCACGCCAAGCCATCCTCGAGGAAGCGCCAACCCTCGACCTTCGCCGCGAACACGCCCGATTCGTCGACCACTGGACCGCCCAACCAGGCCAGCGCGGCGTCAAGGCCGACTGGGATGCGACCTGGCGCAACTGGATGCGCCGAGCAGCCGACGACGCCCGCCGCAACGGCACCAACGGCAAGAGCCGACGCCAGCAGGAGACAGACGACCTGTTCGCCCGAGCGATGGCACGCGCCCAAGCCGCCGACGCCGCCGAAGCCGCAGGGCTCACCATCCGAGGGGAGATCATCGCATGAACCGCCCCGAAGCCGTGAAGCTCTGCCGCCTCGTCAAAGCCCTCTGCCCGTCGCAAGCCATGGACGAGTTCAGCCCAGACGCTTTCGTGCTCATCCTCGCCGCCCATAGCTACGACGACGCCAAGCAGGCCGTCGCCGAACTCGCCGCGCTCCCGCTAGAACCCGGACGCGCCCGCTATATCGAGCCGGGCCACATCATCGCCGGTATCAGGCGCATCCGACAGAAGCGCATCGAGCAGACGCCCATGCCCGAACCCCCGTCAGGACTCGACGCGGCTGGCTATCTCGGCTGGCTCCGCGCCACCCGGGCCGCGATCGCCGACGGCACCCACCAGCAGGACACGACCGCGCTACCCGCCCGGCCCGAGATGGTGGCGCAGATCCGCGCCATCGCCACCGCCCACGACATCAGCGAAGGGACCACCCCATGACCAGCAAGAAGCAACTACGCGCCGAGATTGAGCGGCTGACCATCAAGATGGGCGAAAGGTGGTGGAAGGGCTTTGAGTTCGCCGCCATCCGTGGCCGCGAGGACGTGATGATGCTTTCGTCGGGGTATGGCCTGCCGTTCGACACCGCGCCCTGGGCCGAGCACCTCGCCCGCGTTGCCGACGCCGCGAAGGACGAGGGCTACCGCGAAGGCTATGGGCAGGCGTGCGAGGGCAAGTACGCCGAGGGATACCGGGCCGGGATGGTGGAGGCTGACAAGATCAGCTCTGAGTTCGGCAGGCCGAGGATCACCGCCGAGCCGCTACTAACCACCGTGCCGCTCAATGGCAAGCCGGGGCTTATGTGGCTCCACGGCCCCGATGGCTGCGAGTTGAGCTTCACGCCCCCGTCATGGCCGCTTCACCCCCAACCCAAACCCGAGGCCACCCCCGAGCCGGTTGAGCCCGCAGACGGGCAGGTAAACGCATTTAGCGCGGATTGTGGCTTCTTCTGCCACTGCGCAGGGCCGAGACCCGACGTGTGGCAGCCGGGGAGCGTGACCCGGTGAGCGAGACGCACGCACTCGTCGCCTCCAAGTGGGACAACGCCAAGCCGCGGTGGGAGTGGTTCGGCTGCTCATGCGGCGCCACCTGGACCGCGCCCATTGACAAGCCAGGGAAGTGCCCACGTGAGAAGGGAGGGCAGTCGTGAGTGAGAGTTTCCGCACGATCTGGCGCGGATTCTGGCGCGGATTCTGGATCGTCATAGCTGGCAAGCCGGCGACCAGCAGATGCCCACGCGAGAAGGAGCCGCCGAAGTGACCGCTCAGCGAACCCTGCCAACGGACGACCGCGCCAACGACCTTCCGCCGCGGTGGGACGGCCACCGAGTCGAGTGGAAAGGGTGGGAAGTGCCGCCGCCATCATCGATCCGATTCCACATGCCGCCCGAATGCTGCCGTGCGTGCGGGTCGATCGAGCCAGCGCAGCACAACCGGGGCGTGATCTGGTCGGAGCCCGGCGAGGTGGTGCCGTTCCGGCGACCCAAGTCCTACGCCAATGCGGTATCAAACCAAGCCGCCCGACGTGACGGAGTGGTGCTCGGGTCGCTCACCGCCATCCGATGCCCGGACTGCCGCTATGACACGGTGCTCGGGCCGGAGCGATCTGGACTCGCCCGCGAAGTGTGGGACCTCGACGAATCCGACTACACCGACCAAGGGAGCTACGCGAAGTGATCCCGCTGTGTGACGAGACCGGCCACCCGATCCCCTTCTGCGACTGTGACCGGCACGACCCGGGCAAGCGCGAACTCACCCCGCTGCACCGCCGTGACCGATCCGACCGCGCCGACTGGCTCAACCCCGAGCAGGAGAAGCGGCTGCGGGATGCGCTGCGAGACCTGCCCGAGATGGCCGTCACCGTGTCCTACCTGCTGCGTGGTGAGCGCATCGGGGATGGTCATGGGGCCACACCTGCCGCCGAGCGTTCGGTGGTCAACGTCTCGGTGATCGACCTGACCAGGCGCGGGCCGTACCTCGATGACCCGATCGCTCACGTGTCGTCTCGTGGCATCGTGACCACCCTTGCGTCGTGGGTGCGGCTGGCTCACGGCGAGATGCTGGACGAGGGCGAGACGGTAGTGGATCCCGACGACCTGCCGACCGTGGCCGGCGAGTGCGGCTGGCTGCTGCGTCACGTCGTCTGGGTGCTCGCTCAGCAGTGGGTGACCGAGATGGCCGAGGACGTGGCCGGGCTGGTCAAGGAATGCCGGGCGGTGTTGAAGGAGCGGGAGGCGTATCGGCCACGCTGCCAGCATTGCCCGAGTGGCCGCATGGTTGACGAAGGCTCAGGGTACTGGACGTGCAACACATGCACCCGCACGTCACGCGATGCGCGCATGGGCCTGCGGGATGCGATCACCAAGCAGGAGCCGATGACTGCGGCGCAGATCGCCCAAGCGTTCGACGTGCAGCCCGCCACGCTGCGCAAATGGGTGGAGCGCGGCTACCTATCGCAAGCCGTGGACGGGGATGGCAACCTGATCGTTCACGGCAAGGCTCACACCTTCCACGTGGTCGACGTGCTGCGGGTCAAAGACACGGGGATATGCGCGTCGTGATGCTGGTCAACGCCGCTCAATCTGGTACTGTGACACCTAGCAGAAGTGTGCCCCTTGTCCGGTGAGCCTCACTGCTACCCGCTCTGCACCGCTAAGCATGAGCCAAGCCGAGCCCCCTGCCACAAGCGGGGGGCTCGACCCATATCCCCCTCGCCCACGTCTAGCAATGACGGCGGGGGCGAGGAGCGCAACCTAACGGGGGGACCGTGGGCAAGGGTCGGGGCTGGCAGCATCAGCAACGACGCAAGCGATGGGCCGCACACCTGCGAGACGTAGGCCCCGTCGCCTGCGCCAAGTGCGGCGGGCTGGTAGCACACGGCGACGACTGGGACCTCGGCCACGCGAACGGCAACGACGCCGTGCTCGGTGGCGATGGCACAGACTCAGCACCCGAGCACCGCACATGCAACCGATCAGCCGGCGCCACCCTCGGCAACCTGCTGCGGCAAGGCAAGCTGCCCACCGTCCAATCATCGCGTGACTGGTGGGCGTAATTCATCACTGCGCACCACGAGACGGCAAAGGAAAGGGTAGGAAGGCGGCACCCCCGCGAGAGGGTCAGCGCAAAAGCCCTAGTCAGGGCGTGATTTCTTTGAAAGCGGGGCGTCTTACTCACCCCGACTCCTGACATTTACTCACGACGTTTTTTCCGGGGGTGGCTCCATGAGCGTGCTTGAGGCGCTGGATGGGTCGCCGAGGGAGTTGCTTGTGGCGCTGATGCGGAACTTGGCGCGGGCGATTGATCGCACGGAGAACGATGCGGCGCGGGCTGCGATGGCTCGGCAGTTGCGGGATCTCCGCGATGAGCTTGAGGCGTTGGACGCGGCTGAGAACGGGGACGACGTTGGCAACGCGGGCACTCTCCCCGATGAGGAATGGACTGCTACCTGAGGCGCGGCATGTCGTCCTGCCGGATGGCATCGTGTCGTCGGGTTTCCCGTCGGCGTTCGCTGTCTGTAAGACGGTCGGCCTAGGGCTGGACTTGTGGCAGCAAGGCATCGCCCGCTGCATCTTGGCGAAGGACTGCACCGGGGATTACGCCGCCGACACGGTGGTGATTTCGATCCCGCGGCAGGCTGGCAAGACGTACCTGATTGGTGCTCTGGTGTTTGCGGAGTGCATCAAGAATCCGGGCACGACGGTGGTGTGGACGGCTCACCGGTTCAAGGTGTCGCGGGAGACGTTCAACGCGCTGAAGTCGATCGCGCTGAGTGAGAAGCTGGCGCCGCACGTTGACCCTGACGACATCTTCTCCGGCGCCGGCAACGAGTCGATCGGCTTCCGCAACGGGTCGCGCATCGTGTTCGCTGCCCGTGAGCGTGGCGCGATTCGTGGCTTCGCCAAGGTGCGGATCATCGTGCTGGACGAGGCGCAGATTCTGACCGAGGCGGCGATGGCCGACCTGGCGCCGACGATGAACCAGGCCGAGAATCCGCAGATCATTCTGACGGGGACGCCGCCGAAGCCGACGGACCCCGGCGAGGTGTTCACGAACCTGCGGACCGAGGCGCTTGCGGGCGACTCCGAGGGCGTGGTGTTCATCGAGTTCAGCGCGGACCCTGGCGCGGCTTCTGATGATCGTTCAGCGTGGCGGGAGGCTAACCCTTCCTATCCGCGCCGGACGCCCGCTAAGGCGATTCTGCGGCTGTTGAAGCTGCTGCCCGACGATGACTTCCGGCGTGAGGCGTTGGGCATCTGGGACGACTTGAGCGGCGGCTGGAAGGTGCTCAAGTCGACGGCGTGGCGCGCTTGTGAGGATGCGTCCTCGCGGATCGTGGGCGAGCCGGTGTTCGTGTTGGACGTGTCGCCGATGTCGTCTCACGCCTGCCTGTTGGCTGCTGGCCTGACCGCTGACGGTCGTTCGCACGTCGAAATCACGTCGTCTGGCGGGGTGCTCGACTATCGGCCTGGCGTCGATTGGGTGGTGCCGCATTGCCGGGCGATCGTGGCGAAACGTCGGCTCGACCTGTGGGTGGTTGCCGGTTCGGCTGCCGAGTCGTTGGTGCCTGATCTGACGGACGCGGGCGTGACTGTTCACGTCCTGTCGAAAGCCGACTACGCGAGTGCGTGCGTGCGGTTCGTTTCGCGGGTGGGTGCCGGCCAGGTGGTTCATCTGGGCCAGCGCGAGCTGACTGCGGCGGCGGCTGCTGGTGCGAAGCGCACCGCCTCCGATGAGGGGCTTTGGGTTTGGGGTCGGGGGCGTTCCTCGGCTGACGTGGCGCCGTTGGTGGCTGCGACTGCGGGCGATTGGCTGGCGCAAGAGGCGGCCTATGACCCGCTGGCGAATATCGGCTGAGGGGGTCCAATGCTCTGGGATGCCCTGGAGGCGGTTGCTTTGCTGCTCATGATTCTGGGCGGCTTCCTGTTGTTCGGCGCGTGGGCGCTGATTGTCGGTGGCGCGTGCGTGCTCGCCTTGTCGTTCGTGGTGCATCGGAAGGCGGGGGGTGACTCGTGAGTTTGCTCTTTCGTCGCCGCCCTGGGACTGAGGCTGCTGAGGATCGTTCGCTGACTTTGCCGCCTGCGTTTGTGCAGGGGTTTGGGACGTTCGCCAATGTGGGCGACCCGGCTTCTGGCGAGACTTCGTTGCAGTCGGTTGCGGTTCGTTCGGTGGCTGACACGATCGCGTCTCTGGCGTCTGAGTTGCCGGTGGCGGTGTTCCGCAACGGCAAGCGGTCGAATGGCAGCGTCCCCGACAATCTGGAGGATCCCGGCGGGGACGGTTCGGGTCGTGAGGATTGGGCTTACCGGCTGATCTTGTCGTGGCTGCTGCGTGGCAACACCTACGGCAAAGAGATGTCTTGGGACACACGGACTGGCTTGGCTCGCACCGTCGACCTGTTCCACCCCGACGACGTTCGGGCGCAAGACTCAAGCGGCTCGGTCGACTGGTATGTCAAGGGCCGCAAGTTGACGGGCGACGAGGTTCGCACGTTCCGCCATTGGCGGGTGAATCCGGTCCCTGGTCGGCTGCTTGGCTTGTCGATGGTGGGCGCCCATGCGGCGACGATCGGCGTCTCGCTGTCGTCGACGCAGTTCGGGCGGCAGTGGTTCACCGATGGGGCACACCCGTCGGGGGCGCTGTTGAACGATTCCGACTTGAACAAGGATCAGATCAAGGCCGCTAAGGCTGCGTTCATGTCCACCGTGCATGGCTCACGCGAGCCGCTGGTGATGGGCAAGGGCTGGAAGTTCGACGCGATCCAAGTGAACCCGGAGGAGTCGCAGTTCCTCCAGACGATCAACGCGACCGAGGCGCAGTGCGCCCGCATGTTCGGGCCTGGTTGGGCTGAGGTGATGGGTTACGAGTCGGGCGGCTCGATGACTTACGCGAACGTCGTGGATCGCCGCCAAGACCTGTTGGTGTTGGCGATGAACAAGTGGTTGCGGCGGCTCGATCGGGTCTATACGCAACTCCTTCCGCCTTCCACGCTGACTGTTCGGGTTGAGCGTGACGCGCTGCTGGAGGCGACCACGTTGCAGCGCTACCAGGCGCACGAGCTTGCGTTGCGCAATCAGTGGCGGACGGTGAACGAGGTTCGCCAGATCGAGGATTTGGAGCCGGTCGCATGGGGCGACCAGCCCACTACCAACAACGCACCGCAGGGGGTGACTGGTGGACAGCCTGCCCAATCTTGAAGTGGTCCGCGCCGTCTCTGAAACCGTTCGGGCGAAGGACGCCGACGACAGCGCCATGCCCACGATGGAGGTCCGGTTTTCGGCGTTCGATCGCTGGTACGAAATCGACTCGGTGTGGGAGGGCAAGTTCATGGAGCGCACCGCTCCGGGGGCTTTCGCCAAGACCATCGAGGAGTCCCGCGGCCAGATCAAGGTCCTGTTCAATCACGGCTTTGACCCGCAGATCGGAAACAAGGTTCTGGGGCAGATCGAGGACTTGCGCGAGGACGACGATTCCCCGGTGGGTGACGTGGCACTGTTCGACACGTCCTACAACCGTGACTTGCTGCCCGGGCTGAAGGCGGGCGTGTATGGATCCTCAATGCGTATGCGGGTCGTGAAGGACGAGTGGGACGACGCCCCGGCGCCGAGCAGGGACAACCCGAAGGGCTTGCCGGAGCGGACGATCAAGGAGGTTCGGCTCTACGAGTTCGGGCCGGTGACGTTCCCGGCGAACCCGTCGTCCACTGCCGCTGTTCGTTCGATGACGGACGCCTACTACGCGAGCTTGCGCCACGTCGAACCAGAACGGGTGGACGAGTTGGCGCGCGCCCGTGACACCAGATCCGCACTCCACCGCGAGGAGCAGCCGCCGACGGGCACTGCATCGACCGAGGGAGCCGCACGCAATACCACCGCTGAGCCGGGTCCGACCCACTCCGGGGGCCTGACGCCCGCGCAACGGCGCGAGCGTTTCATCACTTCCCGAAAGGAGGGCTAGGCCCATGCCTAACCCGCAGATTCTCAGGGACCGGCTCGCCGCGATTGACGCCGAGTACCGCTCCCTCCACACCGAGGCTGGCGAGGCCAACCTCAACGACGAGCAGCAGACCCGCTGGGATGCGCTCGACACCGAGGCCGCCGAGGTCCGCACGAACCTGGCCGCCATCGAGGAGCAGGAGGCGCGTGCGAAGCGTGTCGCCGAGTCCCGCGCCCGCTGGGGCACCGTGCAGGTCGCCGAGTCCCGCGCCGATCAGTTCGACCTGGCTGGCCTTCGTGGCTTGTCCGGCGATGCGATGATCGAGCGGGCCCGTCAGGCGTTCGATCCGT
>CAYZBB010000180.1:6618-11350 GCA_964476495.1 uncultured Actinomycetes bacterium | reverse complement strand
CGGGTCCGCAACCCGGGGGTCTGTACAATTCCAGGGCATGAACAAATGAAGCGCACACGCAAATGGAAGTTCGTCGAGCAGGAGGCGAAGCGGCTGGCCGATCTGGGGCTGGCGCCGGTCGACATCGCGTCCCGGCTGAACGTGCAGCGGCAGACGGTGCAGCGGTGGATGGCGGCGGGCAAGCTGGCCGACACCCGGCGGGATGCGAAGGCGGGTCGGACGCCCTCGGTGAACGTCAGCACGAAGCCGAGCGACTGGGCGGCGACGGTGCGCCGGGAGTATGCCCTGGACGCGACGGACGACCAGTTGGTGGTGCTAGCCGAGCAGGCACTCGGGCGGGCGCTGGATCCGCTGGAGTCGACCAGTAACCGGCTGGCGGCCTCACGGACGTTTCAGGGGCTAGTGAAGCAGCTCGCGCTCGTAGCGCGGCAGGCGGATGCCCCGTCTCGAGCGGATGCGCCGGTGACGCCCGTGCGGCGTGTGTTGCCGCCCCGTCCGGTTGGTGACCCGCGGCATGTGCTGTCGATGGTGCCAGGGGCGCGCGCGTGATTCTGACGGTCCCGGTCGATGAGCCTGGGCATTGGTGGCCGACCCTCGGGCCGCAGGTCTGTGACTTCATCGAGCAGAACCTGGTGTTTGGTCCGGGCGACTTGCGCGGGCAGCCGGCGGTCCTCGACGACGAGAAGCGCGCGTTCCTGTACCGGCTCTACGAGGTATACCCGCCGTCGCACGAGCAGGCCGGCCGCCGTCGGTTCAAGCGGGCCGGGCTGTCGCTGCGGAAGGGCACGGCGAAGACGGAATTTGCCGCGTGGATCGCGGCCGTGGAGCTGCACGCGGAGGGGCCCGTCCGGTGCACGGGGTGGACAGCCGGTGGCGAGCCGATCGGCGGGCCGGTGTCTGACCCGTACATTCCGCTCGTCGCCTATACCGAGGAGCAGTCCGAAGAACTGGCCTACGGGGCGCTGCGCGTCATTCTCGAGCAGTCGCTCCTCGCTGACGACTTCGACATCGGGCTCGAGCGCATCGAGCGGAAGAAGGGCGGCGGGAAGGCGGTACCGCTGGCGACGGCACCGGATGCCCGCGACGGTGCGCGCACGACCTTTCAGCACTTCGATGAAGTCCACAGATTCACGCTGCCGCGCCTCGTGCGAGCGCACCGGACGATGCTGGCCAACGTGCCGAAGCGGTTTCGAGCGGATGCCTGGTCGCTGGAGACCACGACGGCGCCGGAGCCCGGGACCGGTTCGGTGGCGGAGGCGACGATGGAGTATGCACGGGCCGTGGCGGATGGCCGCGTACGGGACTCGCGCCTGTTCTACTTCCACCGGCAGGCGGGCGAGCACGACCTGACGACCGAGGCCGGGCTGCACGCGGCGGTGCGGGAGGCGTCGGGACCGGTGGCGGTGTGGTCGGACATCGAGGGGATCGTCGACCAGTTCCGCGACCCGACCGCTGACCGGGCCTATCTGGAGCGCGTGTGGCTCAATCGGCTGGTGCAGTCCTCGTCGCAGGCGTTCGACGTACCGCGCTGGCGGGAACTGGCGCGGCCGGGAACAGAGGTCGCGCGTGGGGCGCTGATCGTGTTCGGGCTCGATGGGTCGCTGTTCCACGATGCCACGGCGATTGTGGCTACGGAGGTGGCCAGCGGCTACCAGTGGCTGGCGGGGCTCTGGGAGAAGCCCTTGACCGTCGAGCGCAACCCTGACGCGCCTGAGTGGCAGGTACCGGAGCATGAGGTCGACGCGACGGTCTGCGACCTCTTCGAACGGTTCCAGGTGTGGCGGTGCTACGCCGACCCGCCGTACTGGCGCGACTGGATTAAGGCCTGGACGGCGAAGTTCGGCGAGGACCGCGTTGTCGAGTGGTGGACGAACCGCCGACGCCAAATGGCGGAAGCTCTGCGTGCCTACGACACGGCCATGAAAACCGGCGCGGTCACGCACTCCGGCGATGCCAACCTGACACGACACATCGCCAACGCCCGGCGGGAGGATCTGCCGGCACGCGACGAGCAGGGGAAGCCGCTCTGGATCATCCGGAAGGAGCGGGCCGACTCGCCGCTGAAGATGGATGCCGCGATGGCGGGCTGCCTCGCGTGGGAAGCGCGGAACGATGCGATTGCGGCCGGCGCGGTCGAGTCGTCCGGACCGTCGATTTATGAAACGAGAGGGCTGATAACGACATGACAAACACGATTCCAGTGCCGAGACTGACCGAGCGGCAGCGATGGGTCGCGCGTTGGGGATGGGCGCGACGGATCAATCGCTTGTATCTGCCAAGAGACGAACGCGTTCCGAATATTTCGCGCCAGCGTACAACGGCAGACATGCGTCGATTTTCTGAAAGCGTGATCGCAGCGATTCGCCAGACGACGCGCGACGATCAACCTGGTTCCGTTGAATTTTGGCGCTATCAGCGCGACATCGCACACGGGAACTATCTACGAGCCCAGCGCGAATTAGACGAACTCCGCGCCCGGTTCCAGTCGGTTCCGGGAACCGATGGAACTCAGGGAACCGTGTAGCTACATGACCGACGACGACGCACCGTCGATCTACGAACGGCAGGGGCTCACGACCTCATCGAAGCGTGGGCGCCCTCCAGTCGTCGGTGGACCTGAAGGGTCTACGCAGCTATCCATCCGCGTCTCGAAACATCTGTTCGATTCGCTCCAGTCTGAAGCCAGCCAACGGCACATGGAATTTGCCGACTATATCCGGCAGGTTCTGTCGCGACGCTGAAGGCCGGTTCCCTCAGTTCCCTTGGTTCCCGGAGCCGTTGGGAACCACCGTTCCTGATTTTCGAAACTAGAAATTGGCTAATCATCCATCTCTGCTGAGAATGGACGCGTGCCGACCTATGCCGCGTGGTTGTCGATTGGAGGCTTCGCGGCCATAGTGTCTGGCATCTGGCTCAACTGGGGGGCGGGCTACGCGTTGCTGACCGGCGGTGTCCTGGCGTTCGTTGCCGGCGGGATGGAGTCTCGACGCGAGGGCCGCCGCTCGTGAGGAATCCTTTCGGCGCGCTCTTCGAGCGGCGTTCGATCGGATCGCCCTACGACTTACTGTCGGCCTTCGGGCGCGGCGCCCAGAGCACGGCTGGCCAGGACGTGAACGAAGGGTCCGCCTTCGCGGTCCCCGCCGTCCTCTCCTGCGTCAACATCCGCCAGCGGTCCCTCGGGAGTCTGCCGGTCCGGGTGTACGAGCGGCTCGATGAACGCTCCAGTCGGCCTGTGCCGTGGCACCGCGCGTCGTTCGTGCTGCGCAAGCCGAACGGCTGGCAGACGTGGTCCGAGTTCGCCGGCACGATGGAAGCGCACCGCGTCCTGCGAGGAAACGCCTACGCCTACAAGGGTATGGCGAAGTTCCCCGGCACGGACGGCAAGCAGTACGACGACGTGGCGCAGCTGGTCCCGCTGCACCCCGACCGGATGCAGGTCGAGGGCGACGTGATGAGTGGCGGTCCCTCGCAGTACCGCTACACGACCCGGAAGGGCACGGAGCTCACGTTCAGTCCGCGGGAGATTCTCCATCTGCGCGGGTTGTCCACCGATGGCCTCGTCGGTCGCTCGGTGCTCAAGGATCTGCGCGAGCCGATTGGCGGCGCCATTGCGACGCAGGAGCACGCGAACTCGCTGTGGTCGCGGGATGCGACGCCCTCCGTCGTGCTCTCGCACCCGAAGACGCTGACGGATACCGCCCGGGCCAACCTCGAAGACTCGTGGGAATCCACCTACGGACGCGGCGCGGACAAGAAGCGGGTCGCGGTTCTCGAAGAGGGGCTCACGCTTGAAAAGCTGTCGCTGACGCCAGAGGACGGCCAGTTCCTGGAAACCCGAAAGCTGACGCGGGCGGAGATCGCCGGGGCGTTCTGCGTGCCGCCGCACATGATCGGTGACGTCGACCGCTCCACGAGCTGGGGCAGCGGCATCGAGCAGCAGCAGATCGGGTTCCTGACGTTCACGTTGCGGCCGGACCTGGTGCTCTGGGAACAGCGGCTCACGCTGGACCTGTTGACGCAGCCAGACGGACAGGCGGGCCGGTTCTACATCAAGTTCGCCATCGAGGGATTCATGCGCGGCGACTCGGCCTCGCAGGCGGCGTTCTTCCGCGTGATGCGCGAGGTTGGCGCGATGTCAGCCAACGACATCCGCGGGTTGATGGATTGGAACCCGATCGAGGGCGGCGACGTGTACTTGCAGCCGGTAAATCTGGCGCCGCTGGGCTATGACCCCAGCCTGAAGCCGAAGGGGACCGCATGAAGACTGAACGCCTGGTCGTGCCGTTTGCCGTGAAGGCCATGGGCGAGGGCGCGGAGCCGATGTCGTTCGAGGGCTACGGGTCGATCTTCAACACGGTCGACAGCTACGGGGATGTGGTTGCGCCTGGCGCCTTCAAGCGATCGCTCAAGGAAGCCAAGGCCGTCGGCCGGATGCCGTCGCTGCTCTGGCAGCATGACGCCGATGACCCGTGTGGCGTATGGCTGTCGATGACCGAGGACGAGCAGGGGCTGTTCGTCCGGGGCAAGCTCTCGGACACCTCGTGCGGCCGGGACGCCTACACGCTGCTCAAGGACGGCGCGCTCTCGGGCCTGTCGATCGGGTTCAGCCTGTACCCGAACGGCTACAAAGTTGACGAGAAGACCGGCATCCGCACGCTGACCGCGATCAAGCTCTGGGAGGTGTCGCTGGTGACGTTCCCAGCGAACGATCCGGCACGGGTGACCGACGTGA
>CAYZBB010000180.1:3437-6518 GCA_964476495.1 uncultured Actinomycetes bacterium | reverse complement strand
CTGTTCGATGAACTGAAGAGCGACTACGCCGAACTCCGGCGGACGGTCGAAACGAAGGCCCAGGAAGCGGCCAAGGGAGCGGTCGACCCGCTCATCGAGGCCAAGCTGGCGCGCATCAACGACGCCATCAACCAGAAGGAAGCAGCCCGCGACGCCATCGTGGCCGACATGCAGACCCGCATGTCGAACCTCGAACGGTCCGGCGCCGACGATCCGAAGGTGGCGGCGGAGTTCGCCAAGGCGCACGGCACGTTCAACCGCGAGCAGCGCAGCAACGCGTTCGCCGGCGGGCGCACGAACGTCACCGATGTGACGGCCGAGGAGTTCCGCGCCTACCAGGCCGCCTTCGGGGCGTTCCTGCGCAAGGGCAAAGACCGGCTCAGCCCAGACGAGGTGCGCGCCATGTCGGTCGGGTCCGACCCGGACGGCGGCTACACGGTGACCCCGGACCTGTCCGGGCGCATCGTCCAGCGCGTGTTCGAGCTGTCGCCGATCCGCCAGTTTGCCTTCGTCGAGACCATCGGCACCGATGCCCTCGAAGGGGAGAACGAAACCGACGACGCGTCGGGTGGCTGGGTCGGAGAGACCGCGGCGCGCTCGGACTCGAGCAACCCGACGATCGGCAAGTACCGCATCCCGGTGCACGAGATGTACGCGCAGCCGAAGTCCTCGCAGAAGCTGATCGAGGACAGCAACCGCGACATCCAGGGCTGGCTCCAGGGCCGGTCGTCGAACAAGTTCGCGCGCCTCGAAGCGGCGGCGTTCGCGGTCGGCACCGGCGTCGCGCAGCCGCGCGGCTTCGCCTCGTACACCACGAACACGACCAGCGACACGTCGCGGGCGTGGGGCGTGTTCGAGCACGTCGCCAGCGGCACCTCGGGCACCCTCGGCACCGACCCGAACGGCGTGCAGAAGCTGATCGCGCTGGTGCACAAGCTGAACCCGAACTACATCCCCGGCGCGCGGTGGTTCATGAACCGCAACACGCTGGCCACGGTGCGCGCCCTGACGGACGCATCCAGCGCGGGCAAGTTCGTGTTCGTGCCGTCGTTCTCGGCGTCGATCCCGGACACGCTGCTCGGCTACCCGGTGACGGTGGTGGTCGATATGGTCGACCTGGCGGCGAACTCCCTGTCGATCGCGTTCGGCGACATGAACGCGGCGTACACCATCGTCGACCGCGTGGGCATGTCCCTGCTGATCGACCCGTATACCGACAAGCCGAACGTGCGCTTCTACATGCGCCGTCGGGTCGGCGGTGACGTCGTGAACTTCGACGCGCTGAAGTTCATCAAGGCGGCCTAAGCCGAGATCGCGCCCAACGGGCCGGCGGCGTGGATCGCCGTCGGCCTGGTGCGCTTCACCTTCTTTCGCAGAAAGGGTCTCTCATCATGCGTGATCTCGAAAATCGGCTGGACGTCCTGGCTTCGGTCGTGCCGACCGGCAACCGGACGGCGAGCGTCAACGGCACGGGCATCGACCTGCAGGGCTACGAAGGGGCGCTGGTCATCATCAACGCCGACACCATCACGGACGGCACGCACACGCCGAAGGTGCAGGAGTCGGACGACAACTCGACCTACACGGACGTGGCGTCGACCGACCTGATCGGCACGGCGCTGGTGGCCATCACGGCGGCGAGCGTCCAGAAGATCGCCTACGTCGGCACCAAGCGGTACATTCGCGTGGTCATCACGGCCGCGGGCACCACCACCGGCGGCAAGTACAACGCGGTCGTCGTCCGCGGATACCCGGCCCGGCAGGCGCTGTAAGACGCCGTGCGGGTACGCATTGTGGTCGCTCTCGCCTGGGTGGATGCCGGGCGGGAGCGACCGCTCTCTCCGGGGGACATCGTCGAGGTGTCGCCCGTCATCGGCCGGCGCTGGATGGCCAGCGGGCAGGCCGTGGCTGAACGGCCAGGGCCAACGGAACGCAAACCGGCGCACGTCGCCGAGATGAAGTGAGGCAGCCGCTGTGCGTGTGAACTGGACGCGAACGGTCGACCCCGTGCTCGACCCGCTGACGCTCAGCGAGGCGAAGGGGCAGGCGCGTCTCACGCACGACGATGAGAACGGGGTGCTGAAGTCGTTCATCCGGGCGTCGACCGAGGCGGCCGAGGTCTACCTCGGATACGGCCTGCTCACGCAGACCATTCGCCTCACCGGGGATGAGTGGCCGGAGCGCATCTGGCTGCCGCGCGCGCGCGTGCTCCAGAGCGTGACCAGCGTCGAGTACTACGACACGACCGGCGCGCTGCAGACGCTCGCGTCGACGCAGTACGTCGCGGACGACACGACCCGGCCGGCGTCGATTGTGCGGGCGGCGAACGTCTCGTGGCCCGCGCTGCAGTCTACGCGCGATGCGTGGCGGTGGCGGGTGACCTACGTGGTGGGCTGGACCAGCGCGGCCCAGATTCCCGCCGGCATCAAGCTCGGGCTGGCGATGTATGTCACGCACCTCGACGAGAACCGCTCGGGCACTGACACGGATGCCACCGTGGCGCGGGTTGCGGCGGAACAGAAGTGGTCGGACCGGCTGTCCGTGCCGGCCTACCGGAGCGCGGGGGCGTGATGCAGGCTGGTCGCCGCCGGCATCTGGTTTCCCTCGCCAATGCGCCGCAGGTGTCTGGCGACGCCGACGGGTTCTTCGAGCCGTGCACGCCGGCGACCGCCTTTGCGGCGATCGAGCCGGTCCAGCCGGGCACGACGGACGGCAGCCGGATTCAGGGGCACTACGTCGTGCTGCCCTACCAGGCGGACGTGACCGTCGACACGCGGATTCTCTGGGGCACGCGGTCGCTGTTCGTGAAGGGGATCCAGAACGTGGACAACCGGAACCGGGAACTGCGGTGCTACTGCGAGGAGGCGCTGTGAGCGTCGCTCGCGTCGAGCTCGTCGGGCTTGAGGAGTTCCGGGCGGCGCTGCGGAACCTGCCGCGCCAGCTGGCGAACGAAGCGGGTGCCATCATCGTGGCCCATGCGGAGGACGCGCAGCGGCGGGTCCAGCGCGGCTATCCGGAGGGGCCGACCGGGAACCTGCGTGCGGGGGTCACGCTGAAGGTTGAGCACTCCAGCCAGTACGG
>CAYZBB010000180.1:0-3337 GCA_964476495.1 uncultured Actinomycetes bacterium | reverse complement strand
CTGGCGACGTTCGCCGCGCAGCTCGAGACGGGCCATGACGTGGCGGTCTGCGGCTGGCTCTACGACCTGTTCCAGTACGCCGCGATGCCACCCAACACGCAGGTCGGGCACATCGACGTCGGCGGATTCATGGTGACGCGGGCGCTCTTCATCCGGTCGGGTTGGCCGAACAAGGGGCAGACCGGCGACGGCGAGTTGGTGCAGGGATTTCTGAAGGCCGGGGCGAGCGTGGCGCTTGTCCCGAACATCCTCTACGTGAAGAACTGACGCATGTATCGGAACGCGTATCTCGGCGGCACCTTCGACTGTCTGCACCGCGGCCACCTCGCGCTCTTCGCGCAGGCCCGGCGGATCGCGGACCGCGTGACGGTGTCGGTGAACACCGATGCCTTCGCGGCCCGCTACAAGCGACGCCCCGTGATGCCGCTGGCGGATCGGCTGGCCGTGCTGCAGCAGTGCAAGCTGGTCGACCGCGTCGTCGTGAACATCGGCGACGAGGACAGCCGCCCGGCGATTCTGCACGTCGGCGACGTCGACTGCCTGGTGCACGGGTCGGATTGGCACGGCGACGCGCTCATGCAGCAGATGGGGCTGACGCGGCCATGGCTGGAGGCGCGCGGGATCGCGCTCGTCATCCTGCCGTACACCGAGTTCATCTCGACGACCCAGATTCTGGACGCCTACGCGGCGCAGGCGGTGCCGGCGTGAAGGTCCTGCTGGTGCACCCGGGCGCGAGCTGGTCGACCGCGGATGTGTTCGAGGGGCTGAAGTACGGCCTTCAGGCGCAGGGCGTGGACGTGCGGCCGTACCGGCTCGACACGCGCATCGAGGTGTCCGGAAAGACCGCGTACGCGATGTGGCGGCAGAAGCGCAAGCTGGACCCCACGCTGCCCAAGCCGAATCAGGCGGACATCTACTACGACGCCGGGTGTCGGGCGCTGGCGATGGCGCTCCGCGAGCAGGTCGACTGCGTGCTGGTCGTCTCGGCGATGTACCTGCACCCGGACGTGCTGATCCTGATGAAGCGCGCAGGTATTCGCACCACCGTGCTGTTCACGGAATCGCCGTACGACCTCGAGCGCGAAGCGATGGTGGCGCGGCTGGTCGATGGCTGCTGGACGAACGAACGGTCGTCGGTCTCACTGCTGCGCGCGGTGAACCCGAACACTGGCTACCTGCCGCACGCGTGGCATCCCCTCAGGCACACTCCCGGTCCGCACGAGGGTGATGACCAGGTGCCGGCGCATGACGTCGTGTTCGTCGGTTCTGGCTTCGCCGAGCGCATTGGCTGGTTCAACAGCATCGACTGGTCAGGCATCGACCTCGGCCTGTACGGGACATGGGAGAAGAACCGCCTGAGTAAGCCCCTGCGGGCGTGCGTCAAGGCCGACTGTATCGACAACGTCGCCGCGTCGGCGCTGTACCGCCGGGCCAAGGTCGGGTTGAACCTGTACCGCACCTCGAAGGGGGCCACGACGCGCGCCGCTCAGCACATCGCGCACGCCGAAAGCCTCAGCCCGCGGGCGTACGAGCTGGCGGCGTGTGGAGCCTTTCATCTGTCAGAACACCGGCTGGAAGTGGCGGAGCGGTTCGGGGATCTGGTCCCGACGTTCCGGACACCAGCCGAGGCCGAAGCCTTGATCCGCACCTGGTTGTCGAATGACGCCGGGCGCGCCGAGGTCTCGGCACAACTTCCGGCGCAGGTCGCCGCGGCGTCGTGGGTGGATCGTGCGGGCGTGGTGCTCGGCGACATCCGACGACTGATCGAGGCAACGCGGGCCGCCTGAGGGCGGGACCGGAAGGGATTCAGTCATGGCCAAGTATGCAGGCCGCACCGGCGTGCTCTACATGTCCAGCAGCGGCAGCGGCACCGCGGCGGCCGTCGTCGGCATCAACAAGTGGTCGCTCGACATGTCCACGGACAAGTTCGAGGTCACGGCGTTCGGCGACACGAACAAGTCGTACGTGCAGGGCCTGCGCGATCTGCAGGGGCAGTTCGAGGGGCTGTACGACGATTCCGAAACGAAGCTGTTCGCGGGCGCGCAGTCGACCGACGGCGTGAAGATGTACCTCTACATCTCCTCGAACGCCGCGTCGAAGTACGCCTACGGCACGGCCTGGCTCGACGCTTCCATCGACGTGGACATCAGCGGCGCCGTCAAGATTTCCGGCAAGTTCGCGGCCGCCGGGTCGTGGGGCGTGAACTTCTAAGGCCATGTCGCACGCGTTGACCATCAGCGGACAGGCGGCCTCGCTCTTCTGGGGCTATCGGGAGATCGGCGCCCTGTCCGCATGGTCGCTTTCCGCGCACGGGACGCACGCCACGCTCACCGGCACCCTTGAGCGTGGCGATGCGTTCTTCTGGACGCTCGCCGCCGTGATGGCCACCAGCCTTCAGCGGCAGGGGTTGGAGGTGCGCGTCCATCGCCAGAAGGGTCAGCCGTGGCGCTGGCCCGTGGCATCACTGCAGATCGCGGGGCGGACGGTCACGGCGACCGTCCGTGTCGCAGAGGAAGGAACGACCGATGGCGCGTAATCCGTTCGTGCAACCTGAAACCGTGCGGCTGCCCTTGTCGGGCGGTGACTGGGTCGACGTCAAGAAGCGGCTGACGGCGGGCGAGTACCGGGAGCGACTGGCGCGCGAATACACGGCCGACGCGGTCTCTGGGCGCATGGCGCTCGACATGCGGCAAGCCGGTTTCGCGCTGATCGCCTCGTACGTCGTCGGGTGGTCGTTCATCGACGCGACTGCGGCTCCGGTGCCGTTCTCCGAGGATGCGCTGAAGGCCGTCGACATTGACACGTTCCGCGAAATCCTCCAGGCCGTGGAGGCGCACGACGCAGCGGACGAGGCCGCGCGGAGTGCGGAAAAAAACGAGCGGGCTGGCGCGACGGTCTCGTAACGGATCTCGTGCTGGCGAAGTGGATGGGGTGGTCGCTGCAGGACGTGCGCAGCCTGGAGCCCCATGAGTATGCCGTGTTGATCGAGTTGGTGAAGGAATCCGTACCACAGGACAGCTAAGAGTCGCCCATGGTTACCGCCACATTCCGCGCTGATTTCACGTCGTTCGTCGACGCCGTTGCCAAGGCCGAGACGGAGCTGAAGTCCTTCGAAACGGGCGCCGCGAAGGTGGAGCGGTCGCTGGGCCGGATGACGGACGCCTTCTCGGGCCGTCGTGTCATTCAAGAAGCCACGCAGATGGCGCGGGTGTTCTCGGACATGGGGGACGGCGCGCACCTCACCGAGTCTGAGCTGAAGCGCATGGGGTCGACGGCCAACGAGGCGATCGCCAAGCTGAAGGCGATGGGCCTCGATGTGCCGCCCGGGATTCAGAAG
>CAYZBB010000179.1:0-11385 GCA_964476495.1 uncultured Actinomycetes bacterium | reverse complement strand
GGACCAGCATCGGGTCCAGGCCCTTGTAGAACATCAGCATCGTGCCCTCGGGCAGGCCGCGGATTTCGCCGGTGGTCAGCACGGCGCGGGTGCGGGTCTGCTCGGAGTAGCTGCGCTCGGGTCCTAGTCCGAACAGCCCGCCGCCCTTGCCGGTCGATGCCTGCCAGGAGGTCTCGTCGCGGTCGCCGGCGATCGCGGCGAAGTCCCGGAGGTTCTCCGCGTCGGTGACGCCGCCGAGGATGCCGGTGATGGTCGCCGAGTCCCAGATCGCCTTCGCCGCGTCGCTGCCCCAGGAGCGGGCCATCTGCGCCCTGGACTGGATCACCGCGATCGTCACCACCCCGGACCCGCCGTACGCCGACACATAGGTCGGCAACGCCGGTAGCGGCGCCCAGTTCGCGATCTCGTCCAACACCAGGGTCAGCGGCGGATCCAACCGGGACTTGGGTGCGTGGTCGGCGAGGTCCTTGGCGGTGCGGGTGATGTCGGCGACCAGGCACTGCAGCAGCCGGGACGCGGGATCGTCGGCCTCGGCCAGCAGGTACAAGGTTCCCTTGTCGGCGAGGAACGCCGATGGGTCGAAGTTCTCACCGGGGCGGGGGTCGAACCGGCGCCGCACCGAGTACAGGTCCAGCCCCGCGAGGGCCTTGCCGACGCCGGCCCACACGTTGCCGCGGAACTTGTCGTCGCCCTCGACGACCTGCGCGAGGGTGTCGGCCCACCCGGGTTCGACGCGTTCCCGGCCGCTGGCGTCGCGGCCGTCCAGGTCCTGCAGTACGGCGAGGGCGGATCGGGCGGCGACCGCGGACTGGGACCACCGCCAGAGGTCGCCGATGCCGGTGTTGGACCAGGCGGCGGCGTGCAGCAGGGTCTTGATGACCTTCTCGGTCCAGCCCTGCCAGAACGAGGCGTCCTCCAACCCACTGGACGACCCGGCGGCCAGGACCTGGGCGCGGGCCGCGGCGATCCGTCCGTCGCGGCAGCCATGGATCGGGGACCAGCGCACGATCTCGGGAAGCCCGTCCATGGATCCGTCGGTGGCGATCACCGCGACCGGCCCCGCCGTCCGGCGGTGGGTGATGGTCACGGACAACACGTCGGGGCGGGTCGAGGTGGCGACCACCGCGCCGGGGGCGTCCAGGATGCGGTTGTTGACCACATACACGCCCTTGCCGGCTCCGGACGGGCCGAGCAGCACGACCGAGTCGCGGACGCTGGTCCATACGCCGACGCCGCGGGCGGTGCCCCAGCACCAGCCCAAATGTCGCGGCGCGATCGGGCCGGTCAGCGTGGGGCGCAGTTCGGCTGCGCTGCGCCGTAGCCGCTTGGCGCCGACCGCCGTCCTGATCGCCCGCGGGGCGGCCATGCCCGGTCGGTTCTCCATCTCGGCCAGCAGCGCCCGTGGCCGGTTGCGGCCGCGGACCTTGACCACCAGCACGACCGTTCCCGCAATGAGGGTCCCGATGGCGATCGCGGTGATCGACCAGTACGCCGGTGCGTCGGGCATCGGCGAGTCCCACGCCACGGCCGGGTTGTCCCTGTCGGCGAGCAACGCTCGCACGCCGGCTGTGACCGGGCCAGCGGCGAAGCCGTTGCCGGTGAACAGGCTTGCGGCCTGGCCGCCCAGCCAGAGCAGCAGGCAGCCGCCGCCGGCGACCAGGACGGCGCCGGTCATGGCCCAATCGGGATCCGCGGTCCGGTTCTGGGTCTTGGTTTTCGGTGTCAGCACGACCATGGGTGACGCCGCGGCGCAACGACCAACCGAGCCGGGTGCCGACGAGGGGGTTGGCGAGTCGGCCGCTTCGAGCGGGCAGCGCCGCCCGCTGCCGATCCGGTCAGGATGGATCGGCTCCCACGCTGCGCTGCTCCGCCCGCCGACCTGTCCGCATCCGCCGCCAACATCGTCCGCCCATGATCGATGACGATCAACGGCACCGGCGTCGGGTGGCCGGGGTGGGCGTGATACCCGAACTGCCTTTATGGACAGGCCGCACAGCGGCCTGACAGTGGGTCGCCCAGTGGGGCTCCCCGCCCTTCCGGCGGGCCGACCAAAGCGGTCGATGGTACGGGCTCGGGCCAAGGGCTACGGCGACGCCGCCCACTGCCGATCGGTTCGGGTGAATCCGCTCCCCCGCTTCGCTCCTCCGCGCATCCACACCGAACCGATCCGCCGCGGTCGTCATCGCGCCTTCGGCCCCTTGTCCCGACCCCCGATCACAGCCGTGATCGGCCCGCCGGAAGAACGGCTGGCCCCGGACAAACACCTGCCCTCGGGCAGACCAGGTGAAGGGACACGAACGATGACCGCCACCGAGCACCACAGCCAGGCGGAGTACCAGTCGATCCGGATCCCCGGCAGCGACGATCACGCCGGCCACCACCTGATCACCGTCACCTGCGCTGGGCCTGTCCGATCTGCGGCGGTCCGCACGGCCGGATCCGGCCGGTCATCTCCTACGACGGCTCCCGCCTGCTGGCCGGCGACGGCTGGACCAACCCGTGCGGGCACGTCGACACCTACGCCGCCGTCCGACGCGAGGCCCCCGGCTGACAGCAGCCAGGCCGCAACAGCTCCCAGCCGCACGCGGCACCACAGGGCAGCCAACCCATCGGAACGGAAAGGACCGGATCATGGGCTACCTCGTCCGCACCATCACCGCCATGCAACTGCGCCTGGGCGACGTCGTGATCCCCCACAAGGGACCCCGGCAGCACGTCACGCTGCATCGCCTGCAGGGCGCCAATCCCGTCGTGGTCGTCCAGTATGCCGAAACCCCCGGCGCCACCACCCTGTACCCGCCGACCATGCCGCTACTCATCGAGATCCCCGACAACGCATCGGCCGCGGCCACCGAGCGGGATCTGTGATGACCAGCGAGCATCACGCCCAGCTCCGCGCCTGGGCCAAGGGCATCTACGGCCTGGAGGCGGCGACCGAGCTGCTGATCCGCGGCTTCGACGGCCGGTTCGCCGAGCCCGGCTGCCCGTGGGTGCATCCCACCGTGTCCGGGCACTGGATCGACTTCGACGCCATCCCCGCCCAGGTGGGTGCCCTGTCCGGCGGCGAGCAACGCTTCCTGCAGATCGCCGCCGCCCTGTCTGACGGCGACGTTGCTGTCAACCTCGGCCACGCCCTGGCCGGGCTGGACCGCGAACACGTCCACCTCGTACTCGCCGCGGTCGCCCACGCCGCCGGCACCCACGAACACCAGGACATCGCGATCCGACCCGACGGAACGGTCACCTTCTGCCGACCCGGAGCGTTCTACCGATGGGATCAGGCCGCCACTCCGAAACCCGAAACACCCTGCCGCGAAAGCGGGATCGGCAGATGAGCGTTCACAACGGCCGCAACTCCATGACCGACGCGGTCCGCCGTTCCATCCACACCACGGTCGAGAAGCTGCCCAGCGCCGGTCAGCACATCCAGGCCCTGGTCAGCATCGCCGGCGAGCAGGACCTACAACTGGACACGCACGGCTCTGGAAACCGGCACGACTGGGGCGGCCACATCGCCCTGTCCAGCGACAACCTGCTCGTCTACCTGCACGACCAGGTCGCCGCCAAGTTGTACGCCCGAGCGTGGATCGACGCCTGGTACATCGCGTCCAACTCCCGGAAACCGTCGACACCGGACCGTCGACACACGGTGCGGTGACCATGGTTCGCGCGCATGGCTCGGACGCCGTCGACCACGTTCACGACGTCGCCCGGAACGTCGCGCTGATCAAGATCGGCAGTCTGACTTGGCGGATCCACGACCAGGCCGCCTGGGCCGGCACCGAACAGAAATGGCGCGAGGTGTCCGCACTCGCGCCAATGGTGCTACCGACCCACCGGTACGAGCCGACCCGGAAGCCGCCGACGGCGGAGTACGAACGTCCGGCCTGGACCGAGATCCGCGGACCGGCACCAACCCTGTGACTCGATCAGGCCGAGTCCAGCAGCCGCGGTCGGAGCCCGCGTTCAACCGGTCCCGTCGTCGTCCTCGGCCTGATCGTCCTCGGCCTGATCGTCCTCGCCCTGATCGTCGTCGGTGTCGTCACCGTGAGTCGTCTCCAGGTTCTCGGCGGTGCGCCGAGACGCCCCTCGATGTACTCCTCCAGCTTCGAGTGCTCGACCCGCCACTGGTTGCGCCCGCCGATCTGAATTCCCTGCAGATCACCGGACCGGATGAGACTGTATGTCTGTTTCTCGGAGCATCTCAGCAGGTCGGCCACCTGCCGCAACGTCATGAATCTCGGCTGGCTCGGCTCGTCGGTCACGCTCCCATCCTGCCCATCGCACAAGCCCTCGGTCGTCGTCGACTGTCCTGCTTACCTGGACTGTTCGACCAGGCCCCGTGATCGCTGATCTGTGCAAGGTTGGTCTGAACGATCGGCCCGCGGTTTGTTCAACTCAAGTTCTTCGGATTCCGCAGAAGCGGGCTCAGCTACTTCCGCAGCCGGTCACGCACTTCCTCCGGCAGGCTCGTGGAGTCCCAGCCAACCTCTTGGCCGCCTGCGCCAACCTCGGTGCTGAAGATCGTCTGCTTGACGATGTCCAGCTGCTTACCGCTCAGGCTGCCGAACTTCGTTTCCCGCGAGATTGGCGGCCCGCCCAACGCGAGGACGATATTGTCGGCGTAGACGTCCGGTCGATCGGTCGGCATGCTGGCGTAGGCCTGCATCGTCTCCAGGATCGTACGGTCGCCCTTGGCCTTCGCCTGGAACTGGAGGTTGGCCACGGCCGCCTGCTGGCCGGTCGCCATGTCCGGGAAGACCAGGAACCCTCGCGAATCGCTGCCGATGTAGCCCCAGCTCGGGATGTCGGGCGACGGCCGTTTGAGCGCGCCTGGATTGTTGTACAGCCACACGACGTCGCCGTCGCTGAAACGCACGGTCGCGTTGTAGACGGCGAAGAACTGCTTGCCGACCGTCACGGTGTCACCGGCCTGCAACCGCAGGTTCGAGCTGATCTTCATCAGCTTACGCAGCTCGTCCCCGGTGATGGCGCCCTTGTCCGCCAGATTCCGGACGTAGCTGAGCGTCACCTTGCGCTCCAGCGTGTCGAGTTGTTTGGCCGCCTCGTCCCAGCGCTTGCCCCAGATGAGCACCCGGAGCGCGCCCCGCGCGGCAGCGGTCGGGTCCTTGCCGCGTACGGCGGCATCGACCTTGCCCTTGCCCCCTTGCCACGCGCCCTCGTTCAACGACTCGAGGGAGGCTGCGGACATGCCGCTGATCCGGGTGACGATGTCGGCGGGCTCCCAGTCATTGAGCACCCAGGCCGCCCGCCCCCAATCCCCCTCAGCGAGATAGCCGGCGAACTCCTTTCTCTGCTCGGGGGTTGGCTCCCGCTGCAGGGCAAGCAGCCGCTGGACAGCCCGGTTGCCGATGCGCCGCTGCAACACCTCGATCGGATCAGCGCCACGGATCGGAGTGGACGGCGAGGCCGCACGCCTACCCGCAACCGGAGCGGGACAAGGTAGACGCGGCGCCAGCATGCCTCGATCCTGCGCGCGATCGGGTGCTGCCGGGAAGGGCCGAAGGGGCAGACTCACGGGCTTGGGCGGGCGTGACCTGCGCGTGACTGCGTCGGTGACGCTACGAGAACGGCGGCCACAAGCCGCAGTCTTCAACCTCACCCTCCCGGACCCGGTTACCACGCGCAGGTTTGATCTGAACACCGCAGACTTGCCGGCAGCTTTGACGTGAACGACGAAGAGTTGCCCCCGAACAGGACATCGACGACCGACCTCGCTTCGGCTGATTGTCCACATGTCCGGTTTTCATCCCCAACCTGACGGCACCCGTTGGCGTCCGCCGCGAAGGAGCCCACAGTGACCGCCATGTACGCAATCACGCTCTCGGTCCAGGGCACCGACGCTGAGACGTGGCTCCGCAAGGATCTGGACTCGACGCTGCAGGCGGTCGAGAACGGTCTGGTCGCCTGGATCTACCCGGGCCGGACGCTGCGGTGGGAGATCCGCTGCCCGAGTGGCCGCACGGCGGTGGGGAGCCTGACCGTCAACGGCGTCGACTCCGACGGCCGGGGTGAGATCGCCGAGCACCTTGAACTGGTCCGCGACGTGCTGACCGAGGAGGCCCGTGATGAGTCGGTTCGAGCCTGACATCGCCGATCAGCCGTCGGTGGCGAGGTGCCTGCTGGACGCCGGTCTGATCGTCGTCGGCGCGGTCGTTCTCGCCGTCGTCGTGTACTTCCTGGTGATCCTCGTCGCCGTCATCGTGGGCGTGGCGGCGTTCGTCGTCCTCGGTCGGATCGCCGCGCGGATGATGCCGTGATCAGTCCTCGGCCGCCACCCCAGGTGAGCCGGCGCACCACAGTTCCGTCAGCTCCTCGATGCGGGTGACGAGTCGGGTGTCGGGAAGGTGGGTGCGCCCGAGAGTGATCGGCCCGTGGCTCTTCGTTCCGGCCGACCCCGACGCGACCACCGTCGCAGCGGTAGAGGGTGATGGTTGCGCCCCAGCTGAGCTGGTGGGTCTCGTAGTCGGTGGCGCGGGTGATCTCGGCGCGGTCGCCGATGACGACCTGCCCGCCGATGCGTAGTGAACCGGAGATCGTGGCCGAGCCGCACACCACTGCGTGCCCGCCGACCTGTGCGCGTCCGCTGACCCACGCGTCGTCGGTCACCAGGGCGCTGCCGTGGATCCAGGCATTGCCGTCGACGACGGCGCCACCGGCGACGGTCGCATCGCCGAAGACCTGGGCGTGCCCGGCGATCGAGGTGTTACCGCGGACGACGGCGCGGCCGAACACCCAGGCGTCACCCTCGACGGTCGCCCGTTCGATGACGGCGCACCAGCCGGACAGGACCGCGCGGCCGCGGGCGGTGGCCGTGCCACCAAGCATGGCGTGTTCGGTCAGGATCGCGTGGTCGGCGACGGTCACGGCACCGACCGCGACCGCGTCCCTACTCACCGTCGCCCGGTCGAGGACCCGAGCGCCGGCCACCACCCGGGCCGTCGACGCGATCCGGGCCGGGTCCCGATCCACGACGTCGTCATTGAGAGCCGACTTCGGCCGATGTGGGGTGAGCAGCCGGGCCAGTCGGGTGGTCATGGATGTCGCGCCGCCTTCGTCAAGTTCGGGGTCGTGATCATGCGCTGATCGGTGTCGAACATGGCCTTTTCACCGTCGGACAGGACGGTCTGCACCCGGAACGACTTGGTCGGCAGCTTCCACAGGGCCTCGCCGACTCCGACTCCGGCGATCACTTCACGTTCGGCCTCGGTGAGGGCGAGGTCGGCGGTGGCGCGGTCGAGTTCGCCCGGGGCCTGCCGGAACACCACCCGGGTATCGCACAGCGACAGCAGGCCCTGGGCCTTCTTGACCGCAGCGGAGTCGGCGTTGCCGACCTTGTCCGGATCCGAGAGTGCATGCATGGCAAGGATGTTCGCGATCCCGTAGAACCGGGACAGTCGCAGGTCGGCGTTCATCCGGTCAAGTTGGGCTTCCCCGCTGATGATCCGCCACGCCTCGTCGTACACGAATAGCCGCTGCCCGAACGAAGGATCGGACATCGTTGACCCGACCCACGCCGAGCAGCAGAGCATGACCAGGGATTGCAGCAGGTCGTCGTCCCCGAGGGCGGCGGAGCCGAGGGCGATCATCGGCGCCTGCGGGTCGAACCGGACGGTGGACGGCCCGTCGAACAGACCACCCAGGTGCCCGTTGATCAACGACGAGAGCACCGCGTAGACGGGTTGACCGCGGTGCCGCAGCAGCTCCGCGTCGTAACCGGCCTGACGAGCCCGCTGCCGGTCGGGGTTGGCCAGCTGGTGCGCTACGTCCGGCAGCGTCGGTGTCCCCTTCGCGGCGACGGCGGCGGCCAACGCGAGGTCCAGCGCGGCGACGGCGAGCGGTTCCAGGGGTGCGATCGCCGGTGACGCGGTGGCGACCAGGGCGACGAGCAGCTTCTGCCGGCGCGACCACACCTCCGTCTCCCAGGTGGCCTGGTCCTTGGCCGCCGGCTTGACACCGCCGTCGAGAGGGTTGAGTCGCGTCGGCAGTCCACGGCCGAGCCGGATGCCCTGCCCGCCGAGAGCGAGCGCGAGCCGCAGCCAGTCGTCCTTGGGGTCGCCGGGGACGACGACCCGTCGGCCGAATGGCAGGTTCCGCACCGCCAGCGCCATTGCGGTATTGGTTTTCCCCCAGCCGATCCCGCCGACCATCATGATGTTGGTGTTGGACACCAGCCGGGGCCGACGGTTGTAGAGGTCGAATCCGCAGTAGCAGAACGACGCCCCGGAATAGGAGTCGCGGCCGATGTAGATCCCGGCGGCGCCCAGTCCGCCGTCCGCCAGGAACGGGTACACGTGGGACAGGTTCGCGGTGGTGGCGCGGTGCTTGCGCAGCTTCAACCCGCGCCTGGTGCGGCCGGCCCACGCCCGCTTCTCCCCTGCCCTCGGGATGCGGGACCGGTATTCGGCTTTGCGGGCGTCGAGCTCGGCCTGCCGGGCGGCCACCGCGGCCGCGACGTCACCAGCAACCAGTCGCTCGGCTGCCTGTCTCCACTGTCGGCGGCTGGCGCGCCGGCCACGACGGGTGGTGTCGTTCGGGAGGTAGCCGCCGCTGTGCACGGTCCGGTTCAGGTGCTCGGCCATGGTCAGAACCCTCGCGTGAGCGGCAGGGCTCCGGCCGCGAAGGCCTGCATCTGCTGTCCGGCGAGAACCCTTGCCTCACAGCCGGCCTGGATCGCGGCTTGCCGGACCGCGCCGACGGCCAGGGTCAGTTCGTCCAGGGTTGGACCGGACACGACGAGCAGTCCGGCGTAGCCGATGTCGCCGTGGCCGGCGTTGATCTCGGCTTCGCGTTGCAGGGTGTCGGACAGTTCGTCGGCGTCGGCGAGGTTCTCCACCTGGCCCAGGCGGTGCCGGCCGTGGGCGTTGGAGATCAGTTCGGTCTTGTCGTGTTGGACCTGTTTCATGGCCTTGGCGGTGGGGACCGGCTCGTACAGCAACGTCAGCCGCCGGTCGATGCCCGGGGTGAGGACGAGCGGGGCCAGGAACGTCGGGTAGACCAGGCTGCGCGGCCACTCGATCAGCCACAGCACGCAGTGGAAGGCGGTGTCGGTGCGCAGGTAGTCCCAGTGCTCCTGGACGGCGATCGGACCGGCGGTGGCCAGGTCACGGCCGGCGGTGGGCCGGTAGTCGAGCATGGGTCGGATAGCCGGGTCGTAGGCGCAGCGCAGGTCGTAGGCCAGATCCTGCGCGGACAGCCAGCCCTCGACCGCCAGGCTCGAGGCACCGAGGGCGGCCTCGACGACCCGGCGTTGCCCGGCCAGCACCTTCAGTGCGCCGGCGTGCCCGCCGCCGGACTTGCGAACAAGAGATCGGCACCGTTTGGAATCCAGGGTCAGCGCGATCAGGACCTCGCTGCGCGAGGACGCGGGGCCAGCGACATCCATCAGGTCCCGGTAGTTCTGGCTGGCCCAGATCGACAGGGCCTGTCCGGCGGCGTGCATGGCATGGTAGTCGCGCAGGCCGTCCCCGGAGTCGGGGACGCACTGTTCGAGCACCTGGATCCGGCTGATCAGGTTCGACTGGCAGATGCCGGCCAGCACCCGTCCCCAGCCGCCGACCTGCGCGTCCTGGGTCTCCGGGTCCAGCAGCAGGAACGCCGGCGCCCGCACTCGAAGAATGGCGGTGTACCCGCCGGTCCAGGGGTCGTGCACGGCGACCGACCCGTCCGCGGCGGTGAGGGTGATCAGCCGGGCCTCCTGGCCGGGCAGGGCGAGCCGGCCGGCCGTTCGACGGGTGGCAGTGACCCGGAACCCGTTCTGTCGGGTGCGCTTTCGCTGCCAGTAGTGCCACAGGATCGGCGTCCACTCGACCAGCGGGAACCCGTCGTAGCGGACCAGGGCTAACGCGGTCAGCGGCCCGCCGACCAGCAGCGTCACCCAGAACGCGGCCCCCAGGCCGAGCAGCGGGACGCAGGCGGCGACCAGGATGAGCACCGCGAGCAGGGTGATCGCCTGCGGCACGGACAGGTTCATGATCAGGCCGCGGCGGGACCGGCGAGCCAGCCGGGCGGTCCGCGGTGCGGTCGGCGCCTTCTCGATCGTGCTCATGCGGTGGTCCTTCCGATGGTCGGTGCCGGCAGCGAACGCACGATCTGCCGTGACCCGTCCGGCTGCTGGGGTCCGAGCACCCCTCTGGTTTCGGCGTAGAAGAACATCCGATCGGCCTGCGACCGCGGGATGCTCAACGCGGCAGCCGCGTCGGCGGACGTGACCCCGACGCGCGGGGATTGGCTGGACGCCCGAACCAGGTAGTCATCCATCATCGGCTGGACCGCGCTGTCGGGCAGTTCCCCCGACGGCGATCCCACCGCGGATGCCGGTCCGGGCGACCCGGCCGCACCGCCGTCCTTCGGGCCGACGGTCGGCGGATCCGCCTCCGACGGCGCCTGGCCGCCCTCGAACCCGCCCGAAGAGGACCCGGCCGGGCCGGACGCCGAAGCGGTTCCGCCTGGGCGGGCGCCTGGCCTTGCTCCGACCGCGGCGGCCGGACCGGTCGGCTTCTGCTGTGCCGCGGCGTTGGCCCGGCCGGCGATCCACCCGCCGAGTGCACCCGTCGCTCCGCCGACCAGTGCGGCCCCCTTGCGGCCGATCGTGATGCCGCGGCCCGCGTTGGTCAGTGCGGCGGCGGCCCCGGTGGTGTTGGCGGAGGTGATCTGATCGGACGCGAAATGCACGAACCGCATGACGGCCAGCGGAGACAGCGCGGCCAGCAGGACCCAGACCGAGCCGAGCAGCGCGTCGCTGATGTCGCCGGTGATCGACGAGGCGACGGCGCTGTAGGCCAGGGTGAGGACGGCGCAGATGACGAACTTCGACAGGGCGAGCGCAATGACGACCTCGAACCATTTGACCGCCCAGGCTTTCGTCTTGCCGGCGGTGAGGCCGGCCATCGCGAACGGGGCGAACACCAGGGTGGCGATGATCATCGCCTTGCGCAGGAACAGGATGATGATGATCGTTGCCCAGGCCAGGATGCCCAGCGCGGCGATCACGGTGACCACCAGCCATCCGGATCCCTCGATCGAGCCCTGCATCGCGAAGGCCTTCTTGATTCCGTCTTGCGCGGTCGCCTGCGCCTGACCCAACAGGTAGTTGGAGAACTGGTCGACGATCAGCAGCAGGCCGGCGGTCAGCACGGCGCAGCCGGCGCCGAGGATCAGTCCCAGCGCGCTGCCCCACACCGCCCGCCACATCTGCGACGGGGACCGGGCGAGCATCGCGGTGACGATCTGGACCACGAACAGCAGCCCGACCACGGGCAGCACCAGGTACCGCATCATCACCAGGACGTCCTGCAGCCAAGTCGCGGCCAGGTTGATCCGCAGCCCGGAGTTGATCTGGTCGATCGCCTTGAGCATCATCCA
>CAYZBB010000178.1:8541-11554 GCA_964476495.1 uncultured Actinomycetes bacterium | reverse complement strand
CTCACCAGCCCCCTCGGCGAATCCCAACGCGACCGGTTCCTGCGCGCCGTCCGCCGTGAAGGAGCCGACCCCGAATCCGACGACGGGCTCGGCGGGTGGGGTGTGTTCGGGCTGAACAAGACCGACTACGACAAGCTCGCGCAGACCATGGGCGTCAACGCGAAGGACCAGGCCGGCCAGGAAGCCGTCGCCCGCCGCCGCGCCGACGAGCTGTTCCGCAAGTACGGCAACTGGCAGCACGTCGCGATCGCGTGGCGGTACGGCAACCAGGCCGCCGACGCGTTCCGCGACTTCGAGTTCGCGAAGAACGTCGCCGCCGACAAGACCAACCCGCTGTCGATCAAAGCCCAGTCGGTGTACGAAGGGTTCCTCAAGAACGGGCAGATCCGCAAGCAGTTCGAGCAGTGGGACGACGACTCGCACCGGATGCTGTACCGGATGGGCCCCAACAACCCGAACCTGTCCGGCAACCTCGCGAAGCTCGGCTCGCCGTACGGCGACGGAGCGAAGGCCGCGTACGCCGGATCGGCCGGGGTGACCGTCATCGCCGGCTACGACCCCGAGGCCCGCAGCAAGGCCCTCACCGAGCTGCAGCACGGCACCGAATCGCAGGCGTTCGGTGCGCTCAAGTCGATGGAGACGTTCACGAAGATGATGGGCCAGGCCGGCGGCGGGCTCGTCGACGTCCGAGAGAACTGGGGGTAACCGATGAGCACCTGGGATGCACTCACCGGACGAGGCGGCGGAGGCGCCGCCGCGTACGCCCAGCAGGCCGGGACCGGCGGGTCCGTGACCCGCGCCCCACAGAACGACGCCGCCGCCCGCCAGTTCGTCCTCGACAACTACGGGGCCATGTGGGCGTCGTTCCTCAACGACCCCGAGCTCGGCCCCATCTTGATGAAGGCCGGCTACGACCGCGTCGACCCGGCGATCCTCACGTCCCGGGTGATGAACACGAACTGGTGGCGGTCCCGGTCCGACGCGCAACGCCAGTACGAACAGCTCGCCAACTCCGACCCCGCCGCGCTCGAACGGATGCGCCAGGCGAAACGCGCCGAGATCTGGGACCTCGCCGCCCAGTTCGGTGTCCCCGCGTCAGCGGTCGGGCCGCTCACCGAGAACGCCCTCAAGTTCGGGATGAGCGAAGCGCAGATCAAGGACTTCCTGTCGACGCAGGTCACCCACGACGCGACCCGCGGCACGAACCTCGTCAACACCCTGTACGACCAGATGCACAAGTACGCCGGCGACTACGGCGTGAAGATCGACGACGAAACCGCCCTCGACTTCGCCCGCAAGGTGATGGCCGGTGAGATGACCGACCAGGACGCCGTCGGGTTCTTCAAGGACCGGGCGAAGGAGGCGTACTGGTGGATCGGTGACCAGCTCGAGAAGGGCATCACCACGAAGCAGTACTTCGAGCCGGTCCGCCAGACCATCGCGCAGACCCTCGAACTGTCGCCCGACTCGATCGACCTGTTCGACCCGAAGTACCGCGACGTCATCATGCGCGTCGAGGACAACGGCAACGTCCGTGGCATGAACCTCACCGAAGCCGCCGACTGGGCCCGGTCGCAGGAGGACTGGAAGAAGACGAAGAACGCGAGCGACGCCGCGTACGACACCGTCGGCCAGCTCGCGAAGATGTTCGGGCAGGCGTGACATGGTCATGGGGATCGGCCAGTTCGGTCACGAAGTCGCTGGCATCCAGCAGATGCTCAACGAAGCCGGCCACTACGACGGCCAGATCGACGGGGTGAACGGGCCGATCACCCGTCAGGCGATCCGGTCGTGGCAACGCCGCCTCGGTATCCCCGCGCACGGCATGTGGGACGAACAGACCGGCGCAGCGACGTTCGAGAAGCTGTCCCGTTTCAACCCGAACCCGACCCTCGATTCGTACCCGATCACGCCTCCCGGGAGATCCCATGGCTAGCCCCACCACCGGCGCCGAAGCGTTCGTCACCCAGTACCAGGCGAACCAGCAGTGGACCAGCGACGAACGCGACGCGTACGCGACCGCCCAGCAGTTCCTCAACATGTTCGGTCTGCCCGGCCTGACCGACTGGGTGTTCGACCAGATGAAGAAGGGCGCCACCGCGGCGCAGATCTACCTCGAGATCCAGAAGACCCCGCAGTTCGAGCAGCGGTTCCCGGCGATCAAGCAGATGCGCGAAGCGGGCGCGTCGCACATCCCGACGCCGGAGGAGTACATCCAGATGGAGGACTCGTACACGAAGACCGCGCACGCCGCCGGTCTCGTCCCCGGGCTGTTGACCCGCGAGAAGATGGCGTCGCTGATCGCCGGCGGTGTCTCGCCCGCCGAGTTCGACGACCGCGTGGCGAAGGGCTACCAGCGTGTCGCCCAGGCCGACCCGACGGTCCGTGAGGCGTTCAAGAAGTACTTCGGGGTGCTCGGCGACCAGGCCCTCGCCTCGTACTTCCTCGACCCGCAGGCGTCGCTGCCGATCCTCGAACGGCAGGCCACCGCGGCGGTGCTCGGCGGTCAGGCGAAGCAGGCGCTCGGCGAGTGGTTCGGAGCGGACCGGATGCAGCAGCTCGCCGCGAACGGGTGGGACGAGCAGTCGGCACGGTCCGGGTTCGATCGGCTCGGGCAGATGGCCGGCATGTTCGACGAGACCCTGTCGGAGCGGCGGGACCTCACCGCGGAACGCGAAGGGATCTCGGCGGTGTTCGGCGTCGACCAGCAGCCCGACGGGCTCACGACGCTCGACAACGCGATGGCCCCGGGTCCGCTCGGCAACGATCCGCTCAACGGTCAGGACGGCGAGAACCGGACTCGGGGCCAGTGGATGAACCAGGCGCAGACCGGTGCGTTCGCCGGTGAGGTGCCGTCTGCGCCGGTTGACGTGTCTGGTGACGGGTCGGCGCTCGACGCGCAGAAGGAGATCGAGGCGCGCCGCCGGAACCGTGTCGGCGGGTCGTCGGGCCGCTCGAGCTCGTACCGTGGCCGGCAGGGCGAAACCTCGGGGCTGGGCACGGCGGACCGGTA
>CAYZBB010000178.1:2008-8441 GCA_964476495.1 uncultured Actinomycetes bacterium | reverse complement strand
TCACCTACGAGCAGGCCGTCGCCGACGCCCAGTGGCGCATCCACATGCACTTCCAGCAGCAGATGATCCACGGACCGGACGGCATCCCCTACGACTTCGACCCCGTCGCGGCCGCCGAAGAACTGCTACGGTGACCTCCGTCTCCACGCTGTCCTGCGAGGATGCTTGATTGTGCCCCCAAGTGGGGGCACAATCGCGTACGAGCAACGGCCCCGGTGAGCTGCAACCGGCCCGGGCGAGCTGGCTCACCTCTCGACGGCTCCTGGCACCGTCGACGTACTGCAAGACCAGAAGACGGCCCCCGCCAGCAGCGGGCGGACCAGAGGCCGTTCCACTCTGCTGCCCCCCATCGCCGTACCTCCGCGGCGATGCGAACGGAAACGGAGAGATCCCGATGGACACCGACAACGACCAGGACTACGACGACGACACGCCGGCAGTGAAGGCCCAGCGTGACCGCATCAAGCGCCTCGAGGCCGAGCTCGCCGAGAGCCAGGCCGCGAAGCGCGAGCTCGCGTTCATGAAGGCCGGCATCGCCGACACGTCGAAGGGCCAGGGCGCCCTGCTGCTCAAGGCGTACGACGGCGAACTGGACCCCGAGGCCATCCGTGCCGCGGCGATCGAGTTCGGCGTCATCACCGAGAGCAACGACGCCGAGACCCCCCCGCCGCCCGCCGACGAGCCGACCGGCTCGCAGGAACGGCAGGGCCTCTTCACCGGCACCGGCACCCCCGAGGTGCCCGCTTCCGGTCAGGACCTGGTCGAAGCCGGCTTCGCCGAGTTCGAGCGTCTGCTGAAGAGCGGCTCGGCCCGAGAGGACGCCTTCGGCGCCGTGCTCGGACCGATGTTCGCCGCCGCACGCGCAGGCGACCCGAACTACAACCTGTCGATCGACAGCTGATGCCCAAGCGTCACGACGGACCGCACGACGGCACCAACCCGTACAAGGACCCCGACGAGTTGTCGGGGCTCTGCTTCGGTTGCCGGATCAAGCAGGTCGAGTTCGACCCGTACGCGACGCCGTCGCGTGTGATCGACCGACCGCAACCGATCCGGCCGATGGCGGAGAACCCTTGGGCGAACGGCGTCGCCGGCGAGCACCGTCCTGGCGGCGGGTTCATGCCGTACCTCGACGGGGACGGCAAGAAGATCGGGGTCAAGCAGTACGCCGACAACCGAGGGCAGTTCGACCAGATCCGCAAGGACCAGATCGCTCCGTCCTCAGCCACTCTCGATCAAAGGAGTTGATCCATGGCAACCCCCTATGTGGGCAAGGCCACCGCCTACGACCTCACCAACGGTGTGATCGTCTCGATGGACGAGGCGATCTACATGTTCTCCCCGATGGAGCTCCCCATGCTCACGGGGATGGGCGCCGACGGCCTCTCGGTCATCAGCCAGAAGCCCGTCGACCAGTACAAGTTCAACTGGCTCACCGAGGACAACCTCGCTCCGCGGGGCACCCTCGGCGGCGCCGTCACCACCGGCGACACGTACATCCAGCTCTCGTCGAACCACCGGGCCCGGTTCTCGACCGGCGACCGGATCATGGTCCGCTCGACGGCGCGTACCGACGCCACCGTCGAGGAGCTGCTGGTCACCGGCTACTCGGTGACGACCGCCGACATGCTCATCTGCTCGCGTGCCCTCACCGGCACGGCGACGACCTACGCGTCCGGTGACACCGTCATCGGTCTCGGCACGGTCATCATCGAGGGCAGCGACCCGGAGAACTTCCGGGCGAACGACACCGACACGGTCTACAACTACACGCAGATCTTCGGCCCGACGAAGATCAGCATGTCGGGCACCGACCGGGTCATCAAGCGGTACGGGATCCCCGACCAGTGGGCCCACCACCTGGCGATGCGGATCTACGAGAACGGCCAGCACCGCGAGCAGGCGTTCCTGTACGGCCAGCGGTACGACGACACGTCGGGGAAGAAGCGCGCGACCGGTGGTCTCGACTACTTCATCACCACGAACGTCGACACGACCAACACCCAGGTCACCGAGCTCGTCCTGCAGACCAACCTGCAGAACTGCTGGAGCTACGGGTCGTGCCCCGACCGGTTCATGGTGAACCCGAAGGCGCTCACCACCCTCAACGCGATCACCGACACCGGTCGGGTCCGCGTCGAGGACGTGTCCAGCCGGCGTGGCCGTGCCCGCGTCACGGTCGTCGAGACCGAGTTCGGTTCGCTCACCATCGTCCGCAACCGGTGGCTCGCGCTGCAGGACGCGTTCGGGTTCCGTCGGGAGAACGTCACCCGCCGGGTCCTGCGCCCCATGCAGGTCGAGCCGCTGGCGAAGACCGGTGACGCCGACAACCTGATGTTCGTGTGCGAGGAGGGCCTGCAGGTCACCGGCGAGAAGCACGCGTTCAAGATGACGGCGCTCACCTGATCCTCCGGGTAAGGGTACGAGGGGGGTCCGGTTCCGGCCGGGCTCCCCTCGTTGCATCTACGCTGGGCACATGACCAGAGACACCATCCACATCGACACGTGCGAACACGCCGACGTCGACGTCACCGTCGCCTCCCTCACCGGGTGGTACTTCGACTTCCCGTTCGTCACCGCATGGGACGAGATGCGCGAATGGGACCTGCGAGGCTGCGGCCACTCGAGGTCGGACCGTGGCGGCAAGATCCTCGTCACCTCGTCCGTCGCGTTCGACGGCCGCAACGACATCGTCCGCAACTTCCTGCAGCACTACCCGACGTCGAAGTACCTCCTGCAGATCGACTCGGACATGGGGACGTGGCCAGCCGACGCGATCTGCAAGCTGCTCGCCACAGCGAAAACCCACGACGCGCACATCGTCGGCGGTCTCGCGTTCGCTGGCGGGCGGACCGTGTGCTTCCCGACGATCTACGAACGGTCGAAGGGAAAGGTCGCGAAGCCTGACGGGTCCGGTGAGGTGTCCGTCGCGAACATCAACCCCGTCGAGGAAGTCCCGAAGGTGCCGGTGAAGTGCGGCGCGACCGGTGGAGCGTTCCTGCTCACGTCCCGGGAAGTGCTGCTCGCTGTCGCCGACGTGTTCGGCACCGGACCCGACGGCTACCCGAACCCGCACGCCTGGTTCCAGCACGTCGTGTTGAAGGGCCGCAACTTCGGGGAGGACACCACGTTCTGCATGAGGGCCGCGGCGTGCGGGTACGACACGTGGGTCGACCCGTCGATCGAGACCACCCACTGGAAGCACCTGCCTCTGTCCCGGGAGATGTACGAGTCCGGGGGCCGGCTCAACTGGCAACCTCACCCGTCGTGGGACAACAGCCGCCCAGCGCAGAAGCGCCGTGAACGCCGACAAGGAGTCCGCTGATGGCAACGATGGCCGATCTCGTCGAGGCCACCCGACGACAGATGTCGAGCTACGTCCGGGCCCGAGTCGAGACGCTGAACGAAGCGCTCGACACCACCGAAACGGGGGTCGATGTGGTGTCCACGACGGCCCCGGCGGCGGTGTTCGTCGGCGACTACATCGGCATCGACTACGAAGTCATGCTCGTCACTGCGATCTCCGGCACCACGCTCACCGTGCTGCGCGGGCAGCTCGGCACCACGGCCGCCACCCACGACTCGGGCGCCGTCATCGACCTGGCCCCCCGGTTCGCTCGAGGACTGATCCTGCTCACCCTCGCCGACGAGCTCCGGTCGTGGCCCCGTGACCTGTTCCGAGTCGAAACCGCGGACATCGACTTCCCCGCCGACACCCGCACCGTCGAGCTCCCCGTCGGCTACCCCGGTGAGGTGCTACGCATCCTGCGCGCCCAGCGGATCACCGACTACGTCGGCTACGACGACGTCCGTGACGGCAAGGCCCGCCTCATCCGCGACTTCGACGTGTTCCCGTCGGGGTACGGCATCCAGATGCAGTCCGCGTACAGCCAGGACGTGTCCGTGACGGTGACATGGGCGATGGGGTTCAACCTGACCGGGGTGACGACGTCGTCGACGACCACCGCGACGATCGGCCTCGACGACTCGATGCTCGACATCCCGCCGCTCGGCGCCGCCGCCCGGCTGCTCGCCGCCCGAGAAGTCGAACGGACCGACACCCAGGCGCAGGGCCAGACCCGCCGCGCCGAAGAGGTGCAGGCCGGGGTGATGGTGTCCGTCGCCCAACGGTTCCAGCAGATGCGGGACCGGCGTCTCTCCGACGAAGCGATGCGGCTCCGGTCCCGGTGGGGGGTCGGGTTCTGATGGCGAACAAGGACCACATGCCGCTGATCCTCGACGGCGTCCACTACCTCCCCGACTTCGCGTCGATCCGCTGGGAACCGGTCGACACGGTCCGCCAGATGGTCGACCAGGGCATCGAACCCGGCGAGCAGTCCCTGTCGAACCAGGGGCTGTGGAAGCGGACGCAGGACGACTTCGTGCTCGGCGCCGGCCAGACATGGTTCGATCACCCGCAGGAGTCGTCGCGCCGCCGGTTCCGCGAGTCGTTCAACATCGACCCGTGGAACCGCCGGTCGGTGAAGTTGACCCGCAAGACCAGCCAGCGGCTCGGCAAGACGAACACGAACCAGAAGCTGATCGTCGCCGCCGGCAAGCTCGTCCTCATCCACGGCGGCGACGCCACCGTCATCTCGAACCCGATGGCCGACCCGTGGACCGACACAGCAGTCGCGTCGGGTGCGGCGTCACCGATCACGACCGCGGCGACGGACGGCACCGACCTGTACGTCGGGTTCGGCAACGCTGTCGCGTCGACGTGGGTTCTGCAGAACATCGCGACGTCGCCGACGTGGGCAGTGTGGGACACGGTCGCCACCGACCTGATGCGGTTCTGCAACGGCCGCATGATCGGCTCGAACCAGGACGAGATCTTCGAGTTCGCCGCGGACGGCACGAAACGCGCCACGATCTACACGCACTTCAACACGAACTTCACGTGGGTCGACGCGGTTGGCGCCCCGAACGGCATCTACATCGGCGGCAACAACGGCACCCAGGGCGAGATCTACATCTGCACCGTCATCGACCAGACCGGCGACATCAACGCCCCGTACCACGCCGCCACCCTCCCCCCCGGGGAGACGTTGCGGTGCATGGTGAACTACCGGGACCTCATCATCCTCGGCACCAACCGGGGCGTCCGTGTCGCAGCGATCGGTGACGCCGGGTTCCTCGAGACCGGCCCGTTGATCCTCGTCGGTGGCAACACCCGGTACACGCGGCTCGCCGAAGCGCTCGACAACGCCGAGACCGGCGTCGACCTCGACATCACGTCGGACGTGCCCGACGCGACGATCGACTCCGGGGAGCTCGACCTGCCGACCAGCGGCGGGTACATCATGACCGGCGGCGAAGTGATGTCGGTCAGCTCGATCACCGCAGCGACCGCGACCGTGACCCGCGGGCAGCTCGGCACCGCCGCCACCACCCACGCGATCGGCGACCTCGTCGAAGTCCAGGTCCCGTCGTACGGCGTCACCGGCCTCCACGTGTACGGCCAGTACTGCTGGTTCACGTGGCGCGACAACACGAACGCCCGCACCGGCCTCGGTCGCCTCGACCTCGGCCGCGAAGTCCAGGGCCTCGTCCCCCCGTACGCCGCCGACGTGACCGCCGTCTACGGCCTTGGCCCCACCCAAGGCCAGGTCGACACACCGGTCACCTGGGTCGACAGCGCCGGCACCGGCCAGGAGTACCGGGCGTTCATCCTGCAGGGCGGCACGTCCGGGTCCGGGGTGTGGATGCAGACCCCGTTCTACAACAACTACGGGCTGCTCCGCACCGGACGGATCACGTTCGGCATCGCGGAACGCAAGGGCTTCCAGTCGGTCGAGGTGACGTTGAAGCCGTTGCCATCGGGGGCGTCGATCGACGTCACCGCGCTCCGCCCCGACGGCACGAAGAAGATCCTCGGTTCGATCGAAACGGCGGGCACCACGAACCAGCGGTTCGACGTCGGCATCGAAGACGAATGGATCGAGCTCGAGTTCAGGTTGAACGCGGCGACGCAGAACAGCGTGACCGCGGCGACACCGGAGATGGAACGGTGGACGTTGCGGGCGGTGCCGATGCCGTTCCGCGCGTACCGGATCCAGATGCCGGTCATCCTCTACAGCCAGATCAACGACGACGGCCGCGGTGTCGCTCAGGACCCGTGGACGGAATGGTCGCGGCTCGAGGCGTTGCGTACGTCCCGTTCGCAGGTGACGATGCAGCTGGGGAGCTACACGGCCACGGTTGTCGTCGACGGGTTGCAGATGGCCGGCGACGATCCGCGGCCGGTGGGGATCACCGAGTGGACTCGGGAACGTGACTGGGTGGAGGCGATCTGGACGGTGACCCTGTTGACGGTGGACGGGGCGGCGGCGTGAACGAGCGCACCGCCCGCGGGATCGCCGCCCAGCAGAACAAGGTGGGTGGCGCGGTCATCGGCCAGTTCATGCACGGCGTCAACAAGCTGTCGCCGACG
>CAYZBB010000178.1:0-1908 GCA_964476495.1 uncultured Actinomycetes bacterium | reverse complement strand
CAATGCCCGCTCCCCGAGTACGACCCCACCGGCGGCCGGCTCATCATCACCTCGCCGTACGGGCCCCGCTCCGGCGCCGTCCACTTCGGCATCGACTGGGGATCCACCGACGGCATCGAGATGGTCGAGACCTACCCGGTCGTCCCCGGCAAGGTCGTGAGCTGGCGGCGCGACCCCGGCATGGGCGCCGGCTTGAACCTGTGGTTCGTCGGCGACGACGGGTCCCGCTGGAAGTACTTCCACCTCTCCGAAGTGTTCATCCCGCTCGTCGGCTTCCACGTCGACCTCACCACCCCGATCGCGCGGATCGGCAACTCGGGCACGTCCGCCGTTCACCTGCACCTCGAGAAGCACCAGGTGACGTGGTCGAACCCGGTGAACTTCAACGACGACGCCCGCAGATGCCTCGCCGAGCGCCGCTTCCCGGGTACCGTGGTGGCGCCGCCGCCGGCCCCTGAACGGCCAGCTCCGGTCGAACCAGCCCCCAATCCGACGAACACGGAGCTCTGGCCGATGCCTCTCGTGATCCTCTACTTCGCCGACAAGGACACCCGCTGGCTGCTCGGCTCGAACGACGCCGGCCCGTGGTGCCGTCAGATCACGTACCTCGCGGAGATGGAGCTGCTGCAGGCCCGCGGTGTCCCCGCCCGGGAGCTCGGCGCCGGCAACGACGAACTGGACCGGCTGTTCCACGACCTCACCGGCCTGTAGCCATGACGATCGCCGAGGCACAGGACTGGTTCGAGCTGGTCGTCGCCATCCTCGCGATCCTCGGTGTCGGATGGCGGGTCATCGCGGCGATCGATCGGCGTCTCGACGAAGTCGACGGGCACAGCACGTTGATCGACGAGCTGACCGTCGAGCTCCGTCAGGCGCTCGAAGTTCAGAAAGAACTCCACACGAAGATCGACGGGATCGGGCAGGCGATCCGTCCCACGAACGGCGACCAGCGGTCGATCTCGGATCGGGTCGACACGGTGAAGAAGGACGTGAAGGAACTCCAGGTCGGCCTCGCGGACGTGCACAACGACATCGAAGAGCACACGAAGACCGACGCGAAGAACTTCGGTGCGATCGCCAGATGGTCGAACCAGTTCAAGGAGTTCGATCCGATGGAGCTGCCCGAGTGAGGTACGGGCGCCTGCGGTATCTCGCTGGGTTCGTGCCGATGATGGTGGTGTGGGCGTGGGAGCGCTGCACCGGAAGGAGACTGAGATGAACGACGACGGCAACATCCGGATCGGGATCGTGGTGCTGGCTCTGTTCGGTCTGGCCGCGGTCGCTGCGTGCGCGGTGCTGGCCTTGAACGACAAGGCGATCGACGCGTTCGTGGGGCTCGCGGGTGTGGCGTTCGGTGGTGTCGCGGGTGTGGTGAGTCAGCGCCCGAAGGGTTGACGCGGCAGAGCGGCACCGGGGAGACACCACATCGACCCGGCGCCGCTCTGTCCTGCGTACCTTAGCCTCGCCCACCCCACTTCTTGATGAGGGCGAGGGTGTCGTCGAGGGTGGATGGGCGGACCACGTCGGCGTGGTAGCCGTGCCAGTGGTCGGGGAGGCTCGTGAACCCGGGGCGGTGGTGGGGGCCGTGCTGGTTGAGGGCGTCGAGCCAGGTCTGCTGTTCGGGGCTGACGACGCCGAGTTCCTTCTTCAGCTCGAGGAACAGGATGGCGCCGGTGCGGGGGTGGACGGCGCAGATGTCGGGGAACCCCCGCTTGCTCTTGCGGCTGTCGGTTTCGTGGTGCCAGAGCCAGCCGTAGGTGTCGAGGGCGTCGGTGATGACGCGCTGCACCTGGGCTTCGGTGATCTGGCGGTCGTACTTCTGGCGTTGCGTGAGGGGCTTACCCATTTGCGGCCTCGAGTTCGTTGGCGGTGAACCATGCGCCGCCGCCTTCGGGCCAGCGGACGAAC
>CAYZBB010000177.1:0-11565 GCA_964476495.1 uncultured Actinomycetes bacterium | reverse complement strand
CGCATCTTGTTCACCGCGTCCAACGCGGCCACCTTGTACGACTCGGCCAGGGTGGGGTAGTTGAACACCGCGTCCACCAGGTAGTCGACGGTCCCGCCGCAGCCCATCACCGTTTGCCCGATGTGCACCAGCTCGGTGGCGTTGGTGCCGAAGACGTGCACGCCCAGCAGCTCCCTGGACTCGGCATGCACCAGGATCTTCAGCATCCCGTAGGAATCCCCGAGAATGGCGCCGCGTGCGAGCTCCTTGTACCTGGCCACCCCCACCTCGAACGGCACGTTCGCGCTGGTCAACGCCTCCTCGGTGCGTCCGACGAAGGACAGCTCGGGGATGGTGTAGATGCCGATCGGCTGCAGCTCGCCCAGCTTGTTGCCGACCGGTTCGTCGAACGCGTGATAGGCCGCCCGGCGACCCTGTTCCATCGCGGTGGCGGCCAGCGCCGGGAAGCCGATGACGTCGCCGACCGCATAGATGTGCCCCACCTCGGTCTGGAAGTTCTCGTTGACCTCGACCTTGCCCCGGTTGGAGGCGGTCAGACCGGCGGCGGCAACGTTCAGCTCGTCGGTGACCCCCTGCCGGCCGGCGGAGTACAGAACGGTGTCGGCGGGTATCTTCTTGCCGGATTCGAGCACGGTGAGGGTGCCGGCAGGGTGCTTCTGCACCTCGCGGACCGACTCGGAGTACCGGAAGGTCACGGCGAGTTCGCGCAACTGGTATTGCAGCGCCTCGATGATCTCCTTGTCGCAGAAGTCGAGCATGGTCGGCCGCCGCTCCACGATGGTGACCTTGGTGCCGAGCGCGGCGAACATGGATGCGTATTCGATGCCGATCACTCCGGCGCCGACCACCACCATCGACGAAGGCACCCTCGCGATGCTCAGGATCTGGTCGGAGTCGACGATCGTCGCCCCGTCGAAGTCCACAAGTGTCGGGTGCGCGGGCCTGGTGCCGACGGCGATGACGATCTTGTCCGCCCGCAGGTCCACCGAGTTGCCTGCCTCGTTGGTCACCGCGATCGTGCGCGGGTCGGTGAACCGCGCCGTGCCGACGTACAGGTGCACGTGATTGCGCGCCAGCTGGTTGCGGATGACGTCGATCTCCCGGCCGATGACGTGCTGGGTGCGGGCGGACAGATCCGCAATGGTGATCTCGTCCTTGACCCGGTACGACTGGCCGTAGAGCTCACGCTGGTTGAGCCCGGTGAGGTACAGCACCGCCTCACGCAACGTCTTGGACGGGATGGTGCCGGTGTTGATGCAGACGCCGCCGACCATGTCCTTGCGTTCCACGACGGCGGCCCGGTGGCCGAGCTTCGCGGCTGCGATCGCCGCCTTCTGCCCGGCCGGGCCCGACCCTATGACGATCATGTCGTAGCTGTCCATGCCGGGTCACTCCCCAGGTGTCTGCCCACCGGCGGCGGGTCGCACCTATAAGTAAAGCCCTGTCCCGCCGCGCGTGCGTTCGGAGGCCACCGCCTGCAGGTCCCGCTCCCGGAGCACCAGGTAGGTCTCGCCGCCGACCTCGACCTCGTACTGGTCCTCGGGACTGAACAACACCCGCTCACCTGGCTTGACCGAGCGGACATGCTGACCGACGCCGGCGACCTCACCCCAGACGAGCCGCTTGGCGACTTCGGCGGTGGCCGGGATCAGGATGCCGCCACGGGTCGTGCGTTCCCCTCCCGGCGTCGACATCCTGATCAGGATCCGGTCGTGCAGCATTTGGATGGCCAAGGGCGCTTCGGACACCGGGCAGAGCCTAGACCAGACGGCCCGGTGCAGGCGCACAACAGGTGCCGGCGGCGGTGACCGCCACCACGGTGGCCACAGAACAGAAGACCCCGCACGGCTGCCAGGTCGGGGGTCCGGCAGCAGTCCGGGGTCACTGGTCTATCGCCGGGCGCCGGCCGAACGTTACAGCGGTCGTCAGCTCTCGGCGGAAGTCGACGCGGCCGCCGCCTTCCTGCGGGCTGTCGATGCCGTCGGCTTGGCCGCGGGAACACCGCCGTCGACCGGGGCCGAGACCGGGACCACCGTGCGCTGGGTGACCCCACCACTACTGTCGAGCTCAGCCATCTCAAGCGCCTTGTCCGTGTACACCCGGTAGCCGCGGTCGGGCTTGAGCCCGTGGACCTCCGAGGTGTCCAGGGTGTCCATATAGTCCAGGAGCTGGAAGGTGAACACCTGGCCCGGGACCAGCACCGGGAAACCCGGGGGGTACGGAGTGACATAGGTCGCCGAAACCACTGGCTGGCCGTTCTCGAGCTTCTCCCGGATCGCCGAAGGCAGCAGGTACTCGCACAGGCCGTCGTCGTAGGACAGGTAGAACGCCCGGCGGACATCCCCTTCCGGGGTGGCTGGGGCGCCTTCGGCCGTGGTTGACCTGAACGACTTGTGGAACGAGGAGAAGTCCGGAAGTGGAGCTGTTGCCCTGGTCAGCCGTCGGACGGCGTTCTCGTGCGCCGCACGCTCGGCCAGGCTCATCTCGGAAATGTTGTCGTCCAGTTCGCGGGCGATCTTGACCAACACCTCGATCAGGTAGGCCACCGAGCTGCGGCTGGTGCCGATGTTCGTCATGAACAGCACACTGTTGCGGGCGGTCTTGTTGATCTGCACGCCGTGCTTGTCCATCAGATGGATCCGCTTGAAGGTGTCGCCGTCGATGCCGGTGGCTCCGATGTAGATGGTCACCCTGGTCGGATCGAGAACGAACTCGTCGCTGCGCCAGGCGATCTCCATGTTCTTCAGGCCCGACCGCAGCGGCTGCCCGATTCCGGACGGGCGGAATTCGGCGGGGATCATGTCCGCGGTGGTCAGACAGCGCATGTACTTGCGCAGCAGGGGATGGTTGTCGACCGCGTCGCGCAGCCGCATCGCATACTCCACCTGCTTTTGCACCAGCTCGAAGCCCTCGAGGGCGGCCTGCCGTCGGCCGAGGTCGAGCGAGGCCAGGATCTGGTAGTTCGGCGAGGTCGAGGTGTGCGCCATGTAGGCCTCGTGGAAGTTCTCCTCAACCTTCTGGCCGAAGTCCTGATCGAAGACGTGGATCATCGATCCCTGGCGCAGCGACGTCAGCGTCTTGTGCGTCGACTGGGTGGCATACACCCGAACCCTGGCCCTGGCCGGGTCGGGGATCAGCTGGGTGTTCAGCAGCTGCTCGTCCGAGGCACCCTGCAGCTGCTCGCTCCACGCCTCGTAGACCTTGCGGTACTGGCGATCCCGGAACATCCCCAGCATCTTGGCCGCGCAGTACATGGCGGTGCGCGGACGGTAGATCGGGTGGAACCGGGCGAACCCGAACCATGCCTCATCCCACAGGAAGACCAGGTCCGGCTTGATCGCCAGACACTCCTGCATCACCCGCTCGACGTCGTAGACCATCCCGTCGAAGGTGCAGTTGGTCAGCATGAGCAACTTGACCCGGTCGAGCTTTCCGGCCCGGCGCAGATCCAGCAGTTGCGCCTTGATCGCCCGCAATGACACGGCGCCGTACATCGAATACTCGTTGAGCGGGTAGGCGTCCAGGTAGATCACATGGGCACCGGATTGCATCAGGCCGTAGTGATGCGACTGGTGGCAGTTGCGGTCGACCAGAACGATGTCACCCGGCTGGACCAGGGCCTGACAGACGATCTTGTTGCAGGTGGAGGTGCCGTTGGTGGCGAAGAAGGTGCGCCGGGAACCGAAGGTCTTGGCGGCCAGATCCTGGGCGTCCCGCAGCGGACCGGTGGGTTCCAGCAGGGAATCCAGACCGCCGGTGGTTGCCGACGTCTCGGCCAGGAAGATATCCAGGCCGTAGAAGTCGACCATGTCCTTGATCCAGTGCGAGTTCACGATCGACTTGCCCTGGGAGATGGGCAGCGCGTGGAACACCCCGGTCGGCCGGTGGCTGTACTTCTGCAGAGCGTTGAAGAACGGCGTCCGGAACCGTTCCTCGATCCCGTTCAGCAGGCTCAGGTGTAGTTCCAGCGTTCCTTCCCGGGAGTGGAAGATGCGCCGGAAGTCGTGCCCGAGCGAACCGGCCACGTCCTCCAGGGTGATCTCCGTCATCAGGTACAGGTCCAGCTCGGGCCGGATCTCCTGCAGCGCCCTGCCGAGCATCTCGGCCCGGTTCTCGGCGGCGTGTTCCATCAGGTCGTCCGGCGAGCGGTCGTCCATGAAGTGCGTGAGGGTGGAAAGGTCCCGGCCGGAGTGCTGGATGAATCGCCGCTTGACGACGACCGCCTGCAGGCTGACGTTGATCCGCGCGGCGATGACCGCATCCTCGAAGCTCGGTACGACGACGATCTCGTAGATGAACTCGTCGTCGGGGCGGCGCCACGCCCGCAGCTCGGCACGCAGCGCGCGCTCCTGCGCGTCGGTCATGTCCTCGACGACCAGGACCTCGAAGTACGGGCGCTGTTTGCGGCCCGATACCGCGTCTGATCCGGTTTCTTCGACCTGGTCGATGACCGCCGCCGCCACCGACCAGGGGATGCCGTTGCGGAACGCGTCCGTGGCCATTGCCCGATTGGCGCTGGCCACCGCCCGAGCGAACCGGGTGTACTTGCCGGTGGTGAACAATCGCCGCCCGATGGTGAACGCCTGCGGGCCGGGGAATGCGAAGTAGCGCTCGACCGGGCCGAGCTGGTCGAGCAGCTCCCCGACCTTCCCGACCAGTCCGTCCAGCGGGCGGTCTGAGGCGGACGCCTCGGCGAGGCGCTCCGCGGCCTCTTCCAGACTGGTCCAGGAATCCTTCCGGTGCTGGGACAGGTTGTTGTAGCCGCTCAACACACTGCCCGACGTGCTCACACCGTTCATCTGCCACCCCTTTGTGGAGTCGTCCGTACCGACCGCATCCGCGCGCAGGCCGTGACCATCTTGCGCGCGGCCCCGCACGATCGCCAGACGGGTCTGCTGGACGGTACGCCAGTTCCCGCCAGGAACGACCCGCCGGTCCGCCGGCAGCCGATCAGAACGCCAACGCCAGCCCCGGGTCGGCGAGGACGGCGCCGACATCGGCGAGGAACCGGGAGCCCTGTTGACCGTCGATCACCCGATGGTCGAACGACAGCGCGAGCTGGCAGACCTTGCGGACGGCCAGCTGGCCGTCGACGACCCACGGGGCGTCCTTGATCGCCCCGACCGCGAGGATCGCGGACTGACCGGGGTTGATGATCGGGGTGCCGGCGTCGATGCCGAAGATCCCGACGTTCGTGACGGTGAACGTCCCGCCGGTCAGCTGGGCGAGCGTTGCCCGGCCGGCACGCGCGGCGGCGGTCAGTTCCTGCAGCGCCCCCGCCAGCCGCGCCAGGTCCATCGCGTCCGCGTCGTGGATCACCGGAACGATGAGCCCGCGGTCGGTCGCGGCCGCCACGCCCAGGTGCACGTAATCCTTGATCAGGATCTGATCGTGACCGTCAGCGCCGGCCTCGTAGGTGGAATTGATCTCCGGGGTGCGCCGGGCGGCCAGGCACACTGCGCGGGCGACGAACGCGAGCGGGGTCAGCCCGACGGCCTCGAATTCGGCGCGGGCCCGCAGCCGCTGCCTCAGCGCCATCAACGGCGTCACGTCGACCGCCAGGAACTCGGTGACGTGCGGCGCGCTGAACGCACTCGCCACCATCGCAGCGGCGGTGGCCCTGCGGACGCCGGCCACCGGTATTCGGCGCTCCCGCGTCATATCGTCGGCCCGAGCCGGGGTCACCCCGGTCCCGGTCGGGGACGGCGGGGCGGCAGTGCGCGCGGCCGCCGCGTGCTCGACATCCTCGCGGGTGATCACCCCGTCGCCGCGGGTGCCGCGCAGCGACCGTAGGTCGATTCCGAGGTCCTTGGCGAGCTTGCGGACGGGTGGGGTGGCCAGCGGGGCCGGGCCGGGCTCGGGTGGGTGGGGGGCGTCGGCGGCCGGCGTGGCCGTGCGTCGCGGGCGCCTCGCCCCCGACCGGTTCGCCGGGACGTAGCCGACGAGGGTGGCGATGCGCCCGTCCGCGGTGACCTCACCGACCTTCGAACCGTCGGCCGGGCCGCCGGCGCCCGCGGTCGGGGTGCCCGCCGCGACCTCGATGGTGATGATCGGAGCGCCCACCTCGACGGTCGTGCCCGGTTCGGCGAGCAGTTCGTGGACCCGGCCCGCGTACGGGGACGGGAGCTCGACGGCCGCCTTGGCGGTCTCGATCTCCACGATGATCTGGTTGACGGCGACGGTGTCGCCGACGGCGACCCGCCAGCCGACTATGTCCGCCTCGGTCAGGCCCTCCCCGGCGTCGGGCATGCGGAACGTCTCTAGCCGGCCGGTTGCTGCTGATGTCACGTGTCCGACGTCCTTGCTCAAGAGTCAGTAGGCCAGTACCCGGTCGACCGCGTGCAGCACCTTGTCCAGGTCGGGCAGGTACTCGTCCTCGATCCGGCTCGGCGGGTAGGGGGTGTCGTAGCCGGCGACCCGCAGGACGGGCGCCGCCAGCGAGTAGAACGCCTCCTCGGTCACCCGGGCGGCGATGTCCGCGGTGATGGATGATTCCCGCGGTGCCTCGGACACCACGACGAGCCGCCCGGTCCTGCGGACCGACTCGATCACCGGGTCCAGGTCCAGCGGGGACAGCGTGCGCAGATCGATGATCTCCAGTGAGTGGTCCTCCGCCGCCGCGGTATCGGCCGCCGCGTACAGCACCGGCATGCTCGGCCCGTAGGAAACGACGGTCACGTCGGTGCCTGGCCGGCGGACGGCGCTGGTGAAGCAGGCCGGCGGCCAGGGGTCACCGGGCCGGCGGCCGGGATGCAGGTCGGTGTCCAGGTCGCCCTTCTCCCAGTAGCGGCGCTTGGGTTCGAAGAAGATCACCGGGTCGTCGCAGGTGATGGCCGCCCGGAGCATGTCGTACCCGTCCTGCGGGTTGGAGCAGGCCACCACCCGCAGCCCGCCGATGTGGCAGAAGAACGACTCGGGCGATTCCGCATGGTGTTCGACGGCGCCGATGCCACCGCCGAATGGGATCCTGATGACCATGGGCATCGACCAGGCGCCCTGGGTCCGGTAGGTGATCTTGGCGACCTGGGAGGAGATCTGATCGAAGGCGGGGAAGACGAACCCGTCGAACTGGATCTCGGCGACCGGCCGGTATCCGCGCATCGCAAGGCCGACAGCGGTGCCGACGATGCCGGACTCGGCCAGCGGTGTGTCCAGCACCCGGTGGTCGCCGAAGTCCTTCTGCAGGCCGTCCGTCACCCGGAACACGCCACCGAGCTTGCCGACGTCCTCCCCCATGACGACGACCTTCGGGTCATCCTCCATGGCCGACCGGAGGCCGGCATTGAGCGCCTTGGCCAGCGTGGTCGTCGTCGCGGTCATGACGACCCCCCGCCGACGAAGCCGGCGAGATAGTCGGCATGCTCACGCTGCTGCGCGGCCAGCCCGGCGTGCGGTTCGCTATAAACGTGCGCGAACATCCGATCGGGCTCGGGCTTGGGCATCGCCACGCAGAACGCCCGGAAGTGTTCGGCCACTTCGTCGCCCGCAGCCGCGACCTCGTCGAAGAAGGATTGGTCGGCCAGTCCCTCGCGGGCCAGATGTGCGCGCACCCGCTGGATCGGGTCGAGCAGCTTCCAGTGTTCCGCCTCGGCGGCCATCCGGTAGCGCGTGGGGTCGTCAGAGGTCGTGTGTGCGTCCATCCGGTAGGTGAATGCCTCGATCATCACCGGACCGTTCCCGGACCGGCACTCGTCCAGCGCCCAGCGGGTCACCGCCAGGCAGGCCAGCACGTCGTTGCCGTCCACCCGCACGCCGGGAATCCCGTAGCCGGTGGACCGCTCCCACAACGGGACCCGCGATTGGCGGGTCACGGGTTCGGAGATCGCCCACTGGTTGTTCTGGCAGTAGAAGACGATCGGCGCGTCGAACGCCGCCGCGAAGACCATCCCCTCGTGCACGTCCCCCTGGCTGGTGGCACCGTCACCGAAGAACACGATGGTGGCCTCGTCGATGCCCACATCGCGGCCCTGTCCCGACGAACCGATGACCCCGTCGAGCTTCTGGCCCAGGGCGTAGCCGGTGGCATTGAGGACCTGGTTCCCGATGACGATGGTGTAGCAGTTGAACCGCGTCGCCCTCGGGTCCCACCCGCACTGATCGGTGCCCCGGAAGATGCCGAGCAGGTCGGTGGGATCCAGGCCGCGGCACCAGGCGACTCCGTGCTCGCGGTAGGACGGGAACGCCATGTCGGCGGGCTGCATGGCCCGCCCGGCGCCGATCTGGGCGGCCTCCTGCCCCAGCAGCGGCACCCAGATGTTCAGTTCGCCCTGCCGCTGCAGCGCGTTGCCTTCCCGGTCGAATCGCCTGACCAGCACCATGTCTCGATACAGGCCGCGCAGCAGGTCACCGTCGATCTCGATCGGGAAGTCCTCGTCCGGGGTGAAGACGCCCTCCGGGGACAGCAACTGGACCAGGTCCTCACCGTGGCTGGTCGCCCGCAGACCGGCGATCACCTCCGACGGGGTCGGTTTCCCGCGCAAACCGGCCACGCCGCGTGCCGCGGCCTGGACCACCGAGGTCGGGTGATACGGATCGGTCCCCTTCGCAGCCGCAGGTTCGGACGGCTCCCGCTCCGATGGCATGCACGTCTCCTCACTCGTTCGGGCCCGATCCCCGGGATCACCGGGAACCGGCACCGGCGGATGACCCGGGACGGTCGGGTGTGGACCGCGAGCCCGTCGGTGTTGACGATGTGCGCGGGCCCGACGGCCGGGTGGATCGCACCCGACACATGGACTCGATCCTTCGATAGTGGCACGACGCTCCCACGTTCTCGACCCGAGGCACATCCGACGTTCGGACCTGCGACGGTCGGGACCTGCGGCGTTGCCCACGCGGGCGGCGCTCGGCCGGCCCGCCCGACGGTTCCCGGCGCGGCCCCGGCGGACCCGACATACGATCAGACCTTCGCCGCGGTCGGTCGACCTCGGCCACTTCCGTCGCGGAGGTCGGTATGGAGCTTGAGCACCGGTTCGAGGTTCCGGTGGGCGTCGAGCAGGCATGGGTCACCCTGCTCGACATGAATCAGGTCGGTCCCTGCTTCCCGGGCGCGATCCTGGACCATGTCGACGGTGATGAGTTCAGCGGCTCGGTGAAGATCAAGCTCGGACCGATCCGGATGACCTACAAGGGTCACGCCAGGATCGTCGAGAAGGACGAGACGGCCCACCGGGCCCGGATCGAGGCCACCGGGAACGCGGGCGGGTCGACCTCGACCGCCGCCATGCTGGTCACCGCGACCGCGACCGCCGTCACGCCCAACCGCACGCAGGTCGACCTGCGCACCACGTTGTCGTTGACCGGCCGGCCGGCACAGTTCGGACGAGGGGTGATGGTCGACGTCGGGAACAAACTGATCGGCCAGTTCGCCGACTGCGTGTCCACCAAGCTGGCCGGCCGGGATGCGGGCGGCGCCGAACTCGTCGACGTCACCAACCCCGACGAGGTGGCGGCGGGCTACGTCACTCCGGCGCCCGCAGCTGCGGGCGCCGCCAGAGGCACGGCCGGCGCCTCGGGCGCAGAGCTGGACCTGTGGTCGACCACCGCCGGCCCCGTCCTCAAGCGGGTGCTGCCGATCCTCGCCGGGATCATCGCGCTCATCCTGGTACGCAAGCTGTTCAGGCGGCGCCCGGACGCCGAGTAGGGGCCTGGAGCAGATTCACGGCCCGACCGTGAAGCCGGCCTGGCGTCACCGATCCCGGAACGGGTCGACCACTTGGACGCCGCCGTAGTCCTGCCCGTCTGCCAAGTCCTCGGAAAGCACCTGGTGGCATCCGGCAGCACGGGCCGCTTCGATGATGGCGGCATCCCAGTACGAGATCTGGTAGCTGGCACGCGCGGAAAGAGCTGCTTCGACGATCGCCAGTGTCACCGGCTGAACCCGGTGGATCGTGAAGTCGTGGACAGCACGAGGTCGGTCGAGGACAACAGCTGATCGGCGATCGCGCACTTGGCCTGCTCTGCCTGAACCGTCGAGATCGAGTAGAGCAGCACGTTGGTGTCAACGAAGCGCACGGGCGTGCACCTCGTCGCGGGTGAGCCGGTCCGACCCGGAGAACTCCTCGAGATGCGCGCGCAGCCGGGCCCGCCTCGCGGCCGCTGTGGCCAGTTCGACCGATCGCGACGACATGCCCCGCAGATATTCAGTGACCAGCGCGCTGACGGACGTGCCCTGCTCCGCTGCGCGGATGCGCGCGTCCCGATAAACCTCGTCCGGAACGCTGACGGTCAGGTTCTTCACCGTTTCACGGTATCGCAGATGCTGTGACGCCCGAGGGCTGGCGCCTCACTCGGCGCAGGGTGCCATGCGGCCGGAGGCGTGTGCTCGACGGTCGCACGTCCGGCTCCACCCAAGCCGTCCCCGGCCCGTGGGCCGGGGACGGTCGGTGTCAAGCTTCGGTGCCCGCGATGGCGTCGATCAGGACAGCCCGAGGCGCAGCTTGAGCGCGTCCAGTTCGTCGCGCAGGGAGGTCGGCACCGAGTCCCCGATCTTGGCGAACCACTCCTCGATGAGCGGGATCTCTGCGGCCCACTCATCGTGGTCGACCCGCAGCGCGGCGGTCATCTGCTCGGCCGAGACGTCAAGTCCCTCGACGTCCAGCGACCCGTCGCCGGGCACATGACCGATGGCCGTCTCGACCGCGGCGGCGGATCCGTCCAGCCGTTCGATGACCCACTTGAGCACCCGCGAGTTCTCGCCGAAGCCCGGCCACAGGAACCCGCCGTCGGCGTCCCGCCGGAACCAGTTCACATAGAAGATCTTGGGCAGCTTGGTCGCGTCGGCACCCTTGCCGACATCGATCCAGTGGGCGAAGTAGTCGCCGGCGTTGTAGCCGATGAACGGCAGCATGGCCATCGGATCGCGGCGTACGACACCGACCGCGCCGGTGGCCGCGGCAGTCGTCTCGCTGGACAGGGTCGCACCCATGAACACGCCGTGTTGCCAGTCACGGGACTGGGTCACCAGCGGGATCGTGGTCTTGCGCCGCCCACCGAACAGGATGGCCGAGATCGGCACGCCGACCGGCTCGAAGTACTCGTCGGCGATGATCGGGCACTGGGTGATCGGTGTGCAGAACCGGGAGTTCGGGTGGCTCGACGGCTCGCCGGCCGACTCCAGCCTGTTGCCCTCGGCGTCCAGACCGGACGGCGTCCAGTCCCGACCCTTCCAGTCGGTCAGGTGGGCCGGAGGTTCCTCGGTCATGCCTTCCCACCAGATGTCCCCCTCGTCGGTCAGCGCGACGTTGGTGAACAGGGAGTTTCCCTTGGCGATGGTGCGCATCGCGTTCGGGTTGGTGTTCCAGCCGGTACCGGGAGCGACACCGAAAAGTCCGTATTCGGGATTGACCGCGTAGAGCCGGCCGTCGTCACCGAACGTCATCCAGGCGATGTCGTCGCCGAGCGTCTCGACCTTCCAGCCGGGAATGGTCGGCTCGAGCATCGCCAAATTGGTCTTGCCGCAGGCGCTGGGGAACGCGGCCGCGATGTAGCGGACCTTGCCCTCCGGCGAAGTGATCTTCAGGATCAGCATGTGCTCGGCGAGCCAGCCCTCGTCGCGGGCCATCA
>CAYZBB010000176.1:0-11600 GCA_964476495.1 uncultured Actinomycetes bacterium | reverse complement strand
TCCGGAAGTCGGCGAACACGTTGGGCGCCAACGCCTGCAGCTCCCGCAGCACCGCGATGGCAAGGCTGCGGATCTGGATGTCCGCCGCCTCGGTGGCCCGCATGCCGATGAAGTGCCGCCACGCCCGGTAGTTGCCGGTCACCACGATCGCGGTGGTCGTGGCGTTGGGCAGCACGGAACGTGCGGCCTGTCGCGCCTGCTTGCGGGCGAGTGTGCCGTCGGGCGCCACCGCGGCCCGCTCCTCAAGGCCGACCAGCAGCGCGTCATAGGCGCGCGCCGAGTGCGCCACCGCGTCGGTGAAGATCGCGTGCAGTTGCGGGTCGGCGGCGATCGCGTCGGGTTCGGCGACCTCGGGGCCGGTGGCCGGCAGGTATCGCTGGGACAGCTGTGAGTAGGAGAAGTGTCGGTGCCGGATGAGCTCGTGGGTGACCGATCGGGAGATGCCGGTGACGTAGAAGGTGGCCGAGCTGTGCTCGAGCACCGACAGGTGACCGACCTGGAGGATGTGGTCCAGATAGCCGGCGTTGGTCGCGGTGGCCGGGATCGGCTTGTTCCACGAGCGATAGCAGGCGCGTCCGGCGAACTCGGCGAGCGCCTGGCCGCCGGTCGCGTCAGTCGTCCAGGGCACGTCCGGCGGTGGCAGGAACTCGGTCCGGGCGATCAACCGGACCCGTGGCGAGTCGCTCAGAGCGCGCCTCCGGCGGCGTCCGGAGCGCCGGCGTCGGCACCGCTGTCACCCACCGATTCGCGGGCCAGGTACGTCTCCACGTCGAACCAGTCGTTCCCGGCCCGTTGCGCCACGTTCAGCAGCGTGGACATCGAGGCGACCTCCTCGACCTGCTCCTTGAGGAACCAGAGCATGAACTGCTCGCCGAGGAAGTCGTTCTCGTCCCGCGCGGTGGCGAAGAGCTCCTTGATCTGCTCGGTGACCGTCCGTTCCTGGGCCAGCGCCAGGGAGATGGGATCAACGATGGACTCGAAGTTGCCGCGTACCTCGTCGACGCCCGGGATGGTGACGGTCAGGTCCCGGTCGAGCATCCACTGCACGATCATCATTGCGTGGTTGCGTTCCTCCACCGCCTGCCGGTAGAAGTGCGCGGCCAACTGCGGCAGGTCGTGCGCGTCGAACCAGACGGCGATCGCGAGGTACTGCTGGCTGGCGTTGAACTCGTGACGGACCTGCTCGCGCAGCAGGGCGACGAAGCGGCTGGGGCTCTCGGTCGTGGACATGGCGGGAATCGTACGACTGACGCCACGAAAACCTTGAAGTGGCGCCATGGTGGTGCCATCATGGCGTCATGGATCTGACTCCCTACACACAGAGCTTGCGTGACGACCTGGTCACCGCGGCATCCGTCGGTGACCAGGATGCCCGACGTGCGGCGGCGATGCTGGCCGGCGCCCTCGAACCGGCCGCCCGACTCGCGATCATGAACGCCCTGTCCGACATGGCCGCCGAGGTGACCGGCGCGCTACGGGACATCACCGTCGAGCTCAAGCTCGACGGCCGGGACGTGCGGGTTGCGGTCACCGAGCACGTTACCGCCGAGCCGGTGAGCCCGGCCACCCCGGTCACGGACTACCTGCGTAAGCACGACTCCCGTTCCGAGGCCGCCGACTCGCCCGAGGATCTCAAGCGGGCTGTGCAGGACGCCGGTGGTGAGCTCTCCCGTACTACCGTCCGGCTGTTCAACGAACTGAAGGCCCAGGCCGAGCGGGCGGCGGCGGAGCAGGGCGTTTCGCTGAACACCTACATCTCGCGGGCCGTCTCGGATTCGGTGCGATCCGCGGTTCCGACCAAGAACCAGCGCGGCCGGGGCGGCCATGCCGAACGCAACGTCACCGGTTACATCCGCGGCTGAGCGCACGCCGCTCCTCGCACTCCTTGCACGACTCTCTCCTGCCCGACGAGGACTTCAATGCACACTTTCCTGACCCCCGAACCGGTCACGATCGAGATCCGCAACTCCGCCGGCTCCGTCCGGGTCGACCTCGCCGACGTGACCACCAGCACGGTCGACGTGGTTGCCGGCCCGTCCCACCCGCTTGGGTTCCTGGACGACGTGATCCGCGCTGCCAAGGCGCAGTTCGTCGGCGCGCGTGCTGGCGGTCATGACGACGCCTACGGCCGCGACGCCGGGCCGGACCATCCCATCGAGGACCCGGCCGAACGGGTCCGGGTGGACCTGCGTCAGCACGGGACGGGCGGAGAATCCGCGACCCTGGTCGTGGATACCGACCCGGCCCGGGACGGCTGGAAGTCCGCGTTCACCGTGCACGTCACCGCGCCCGCAGGTTCCGGGGTGCGGGTGCAGACCCAGTCGGCCAGCACCCTGGCCACCGGCATCGCCGGGCGGGCCGAGGTGCGCACCGCGTCCGGCGACGTACGCCTGGATCAGGTGCTCGGCCGATCGGTGGTGCAGACGGCCAGCGGTGACGTGGTGGTCGCGGATACGGCAGATTGCGACATCCGCACCGCCTCGGGCGATATCGAGGTGAGGCGGGTGCGGGCCGAGGGTCTGCTGCACTCGACCTCCGGCGAGGTGCGCGTGGACGTGGCCGGGGAGGATCTCAGCGCCCGCAGCGTGTCCGGCGACATCCGGGTCCAGGATGCGACATCCGGGCGGGCGGAGTTGATCACTGTGTCCGGCGACGTGGAGATCGGGGTGCATGCCGGCACTCTCGCCTCCATCGAGCTGTCGACGGTGTCCGGGAGCACGCACAACGACTTCGTGGTCAGCGACGATCCGCCCGCACGTTCCGATGCGGCCGATGCCGCGTACGCGCCGGACGACGAGGGTGGGCCGGACGATGCCCCGATCGGCGGGGCGATCGGGGCCGACGAGCCGCTGCTGGACCTACGGGTGAAGACCACCTCCGGCGCCATCCGGCCCCGCCGGGCCGCTTCGTCCGCCCCCGCGGCCACGCACCACCCCGGCCGGCCGGGGTGCGCCGCGGCCATGGGACCGTCGGGGAACGATCGACCACGCCGAGTACGTCAGGGGTGCACGCGCAGAGCGAGGCCGCCTCGGCGAGGGTCGGCGGCCGGACCCTGCCGCCCGATCACCGCGACACCGCCGAAGAACGGACGCTGCTCGGGCCACTGGACGATGTTCTCCCCGTCTTGTGCCAGCGCCGCGACCACATCTCGGCCGAACCCGGGTTCCAGGTGCACCGCATCGTGCGTGGCCGTGAGCCGGGGCGCCGCGACCGCCTCTGCCGGGCTGCGCCCGTCGAGCAGGACTCGAGTCAGGACCTGCAGCAGGGCCGGCCGGATGCGGCTCCCGCCGGCGGCGCCGCCCGCGAACAACAGGCCACCGCCGTGGTCGGTGACCACCAGCGGCACCATCATCGACGGCATGCGCTCCCCCGGCCGTAGCTCCCCGCGCAGCAGTTCGCCCTCCCCGAGCATCGAGTTGCCGTGCACTCCGCCGTGCCAGACACCCGACCCGAGACCGAGAGAATGTGTTGCTGCGCAGGCATTTCCGTCGTCGTCGACGGCGACGACGGTGGTCGTCTCGGCCCGCACGGCCGGCGCCCGCAGTGCGTGCGCCAGATGCCGTGCCCGCGCCGGGGGGGCGGCGTCGGCCAGGTTCTCGTCCAGGATCCGAGCGGTCGCGGCGAATCCGTCGAGATCGTTGTCGCGGACGCAGATCACGCCCGGACCGAACCGGGCCCGGGCTACCTGCAGCTCGTGCACCTGATACGCGACCATGTCCAGCTCGGACAGTGCCCCACCGTCGGCGCGCACCGCGGCGACGAATGCCCGGCCCCGCTCGCCCGTGGTCAGCGCGTCCGGACCGTAGTTCAGGTAGTCGTCCAGGGTGTCGGCCAGACCCTCGTGATGCAGCAATTCCCCAGGTGCGAGCGTGCGCCGACCGCCGCTGCCGTCAGGGCGGGAATACACCGCGACGCCGTCGCCGAGCACCATCGCCGCGGCGACGTCGGGCAGCAGCACGGCGTGCTGCATCGGGAACGGCGTGCCGGAATCGGCGAGATCCCTTGCCGGGGTGACGATCTGCGACCAGGCAAGGCGTCCGAACGCGGAATGCAGGGCGGCCACACCGCCCGGCGTGCCGGGCACGGCCACGCTGGGACCGCCCACCGCGTACGGCACCTCGACGTCACCGAACGCCACCTTGATGTCTCGCGGCGGCGCCGGCACGGTGCCGTCCAGCCCGGGCACCGCGACGAAGAAGTCCAGGCAGTGCACCTCGCCGGTTGCCGCCTGATAGACCGTGGCAAAGCCGCCACCGCCGAGCCCGGTGAACAGCGTCTCTGCCACGCACCCCGCCAGGATCATGCCGGCAACCGCGTCGGCCGCGGAACCGCCGTTGTGCAGGATGTCCCGGCCGACCGCGGCGGTCGCGGGATGACCGGCGGCGACGGAGGCGGGCAAGGTGCTCACCGGGGCAGGTTATCCGGCCTCCGATCGGCCGGCTGTCCGCCGCCGGGTGTCGGCCGACTGTCCGCCGCCGGGTGTCAGCCTTGCGCTCCGCCGGGTGTCAGTCTTGCGCCCCGTCGAGCGTCCGCCACAGGTTCCCGCGTGGCATCACCGTGACCTCGCCCAGTCCGAGCCATCGGGCCATCCGGCCCAGCTCACCCGCGACGGCATCGGCCGTTGCCGCCGGGTCGGCGTCCGGCTCGCACCAGGATGCCTGGACGAGCAGGCGATCCGTCGCCCGATCCGCCTTGAGGTCGAACCGGCCGGCCAGCCGGTCGCCGACGAGCAGCGGCAGCACGTAGTACCCGTAGGTGCGCCTTGGGGCGGGGGTGTAGATCTCGATGCGGTAGTGGAATCCGAAGAGTCGCTCGGTGCGCTCGCGTCGCCAGACGAGCGGGTCGAAAGGGCAGACCAGCGCGGTTGCGTCCACGGAACGCGGGATCCTGGCATCCCGATGCAGGTAGCCGGGATCCCGCCAGCCCTGCACCTTGGCGAGCAGCACCACGCCGTCCTCGATCAGCTCGGCCAGCAGCTGCCTGGTGTGGTCGACCCGGATCCGGAAGTAGTCGGCCAGGTCGGCCACCGTGCCGACACCGTGCGCTCGCGCGGCGATCGCCACCAGCGCGCGCTTGGCTTCCATCTCGGTCGGGGTCGGCGCGCCGGACACCGAAGGCGGGAGCACTCGTTCGGTCAGGTCGTAGACGCGCTCGAAACTGCGCCGCCCGGCGACGGCGATGGCGCCCGTCGCGAACAGGTACTCGCAGGCGGTCTTCGTCATGGACCATTCCCACCACCCGGAGACCGCCCGGCCCGGTGCCTCGAGGGCCCTCTCGATGTCGCCGGCCGAACTGGGCCCCAGGTCCGTGATCGCCGCAAGCACCACGTCCAGGAAATCGGGATGCTCCACCCGCAACCGGTCGACCCGGGGCCACGGCTCGGAGGCGTACTTGTCCTGGCGCCAGCGGTGCAGCGGATGGGTGTCGACCGGGACGAGCGACGCGGCATGCGCCCATGTCTCCACCAGCAGCCGGTCGGCGGCGCGAGCCGGCCAGGCGGCGCCGTCGAGCACATCGTCCGGATACGGACCGAGGCGGCTGAACAGCGGCAACCGATGGGCCCGCGCGAGCACGTTCACCGAGTCGATCTGTAGCAGGCCGATGGCATCGACCAGCCGGCGCAGGTGACCGCGGTTGACCGGCCGGGGCCCGTCGCGGTGCGCGGTGCCGAGCCGTTGGGCGGCGATGGCCACCCGCCGGGCCTGCGCTGCGGACAGCTCGATCTGGGGCGCGCGGGTCGTCACGTCGGCGATGCTCTCACCCGGCACCGACACCGACCCGGTGCCGGCCGGCCGGGTGCTGGCATGCTGGCTGATCGTGGCCTCCAGCACCGTCCGTCCGGCGACCGTCGACGACGCGCGCACGGTGGCCGGGCTGCAGCTGCAGGTCTGGCGTCAGGCCTTCGCCACGGTGCTGCCCGCCGCGGCGCTCGACACGAACCTCGACGGGCATGCGGCCTCCTGGTCCGGCCGGATCGAGCAGGGCGGGCCGGTGCTGCTCGCGGTTGAGGGCGGTGAACCGGTCGGGTTTGCGGCGGTGTCGGTCGACCGGCGGAACCTGCTGGAGCCGGTCGGCGAGATCGAGGTCCTGCATGTGCTGCCACGGTGGGGGCGGCGCGGCCATGGTGGGCGGTTGCTGGTCGCGGCCGCGGCCGAGCTGCGGCAATCGGGTGCCCGGTCCGGGCGATGGTGGGTACCGCAGGTGGATACGGTGACGGCCCGCTTACTGACGGCGGCCGGCTGGGCCGAGGACGGTGTGCGCCGCGAGCTGGACACCGGGGCTGCGCCGATCGTCGAGCTGCGCTGGTCGGGCACGCTCGACCTGGTCGCAATCTGAGGTCAGGCCTGCCCGCGCCGACTCCCGCGCCAGGAATGTGCGACCCCACCGCGACTCCGCGCCAGGAATGTGCCGCCCGCGCCGACTATTGTCGGCGCGGGCCGCACAAACGTGGCGCGAACCCGGGGAGGCCGGGCGAGCGATCATGGCGCCCCGCCCTGAAGGAGGCAAGAGTCCGGGCGTCAGGTCACGATGGGTCCGCGCCGCTCTCCAGCGCGATCGCGTGCCGCATCGCCGACCGTGCCCGCTTGCGGTCACCGGCCAGATCGTAGGCATGGGCCAGCGCGTACCAGCCTCGCCAGTCGTCGGGCGCTGCCTCCACCTGCGCCTTGACCGTCTCGAAGTAGGCGTCCGCGGCGTCCCGCTCGACCCGGCCGGACGGGCGCCTGGGCAGACTCGCGCCGTCCGGCAGCATGTCCTGCTCGGTCAGTTTGCGGGCCAGCCGCTGCGTCTGCCAGCCGAACCGCAGCTCCCAAGACACCAGCACCGCACCGATGATCGGCAGCAGCAGCACGCCGATGCCCAGCAGGGTGCCGGTCGCGCCGCCGGTACGAATCAATGAGAGGGCCCGCTCACCGAGCAGCACGAAGTAGACGATCAGCGCCATCGTCAGCAGCGCAACGACGACCTTCGTGCGGGCACCGCGGGTCATGCCCCCACCATCGCCGACCGGCCGGTCGAGTGAACCCTCTGCGGCGTCAGAGAGTCCGAGGACGCCGCACAGCGTTCAGTCGATCCGCCTGAGCGGTTCAGCAGCAGGGCAAACACGTGTTCAGACGATGCCGAGCAACTGCTCGAGGCCCAGCGTGAGCCCCGGACGGTCGGGCACCGCGCGGATCGCGGCGAGCACACCGGGCATGAAGGAGACCCGGTCCAGCGAGTCGTGGCGGATGGTCAACGTCTCCCCCGCGCTGCCGAGGATGACCTCCTGGTGGGCGACCAGACCGGGCAGTCGCACCGAATGCACCCGGATGCCGTCGACGGATGCGCCGCGGGCGCCGGCGGTCTCGATCGTGGTGGCATCCGGCCCCGGACCGACCCCCGCCTCCGCCCGGGCGGAGGCGATGGCGCGGGCGGTGGCCGCGGCCGTGCCCGACGGCGCGTCGGCCTTGCCGGCGTGGTGCAGCTCGATGATCTCCACCGACTCGAAGAACCGGGCCGCCTCCCGGGCGAACCGGGCGGCCAGCACCGCGCCGACGGCGAAATTCGGCACCACGATCACCCCGAGCCCGGGCTTGGCCTGCAGCCAGTCGGCAATGGTGTCCAGTCGCTCCTGGGTGAACCCGGACGTGCCCGCGACGACGTGGATGTTGTTGTCCAGGCAGAACCGGATGTGGTCCATCACCACGTCGGGGTGGCTGAAGTCGACCACCACCTGGCTGTCGGCGTCGGCCAGCGAGAACAGCCACTCACGGCCGCCGACCGCGGCCACCAGGTCCATGTCGGGGGCCTCGACCACTGCCTGGCAGGTCTGCGCGCCCATCCGGCCGCGCGCACCGATCACCCCGACCCGCAACGGTTCCTCGGTCGCCGCTCCGTCGTGCATCCCAGCGGTCATCTCGCCCGTCTCTCCGATCCCAGCGCAGAACAGCCCATCCGTTCCGGAGCATTCTCCGGTCCGTGGCCGACGCGGCCAACACCGGGCGGGTCTCGGGCCTGGTCGGGGTCACCGGCCGCGCGGCCGATGCGCGTCCGGCCGAGACTCGTCCAACGTTTCGACCCCGACCCGCGCGACGTCACCGACCGCCAGACGCTCGGCCGCACGCACCGCCTTCTTGATCGGCAGCACGTACGGGCCGCCGGTTCGCTCCGGAAAGATCGACGTGCGCCAGCGGGAGCCGCCGATCGTCACCGCCACCCTGACCGACCCGAATCCCCCGCGCTCCCGGGGCACGTCGGCGATGTCGGCCGAGACGTCGTCCGGTAGGCGGACGAACACCCATTCCTCGGTGCGAGCGGTCCACCGCCATAGCTCGGCGGCGAACTCGTGGCGGGTTCCTGTCATCGGTTCCATCCTGGCAGCCCCAGCAGCCCTCGCCGTCGCAGTGTCGGTCGCAGTGGCAGTCGCAGCACCGACGCGGTCCGGTTCCGGGTGCTCCCCCGGCCGCCGACCGTCCGGTCCCGCCCGATACGGTCCGGCCGACCGGCCGACCCACCGGTCGTCGCCGGCTCGGGCAGGACCAGCCGGTGGCTCACGTTCGCCGGTCCGGAGGCGTCTACCGGTTGTGACAGGCAAGGAACCGTTCGAGCGGGCGGTCGCCCGGCACGGACCGACCGTGCTTCGGGTCTGCCGAGCGGTCCTCGGCGCCGGCCCGGACGCGGACGATGCGTGGTCGGAGACGTTCCTGGCGGCGCTGCGGGCATGGCCGGACCTGGCCGCCGGGACCAACGTCGAGGCGTGGCTGGTGCGGGTGGCGCAGCGCAAGGCGATCGACGTCACCCGAGCGCGCGCACGCCGCGCGGTGCCGACCGCCGAACCGCCCGAGAAGCCGTCACCCATCGGCATCCCCGATCCCGATGGACCCGATGGACCCGAGGTGTGGGACGCGGTACGGGCATTGCCGCCGCGCCAGCGGCTGGCGGTCGCCTATCACTACTTGGGCGGCCTGCCGCACACCGAGACCGCGGAGCTGATCGGCGGTACCCCGGACGCCGTTCGACGGGCCGCCGCCGACGGCATCAGATCATTGCGCGCCACCTATCGCGCCACCTATCGCGCCACCGACCGGGCGACGTCCGGGTCGACCAGGGAAGGAGAACCGACATGACCCGCACACCCGTCGACGGCGATTCGGCCCGCGAGGCCCTCTTCCCCATCACCGCCGCCGATCTGGAGCGGCTGCATTCCCGCCTGGAGCGTGCCGCCGCCGGCGCGGGTGTGCTGGATCTGGCTTACCGGACCGTAGACACCCCGGTCGGCCCGCTGCTGCTGGGCGCCACCGACCAGGGTCTGGTCCGGGTCGCGTTCCACCGGGAGGACTTCGACCACGTGCTCGATGTGCTCGCCGAACGGGTGAGCTCCCGGCTTCTGCGCGCCCCTGCCCGGCTGGACCGGGCCGCCCAGCAACTCGACGAGTACTTCGCCGGTACCCGCAGGGCCTTCGACCTGCCGTTGGACCTGCGGCTGTCCGCCGGGTTCCGGCGGGTGGTTCAGCAGTACCTGCGGCACATCGAGTACGGGCACACCGCGACCTACCAGCAGGTCGCACGGCAGGTGGGCAACCCCAAGGCGGTCCGCGCAGTCGGCACCGCCTGCGCGACGAACCCGTTGCCCGTCGTGGTCCCCTGCCACCGCGTGCTGCGCTCGGACGGCACCCTCGGTGGTTACGCCGGTGGACGGGAAGCGAAGACGACCCTGCTGGCCATCGAAAGGTCCGCGGCGGCATGATCGTCGGCGCGGTGCCATGCGCCGTCGCGATCGCCCCGTCGGTGGGCCGCTCGGGCGGGCCTCACCCGACCAGGTCGCGCAGCTCCTCCGGAAGTTCGTCCGCGGACCCGTATGGCCCGACGACCGCCGCGGACATGGTTCCCTGTAACAGCTCCCGTGCCAGCGCCGCGACCTGGTCGGCGGTGACCGACCGGATCGCGGCGAACTCGTCCTCGACCGTCCGGAACTCCGATCGCACCAGCAGCGACTTGCCGATGCGGCTCATCCGTGACTCGGAGTCCTCCAACGCCAAGGCCAGCGACCCGCACAGCTGCCCCTGCACCCGGGACAGCTCGCGGCTCGCCAGTCCACGCTCGGCGACGTCGGCGAGCTCCTGCCCGATCAGCTTGGCCACCTCGCCCAGATGATCCGGTGCGCAACCGGCGTACACCGACAGCGCGCCGACGTCGGCGTATGCGGCCGTCGCCGAATAGCAGGAGTAGGCCAGGCCGCGCTCCTCCCGGATCGATCGGAACAGCCGGGAGCTCATCCCGCCGCCGAGCGCCGCTGATAGCACTGCGAGGACGCTCCGTTGAGGCGAGTTCCGATTCCCGGACGGCACCCCGATGCTCAGGTGGGCCTGTTCGGTGTCCCGGGTGACCACCAGCGGGCGGCCCGACGGTCGAGGCCGGCCGCGGCCGGTCCGGTAGCCGGCGGGCGGCGCGTCGGGGTCCGCCGACAGCCGGTCGGCGAACGCGGACCGCACCCAGCGGAGCGCGTCGGCGTGGTCCACCCCGCCGGCGATGGCCACCACCATCCTCGCCGGCGCGTACCGCCGCCGGTAGTAGCCGGCGACCTGTCCGCGGGACATGGAGGTGATCGTCTCGGCGGACCCGATCACCGGCGCGGCCACCGGGTGCCCGGCGAACACCGCCGCGGCGAACGCGTCGGCCAGGGTGTCCTCCGGATCGTCGTCACGCATCGCGATCTCTTCCAGGATCACCGTGCGCTCGGTGTCGACGTCGGCGGCGGCGATCACCGCGGCCAGCACCACGTCGCACACCAGGTCCACCGCCAGCCGCGCCTGCTCGGCGAGAATCCTGGCGTAGTAACAGGTGTACTCGTGCGAGGTGAACGCGTTCAGCTCGCCGCCGACCGCGTCGATCGTGTCGGCGATCTCGTAGCCGGTGCGTGTTCTGGTGCCCTTGAACAGCAGGTGTTCCAGGTAGTGCGAGGCGCCGGCCAGGCGTGGGGTCTCGTCGACAGACCCCACGCCGACCCAGACGCCGACGGTGGCGCTGCGGGCGCCGGGCACGCTCTCGGTGACCACCCGCAGCCCGCCGGGCAGCAGCGACGCGGTGACGGTCGAGCCGTCGGCCGCGCGCTCCAGCACCTTCGTTCTGGTACGCCTGACGGGAGACTGCACAAGCCCGGCCATCGACTCAGCAGACTGGTCAGACCTGAGCGGGCTCGGGCTCGGCCACCGGTTCGGAGGTCGGCGCGGTGGCCGGGTCGACCTCGTCGGGCTTGACCGGCACCAGGCTGATCTTTCCGCGGGCGTCGATCTCCACGATCTCCACCTGCAGCTTGTCGCCGACGTTGACCACGTCCTCGACCTTGCCGATCCGCTTGCCGCCGCCCAGCTTGCTGATGTGCACCAGGCCGTCGCGACCGGGAAGCAGCGAGACGAACGCGCCGAACGCGGTGGTCTTGACCACCGTGCCCAGGAACCGCTCGCCGACCTTGGGCAGCTGCGGGTTGGCGATCCCGTTGATCATGCTGATCGCCGCCTCGGCGGACGGGCCGTCCGCGGCACCCACGTAGATCGTGCCGTCGTCCTCGATCGAGATGTCCGCGCCGGTCTGCTCCGTGATCGAGTTGATCATCTTGCCCTTCG
>CAYZBB010000175.1:0-11661 GCA_964476495.1 uncultured Actinomycetes bacterium | reverse complement strand
CGCTGCCCACCAACCTCGACGAGCTCGCCCGCCGGCTGTTCGACCCGCTGTCCGCGCGGCTGAAGTCCGAGTTGTGGATGGACCGGGAACGGGCCGGCATGGTCACCGACCTGCGCCGCTGAGTCCACGGCGTCCAGGTGGGCACCCCGAACCAGGAAGAACCAGCAAGGAACCAGGAGGAGATCCGATGGCCGACGAAAAGGATCCCGCCGTCAGCGTCTGCTTCAAGGTCAAGATCGACGAGTTCCCGCTCGGGCTGTTCAACAGCTGCGAGGGCCTCGGTTGCGAGATCGTCCTGGAACAGCGGGAAGAGGGCGGGAACAACGCGATGATCTGGCAGTTGCCGACGCGCATGAAGTTCACCAACGTCAAGCTCACCCGGCCGATCGGCGAGGACAGCAAGAAGCTGACCGCCTGGTTCGCCAGCATGATGAACGGGGTCAAGCCCACCACGATGGTGATCTCGGCGATGACGCTGGATCAGACCGTCGTGGCGGAATGGTCGTTGCACGGCGTCATCCCGGTGCGCTGGACCGGTCCGAGCCTCAACCTCGATTCCCCCAAGGTGGCCACCGAGACGCTCGAGGTCGCTCACCACGGCATACTCCCGGCCGGTGCGTGATGGGATCGTCACTGTCCGGCGGGGGTGGCCAGCTGTCCCAGCCGTCGCCCACCGGCGACAAGGCGCCGCAGAAGGTCGAGAAGGCGAAGCTGACGATGTACGAGTCGTCACCGGCGACCGGCGGGCGCAAGCTCGACGGCGAGATCGGCACGATCGAGTTCCAGTTCAATCCCAAGGAACTGACCATCGCCAAGAAGGCCAAGTGGGAGAGCAAGTCCACGAACGGAGCGAAGGCGGCGCCGCCGCCCGAGTTCAAGGGACCCGAGCCCGGGCAGCTCACCCTGGAGATGTTCTTCGACGCCACGGCCAAGCACGACGGTTCGGTGGTGGAGGCGGTGGACAAGCTGTTCGCGTGCTGCTCGCCGACCGACAAGACCCATGCGAACAACAAGCCGGTCCCGCCGCTGGTCGTCTTCCAGTGGGGGGCGATCAAGAGCTTTCCCGCCTACGTCACCCAGGTCAGCGCCAAGTACACGCTGTTCACCCCGGAAGGCACGCCGATCCGCGCGGTCTGCACGGTGACACTGCAGGAGATGCCGCAGGAGAAGGGCAAGCAGAACCCGACCTCCGGATCCATCGCCGCGCGCAGCATCCACCACGTCGTCACCGGAGACACCCTGGCGTCCATCGCCTATCACGAGTACGGCGACCCCGCGTTGTGGCGCCCGCTCGCCCATTTCAACCGGGTCGACGACCCGGCCCGGCTTCCGTTGGGCAGCGTGCTCATGCTGCCCAGCGCATCGGAACTGACGGAATCGGTGAACTGACGCCATGGCGCCGACCTCGTCCAGTTTCATGGTCGACATCGACGGCTCGCCGATGGCGGCCGACGCGAAGGCGTTGCTGGTCTCGGCGGTGGTCGATGACAGCCTGCGGCTGCCGGACTTCTTCCTGCTGCGGTTCCGGGACCCGGATCGCCTCGTGCTGACCAAGTCGGGTGCGAAGATCGGCTCCAAGGTGAAGGTGTCGGTCGCCAGCGACGCCACCCCCAGCCCGCAGCAGCTGATCGAGGGGGAGATCACCGCGCTGGAGGCCGAATACGACGCCACCGGCACCTACACGGTGATCCGCGGGTACGACCAGGCGAACCGGCTGTTCCGAGGACGACGGACCGAGTCCTACACGCAGACCACCGCATCCGACGTGGCCACCAAGGTCGCGCAGCGGGCCGGACTGCAGATCGGCAAGGTCGAGTCGACCAGCACCGTGTACGAGCACCTGTCGCAGGGCGGGGTGACCGACTGGGAGTTCCTGGACGGGCTGGCCCGCGAGATCGGATACGAGATCGCCGTCAAGGACGGCAAGTTCGACTTTCGCAAGCCGGAGAAGGCGGACACCGCTCCCGAGGGCGGAGGCGGCCCGCAACAGCAGAACCCGCTGGTCCTGAAGCTGGGCACCGACCTGCTGCGATTCCGCTCGTTGATCACCGCGGCCGAGCAGGTCAAGGAGGTCCAGGCGCGCGGCTGGGACCTCGCGCAGAAGAAGCCGTTCGTCGCCACCGCGCCGGCGAAGACGACCGCGGCCGTGCTGGCCACCTACAACCCGGTCGACATCGCCAAGAAGTTCGGCGACCCGGTGTACGTGGCCACGGACGTCGCCTACCGCACCCAGGCGGAGGTGGACACCGCGGCCGCGGCCATCGCCGAGCAGATCGCCAGTGCATTCGCCGAGTTCGAGGGTGTGGCCAGGGGAAACCCGAAACTGCATGCCGGTGCTGCGATCTCGATCGACAACGTGGGCGCGCCGTTCGACGGCAAGTACACCATCACCTCCAGCCACCACCGGTATGACCCGAACACCGGCTACACCACCCTGTTCTCGGTCACCGGCCGGTCGGAGCGCAGCCTGTACGGGCTGGCCAACGGAGGCGGGACCGCCAGGCTCGGCCAGGGACCGGTCGTCGCCCAGGTCAGCGACGCCAAGGATCCGCTCGAGCAGGCCCGGGTGAAGCTGACCTTCCCGTGGCTGTCCGACACCTACGTCAGCGACTGGGCGCGGACCGTGCAGCCGGGCGCCGGCAAGGACCGGGGTGCCATGGTGTTGCCCGAGGTCGGCGACGAGGTGCTGGTGCTGTTCGAACAGGGCGACATCCGCCGTCCCTACGTGCTGGGCGGGCTGTACAACGGGGTCGACACCGCGCCGAAGGGCAAGCCGGATCTGATCGACGCCAGTTCCGGTGCGATCAACCGTCGCTCGTTCGTGTCCCGGCGCGGCCATCGCATCGATCTCATCGACGAGGACGGCCGCACCGAGGGCATCACCCTGTCCACCACCGGCGACAAGCTGCAACTGAAGATGGACTCGGTCGACACCAAGATCACCGTGCACAGCGACGGCAAGATCCTCATCGAGGGCAAGGGCGGCGTGATGATCGACTCCGCCAGCAGCAAGCTGGAACTCAAGGGTGGCGAGGTGTCCATCACCTCGACCAACGGCGTCAAGATCGACGGCGGGGGCGGCGGCGTCGACGTGCAGACCAGCGGAGCGCTTGCGCTCAAGGGGAGCACCGCGAAGCTGGAGGGTCAGGGCACCGCCGAGCTGAAGGCCAGCGGCGTGATGACCATCCAAGGTTCGATCGTCAAGATCAACTGACAGGAAGTGACGGTGATCATGGCCGGTATCGATTTCGTCGGCGCCGGGTGGGCCTTCCCGCTGGCGACCGACGCCACCGGCGGCGTCGCCCTCGTCGTCCGGGAACGGGAGATCGAGGAGGCGATCAGGCTCATCCTGGCCACCTCACCCGGGGAGCGGCCGATGCGGCCGGAATTCGGCTGCCGGGTGCACGAGCACGTGTTCGCTCCGATCAACGCGTCCACCGCCGGCGCGATCGCCTCGGACGTGCGGTACGCGTTGGAGATGTGGGAGCCGCGGATCATCGTGCAGGACGTGCTGGTCAGCTTCGACCAGGCCGACCTCGGCACGCTGTACATCGACATCCATTACCAGATCAGGGGTGTCAACGATCCACGGAACCTGGTGTTCCCGTTCTACGTGATCCCCGACGAACCCGAGCCACTCCGGATCGCCTCGGGTCAGGTCATTCCCGCCGCGTTCGCGGCCGCCGAACAGAGGGCGTGAACCATGGTGCTGCCCGCCCCCAACCTGGACGATCGGCATTTCCAGGATCTGGTCGACGACGCGAAACGCCTGGTGCAGCAACGCTGCCCGGAGTGGACCGACCACAACGTGTCCGATCCGGGGGTGACCCTGATCGAGGCGTTCGCGCAGATGGTCGATCAGCTGATCTACCGGCTCAACCGGGTGCCCGACCGGCACTACATCAAGTTCCTGGAGCTGATCGGCGTCGAGCTGCGTCCGCCCGCCGCGGCCCGCGGGAAGGTGACCTGCTGGCTGTCCGCGCCGCAGCCGCAGACCGTGGTGGTCCGCCGGGAGACCGAGGTCGCCACGCCCCGAACGGATGTCGCCGACCCGGTGGTGTTCTCCACGATCAAGGACCTGGACATCGTGCCCTGCTCGTTCGACCGGGCCGCCGCGATGCCGGCCGGCGGCGAGGCCGTCGACCACAGCGTCGCCCTGCGCTCGGGCGGCGAGTTCGAGTGCTTCCAGAGCTCGCCGCAGCCCGGTGACTGCCTGCTCATCGGGCTGTCCAACGCGGTGCCGTCCTGCGCGATCGTGCTGCGGATGGACTGCCGGGTCCGCGGTGTCGGCGTCCGGCCGGACTGGCCGCCGCTGATCTGGGAGGCCTGGACCGGCGCGGGCTGGTCCCCGTGCGACGTCGACCGGGACGACACCGGCGGCTTCAACAAGGCCGGCGACGTGGTCCTGCACGTCCCGGAGAGCCACGAGACGTCCATCCTGGCCCGCAACCGGGCCGGCTGGATCCGCTGCCGGCTGCTGCCGCCCGAGGAGGGCCAGCCCACCTACACCGCGTCGCCGCGGATCCTGTCGGTGTCGGCGTTCACCATCGGCGGCACCGCCCGGATCGTGCACGCGGAGGTGATCCGCAACGAGGACCTGGGCACCTCGGACGGCACACCGGGCCAACGGTTCGCCCTGCAGCGGCGTCCGGTGGTGCCCTGGGAGGAACCCGGGGTGCTGCAGGTGATCGACGACGACGGGGTGAGCGAATGGTCGCCGGTCGAGCACTTCGCCGAGGCCGGCCCGCGCGACAAGTGCTTCCACATCGACGCGTTCGCCGGCGAGGTGCAGTTCGGCCCGGCCGTCCGGCAGGGTGACGGCACGCTGCGGCAGTACGGCGCGGTGCCGCCCAAGGGTGCCCACCTGCGGCTGTCGGTGTACCGGACCGGCGGGGGAGTGCGCGGCAACATCTCCACCGGCCAGGTACGGGTGCTCAAGACCAGCGTCCCCTACGTCGCCCGGGTGGAGAACCGGACGCCGGCGGTCGGCGGCGCCCGCGCCGAGGACATCGAGGACGCCAAGCTGCGCGGACCGCTGGTGCTGCGCTCCCGCGGCCGGGCGGTCACCGCCGAGGACTACGTCGAGCTGACCAAGCAGGTCGCGCCGGAGATCGCACGGGTGCACTGCCTTGGCGTCGACGGGGGAGGGGTTCGGGTACTGGTGGTGCCGTTCGTGGCCACCGACGACGTCGGCCGGATCCGGCGTGACGACCTGACCCCGCTGCCCGAATCGCTGACCCGGATCGCGGGCTACCTGGACGAGCGGCGGCTGGTCGGCACCCGCCTGGTCATCGAACCCCCCGAGTACCAGGGGGTGACCGCCGTGATCAGCGTGCGGGCGCGCCCGCGGTACCGCCCGGAGGACGTCCGCAGGGAGGTCCTGACGGCGATCTACCGATTGTTCGACCCCCTGCACGGCGGTCCGGAGGGCACCGGTTGGCCGATGGGTCGATCGGTACAGGCGCACGAGGTGAACGCGGCGCTGGCCCGGATCCCCGGCGTCGACATGGCCGAGGAGGTCAACGTCCAGCTGTTCCCGGCCGACGCCGGCACCGGACACCGGGGGCCGTCGGCACAGCGGATCCCGTTGGCTCCGACCGCGTTGGTGTTCTCCTACGAACACCAGGTCCGGGTGCGGGGCAACTGATGCGCGGGCTCGTTCCCGGGCTCGCCAGCCCGTACCCGATCGGCGAGATCCTGCCGTCGGTGTACCGTGCCGACTCCTTCACCCAGCGATGGTGCTCCGCGTTCGACGAGGTCCTCGCGCCGATCATCGCCACCCTGGATTCGTTGCCCGCCTACCTCGACCCGGCCACCGCTCCGGAGGACCTGCTGCCGTGGCTGGCGGGCTGGATGGGCATCGCCCTTGACGGGCACCAGAGCGCCGAACGGCAACGGGAGCTCGTGCAGATCGGCGTCGAGCTGCTGCAGTGGCGCGGCACGATGCGTGGCGTGCGAGCCGCGGTGCGGGCGCTGTTCGAGATCGACCCGGAGCTCGTCGAGTCGGGCGGCACCGCGCAGTCGACGCAGCCGGGCAGCCCGCTCCCGGGGGCGGACCGGCCGGAACTCCTGGTGCGGCTGCGGGTGCCGAACGCCGAGGAGTTCGACGTGCGGCGCCTGGACGCCCTGGTGGAGATGGCCAAGCCGGCGCACGTGCCGCACCGGGTGGAGGTCACCGGCTGACCAGGTCCGGTGACCGTTGCGCCGCCGCCCGGGTGCGCCGGGCGGCGTCCCGCAGCAGCGGCGAGACCAGACGCAGCCGGTCGTCGGCCCGCAGCTCGACGGTCACATCGGTCTCGGGCACCGCCCGGCAGGTCAGCCAGCTGCCCGCCGCGCGTCCGTCCATGTCGAGAGCGGATTCGGCGACCGGTCGTTCGTAGTGCATCGTCCCGTTGATCAGCCGGACGGTACAGACCCCGCACCCACCGCGACGGCAGCCGAACCGGATCAGGAACCCGGACCGGATCATCGCGGCAAGAACGGTTTCGCCGTCCCGGCAAGGAATCTCGGTGCCGGTTGGCAGCACGGTGATGGTCGGCATCGAGATCGGATCAGGTCAGCACCGTGGTGAACCGCTCGTTGAGTTCGCGGTCGATGTAGAAGATGCCCTTGCCCAGTTGGTCCACCGTCCACGTCACGGTCGGCCGGTCGGGGAAGGCCTCGTAGCCACCGGCGAACACCTCGTTGCGATTGCCGGAGGGGTCGAAGAAGTAGATCGTCTCGCCGCGAGTGATGCCGTGCTGGGTGGGTCCGATGTCCACCGAGACGTCGTCCATGCTGAAAAGCTGTCCGGCGCGCAGGATCTCGGACCAGTCCTTCAGGCCGAACGCGAAATGGTGCAGCTTGCCCTGCGGGCCGTCGATCAGGGCGATGTCGTGCGGGCGCATGCCGGTGGACATCCAGGTTCCGATGTAGTCGGCGTCGTCCTCCAGTGAGGTGCACACTCGCTCGACGGCGTAGAAGTCCAGGACCTCCTTGAAGAACCGGTCCATCAGCTTCACGTCGGAAGTGGTGACAAGCAGGTGGTCGATGTGCGGGGCGCCCACGCCGAGCAGGTGCCGCGGGAACACCTCCGGGTTCACCGAGCCGACCTCGGTGCCGACCAGTGTCATGTCGTGGTACAGCTCCAGCACGTGCTCTGACGGCAGGAAGATCCGCACTCCGTCCGACACCTCCGGGTTCTCGCCCTTGCCCATCCGCTGCGTGATGCAGCCGAAGTTGGCGGCCCGCTTCTCGTAGACGTCCAGATCCTCGGGCTTGGCCACCTTGTAGCCCATCTTGGTCAGGCCGACGCCGCCCTCCTCCAGCACCAGGGAGTGGTGGTCCCACTCGTCCCAACCCTTGAAGAAGACGCGGCCGGGTTCCTCGCCCATCGGCTTGAGACCCAGCGTGTACCCGTAGTGACGCTTGGCCTCTTCGAGGTCGGTGACCTTCGCGTGCACGTAGCCCAGACGCATGACGCCCATGTCCTTCTCCTTGATCGTCGGTGACCGGGGTGGAGTATCGATTGGTGGCCTCACGAGCTCGGCCAACCCCGATGGCGTACCGTAGGTCGCATCCCGGTGCGGCTGCGATCCGCCCAGCGCGAGGTTCATCCGCATTGCGCGGCCGGTTTTCGAGCGGTCCCGACTCGACGCGGAGGTGGGGTGCTGGACGAGACCGAGGTCGTGGCCGAGCCCACCGACTGGGCGCAAGCGCAGCGGCTGGTGTCACGTGAGTACTTCCCGCACGTGCTGCGGCCGTTGTCCCCAGGGGCCGTGCCGCGCCTGCACTTTCGCACGGTCCGGCTCGGTCCGCTGACCGTCGCGCACATCGATTGGGGCGCCGACGTCTCCATCGCCACCGAACACGCGGGCGCCTACGGCATCAACGTGCCGGTATCCGGTCACATGGAATCGACTCTGGCCGGCGATCTGGCCGACGTCGAACCCGGTCATGCCACGGTCCACCCTCCGGACACCCCGACGATGATCCGCCGGTGGACCGCGGACTGCGCGAACCTGGGTGTCAAGATCGACCACGAGTACCTGGACCGGGAACTGGCCAGGGTGTTCGGGCGGCCAGGTCTGCGGCTGCCGTTCCAGGTCGACCTGACTTCACCCGCCGGTCAGGGCTGGCTCGATTTCGTGCGCGCCATGGCCGCCCAGGTCGGGCGCAACCCGGCGGCATTCGCCAACCCGATCGCCGCGGAGCAGATCGCGGGCGCCATCACCACAATGTTCGCGCTGGTCGCGCTGCCCGAGCAGGCGGACGAGCACGCGCTGATGCGGCCCCGCACGGTCAACCGGGTGCTGGACGCGGTACGGGCCGATCCGGCGAAGCCGTGGACGACCGCCGAGATGGCCGAGGTGGCCGGGGTGAGCGTGCGCCGGCTGCAGGAGGGGTTTCGCGAGCACCTGGGACGCTCACCGCGGGAGTTCCTGCGGGACGTGCGGCTGGACCGGGTGCGAGGCGAGTTGACCTCGGGTGACGGGACGGTCTCGGTGACGGACGTCGCGCTGGGGTGGGGGTTCACCCACACCGGCCGGTTCGCCGCCGAGTACCGGCGTCGGTTCGGGGTGAGCCCGTCCGTCGATCTCGGTCGCCGCGGCCGCTGAACCGTTTGGCCCCTCGCACGTCACGGTCCGATCGAGTCGAGTTCCAGTTCGGCCTGGGCGGCGGCGTGGTCTCGCCGGGCCCGCGCGGCCGCGCTGTCGTCCCCCGCCTCCCGGTGCAGATCGGCGAGCAGTTCCCAGGCCAGATCCTGATAGCGGTCCAGCTGCACCGACCGTCGGGCCGCAGCCAGCGCCTGGCGCAGCTGGCCGAGCGCTCGGTGTTCCTGAGCCAGGGTGGCCGCGGCGCCGGCGGCGAGCAACCGGAGCCGGTCGCGCTCGTCCACCACATGATCGGCCGGCCCGTCCTCGGGCAGCAGGTCGCCGCGATACCAGGACAGTGCCGACGCGCGCGCGGCGACGGCGGCAGCCGTGTCGCCGGCCGTGGCGCGCAGGTCGGCCTCCCGCAGGTCGCGTTCGAACGACCGGACGTCCACCACCGACCCGGTCGGCAGGGCCAGCCGGTAGGCGTCGCCGTGACGGGCGATCAGCTCGGTGCCGGACAGGCCCGCCTGTTCGAACAGCTGCCGCACGCTGGACACCGCCACCTGCAGTCGCCGGGTGCCGGCGGCCAGCTCGGCATCCGGCCAGAGGGCGTCGACGAGGCGTTCACGGTGCACGTCCTGGTTCGGCGAGAGGGCAAGTAATCGCAAGAGCGTCCTTGCCCGCGGTCGCAACGGCGTCAGATCGACGGTGTTGCCGCCGATCTCGATGCCGAAGCCACCCAGGCAGCGGACCATCAGCGGGCCGACGGCCGGGCCATGGCCGGCTTCCTCCGGTGGCGCCGCGACCGGGTCGGCAGCGACGGTGCCCGAATCGGCCGCCGGCTCCGAGCTGCGGGTCCGGCCGACCACCAGCAGGGTGAGCGAGCGGCCGAGGTCGCTGCCGGCCGCCGCGAGCGCGACGGTCTGCAGGTCGGCACCCTCGGGCAGGTCCGCCACCGCCCGCGCGGCCACCGCCAGGGTGCGAGCACCGGACACGCCGGCGGCGCGGGCGGTGCCCGCGACCCGGTCGGCCAGCTCTGCGGCGCCCTGCCGGCGTTGTCCGGCCAGTACACAGGCGTGCAACGATTGCGCCCACAGGGCCGGGACCGGCGCGTCCAGGCGGCTGAAGCGTGCTGCTGCGTCGGCGAAGCCGTCCGCGTCGGCGGTCGGGTCGGCGATGAGGCCGGCGACGGCCGCGGCGAGCGTGAGCAGCGCCGCTCCCCAGTCGTCGCCCGCCGCCTCACACTCCTCGATCAGGTCGACGCACGCGGCCAGCCGCCAGGACGGAGACCCGGTCGCCACCAACACCGACTCACCCAGGCCGCGGGCGAGCCGGGCGATCCAGGGCAGGCCGGCCAGTTCGGCGTCCAGTGCGATCTGTCCCAGCCGCCCGGCGGGATCGCTGTGGCGCCGATCCACCAGGTCGATGACCGCCGCCGCCAGATCGGCCAGCAACCGGTGCGTGGAATCCGCGTGCCGGTCCGCCATGACCGCATCGAGAACTGTTCGTGCAGAACGGAAGTCACCGTCAATCAGGTTGATGATGCCGCGTGCCAACCGGTTCGGCGCGTGCGTGCTGGACGGGGTGGGTGGCCGGGTTGCGGCGACGCGGCGGGTGGCCAGCCGGATCGGGATCGACCAGTGCCTGGCCTCGCCCCGGCCGTCCACCGCCCACCCGATCCCGGTCGGGTCGGTGGAGGCCCACATTGCCGCCACCGACCGCTCCCGGCGGCAGTCGTCGCGGAAATCCGGTTCGTCGAGCAGGCTCTCGGCCCGACGGAAGCCGTCAACGGCGGCGGCCAGCGCGCCCTCCCGCACCCGGCGCCGGGCCTGGGCCAGCGACAGCCAGGGGTCGTGCTCGACGACGGCCGGCGGCAGCAACAGGTCGGTCCCGGCGGCGCCGGCGTCCGGGCCGTTGCCACGCGACTGCAGCAGTCGGCCGACGGCACCCCAGTCCTCGGCGCGCGCGTACGCGCGGACGGCGGCCCGCAGTTCCCCGACGGACTCCAGCAGGGCGCCACTGCGGGAGTACCACTCCCGGGCGCCGGCCGCGCCGTACTCCTGGACGAGCGCCCACTCGAGGTGGGTGCGCAGCACCTCGTGATAGCGGAAGGTCTGGCCGTCGTCGTCGGACGAGGTGAACAGCTGCCGGTGCTCCAACTCGTCGAGAATGGCTGAGCTACCGGTGATCCCGAGCAGCGAGTCGCACAGGGGACCGGTCAGGGTACCCAGGGTGCAGGTGCACAGCAGGAAGTGTCGGCGTTCCTCGGGAAGCTCGGACAGCACGTTGCTGGCCAGGTAGGAGCGCACGAGCTTGGAGCGTCCGCCGAGGTCGTCGACGGCCCGCCGGCGATCCAGGGCACTGCGCCCGGAGGTGGCGAGATGGAACAGTTGCAGGCCGGCGGCCCACCCGCCGGTGCGCCGGGTCAACGCGGCCGCGGACTCCGGGGACAGCGGCTCCCGGAACACGGTGATGAACAGCTCCTCCACTTCCCACGAGCGGAAACGCAGATCGTCGCTGGTGATCTCGCGGAGCTGCCCGGAAACGCGAAGCCGGGGGATGTTCATGTCCGGCGGACGTCGGGATCCGATCAGGACCCGCAGGTGGTGCGGGCGCAACAGCACGAACTGCTCGAGCGCGCGTTCGGCGGCCGCTCCGGCGATCTCATGGACGTCGTCCAGGACGACCAGCGACGGCGTGGCCGGCAACGTGTCCAGGGACTCGAGGACGTCGGTGACCCCTGTGTCTGCGCCGGCGCCGGGCGGATCCAGATGCAGCGCTCGCGCCAGGTGCGCCACGAAGGCCGACTCGGTGACGTCGTCGGCGGTGACCCGGTACCAGGCCACCGGCAGACCGTCGGCCGACGCCGCCGCGGCGACCCGGGCCAGGAGGGTGGTCTTGCCGGACCCGGGCGGTGCGACCACCAGGTCCAGCCGGCTCGCCGAGGGCGCGAGCAGCTGTTCCTCCAGACGACGCCGGGCGAGCCCACCCGGTTCGGGGCGGCGCAGCTTCTCGGTCAGCACCACGGGTTTGGTCACCGGCCGGGTCCGATTGCCACTCGCCACCACCAGGGTCAGGGCCACCA
>CAYZBB010000174.1:0-11691 GCA_964476495.1 uncultured Actinomycetes bacterium | reverse complement strand
CTTGCCGAGCGAATCATCGACGCCTGAGCTCGCGCGACACGCTCACCCTTGGTTGCTGATGCGCGTCCGATGCAGCTACTGTTGAAGGCGATCACCGGCTGTACCGCCGCGGCGATGGAGACTTCAGCCCCGCCGCTCCCCTCCTGACGAGACTGTCGTTCGTTACCGCCGACGGCAGCCAAGCACGTCAGGTCCGGTATCGAGCCGAGGCGTCAGGTCCGGTGGTCGTTGTATTGGCCGTGTCCCGTGAGGGCGCGCCATGGCAGCCGCTGCATGGCGGCGCTCAATCCCGGTCGAGCCGATTCGGCCGGACAGGAAGGATCTTCGTGACGGAAACCACGGAGTCGCTGCAAGCCCCCACCCAGGACGGTGCGAGTGCGCCGCGCGGTGGTCGGGGACGGTCCCGCAAGGGCGAGGGGCTGGCCGGCATGGTGCTGACCGACCTCAAGGTAGTGGCCTCCCAGCTGGGCATTCGCGGCACGTCGGGCATGCGCAAGGGCGACCTGATTGCGGCGATCACGGCCGCGCAGGGCCAGGGCGGCGGACCCGGCGCAACGCAACGCAACGGTCAGGCCGCGGCCACCACGCCGGCCGCGCCGACCGCGAACGGGCATGCCGGCGAGCCTCAATTGCCGCTTGGCGAGTTGACCCCGGCGGCCCCACCCGCGACTCAGGACGCGGTCGCGGAGCAGACCATTGCCCCGGCGCAGGGCGAGCAGGGTGCCGATGCCGGATCTGACGGCGCGGTGACCGCGTCCGGCGATGAGGGCGGGCGCGCGCGCCGGAACCGCCGCGGCCGGCGGGACGGCCGGGACAACCGCGGCGATCAGGCCGAAGCCTCGACCAACGGTGCGGTCACGGTCGGGTCGACCACCGCCACCGTGGAACGTGGCCAACAGGATCGTGATCAGCAGCGCGACCAGGGTGCCCGGGACCAGAACCGCGACCAGAACAGGGACCAGCCTCGAGACCAGAACCGCCAGGGCGGCGGCGTGCAGACCCGACCGGACAACCGGCAGGACGGGCGGCGCGACGACGACGACGACGGTGACGGACGCGGCCGCCGCGGCCGCCGATACCGCGATCGCAACCGGCGGGGCAACAGGGAGCGCTACTCCGAGGGACCCAGCGAACCGGACATCCGCGAGGACGACGTGCTCGTCCCGGTCGCCGGCATCCTGGACGTGCTCGACTCGTACGCCTTCATCCGCACCTCCGGGTACCTGACCGGACCCAACGACGTCTACGTGTCGCTGTCACAGGTGCGCAAGAACGGCCTGCGCCGGGGTGACGCGGTGACCGGCGTGGTGCGCGCGCAGCGCGAGGGCGAGCAGCAGCGGCAGAAGTTCAACGCGCTGGTCAGGCTGGACTCGGTGAACGGCCTGGACCCGGAGCAGGCCCGCAACCGGCCGGAGTTCACCAAATTGACCCCGCTGTACCCGAACGAACGGTTGCGCCTGGAGACCGAGTCACACCTGCTCACCACCCGTGTCATCGACCTTGTCATGCCGGTCGGCAAGGGCCAGCGGGCGCTGATCGTCTCTCCGCCCAAGGCGGGCAAGACGATGGTCATGCAGGCCATCGCCAACGCGATCACCAAGAACAATCCGGAATGCCACCTCATGGTGGTGCTCGTCGACGAGCGTCCGGAGGAGGTCACCGACATGCAGAGGTCGGTCAAGGGTGAGGTCATCGCCTCCACCTTCGACCGTCCGCCGGCCGACCACACGCTGGTCGCGGAGCTGTCCATCGAGAGGGCCAAGCGCCTGGTGGAGATGGGCCGGGACGTCGTCGTGCTGCTGGACTCGATCACCCGGTTGGGTCGCGCCTACAACCTGGCCGCCCCCGCGTCCGGTCGGATCCTGTCCGGCGGTGTCGATTCCACCGCGCTGTTTCCGCCCAAGCGGTTCCTCGGCGCCGCCCGCAACATCGAGAACGGCGGCTCGCTGACCATTTTCGCCTCCGCGCTGGTGGAGACCGGGTCGGCCGGCGACACGGTGATCTTCGAGGAGTTCAAGGGCACCGGCAACGCCGAGCTCAAGCTGGACCGGCGGCTGGCCGACAAGCGGATCTTCCCGGCGATCGACGTCGATCAGTCGTCGACCCGCAAGGAAGACCTGCTGATGTCGCCGGACGAGCTGGCCGTGGTGGTCAAGCTGCGCAGGGTGCTGGCCGCGCTGGACACCCAGCAGGCCATCGAGCTGGTGCTCGACCGGTTGCGCAAGACCCGCAGCAACATCGAGTTCCTCATGCAGGTCGCCAAGACCACCCCGGGTGGCGGTGACTGAGGCCGCGACCCGAGTCGATCCGTCCGAGGTGCTGGGCCGGCCACGCCCGGACCGCGGTGGGTTCACGCCGGGCGGGGCACTCGGCATCCGGTTGACGACGCCCGCCGCGGCGGAATAACGGCCGCGCCGGCCGCGTTTGGCATCTCGACCGGCCGATCTGGCACACTGGTCGGTCGAGCCCGGCTCCGGTTCACGTCCGCGCGCGTCCGCGCGGGCGACCCGGCGGCCCGTTGGACAGGCTCTCCCGGAAAGAGGAACACACGATGAAGACCGGCATCCACCCCGCGTATGTCACCACCGAGGTGCACTGCGGCTGCGGCAACACGTTCGTCACCCGCAGCACCGAGGCCAGCGGATCCATCCACGTCGAGGTCTGCTCGAACTGCCACCCGTTCTACACCGGCAAGCAGAAGATCCTCGATACCGGCGGACGGGTCGCCCGTTTCGAGGCGCGGTACGGCAAGCGCAGCCGTTAGCACCGTCGCGGCGCCCGCAGGACCCTGCACGCAAGGGTCGGCGGGCGCCGTTTCGCGTTCGGGGGGTGGCCCGGCCGGGTTCGCTGATCAAAGCGGCGCCAAGCCGGACAAACCGGGCGCGGGGACGTGGGATTGATCAGCGAAACGGCGGCCAGGCAGAACGGCGGTGGTGAGCAGGTGAGCACGAGCTACACCTCGGCGGTCGACGCGTTGGTCGCCGAGTACGAACAGCTGCAGGTCAAGCTGGCCGACCCGGTCGTGCATGCCGACCAGGCGACAAGCCGGAAACTGGGCCGCCGGTACGCCGAGCTGACCCCGATCGTCACCACCGCGCATGCCCTGGCCGGTGCCCGGGACGACCTGGAGGCGGCGCGCGAGCTGTCCGCGGAGGACGCTGCGTTCGCCGACGAGGCAGTGACCCTGGCCGCACGTGCCGACGAGCTCGAGCACCGGCTGGCCGAGCTGCTCGCGCCTCGCGACCCGGACGACGGCAAGGATGTGCTCGTCGAGGTCAAGGCAGGGGAGGGCGGCGAGGAGTCCGCGCTGTTCGCCGGCGACCTGCTGCGCATGTATCTGCGTTACGCAGAACGCCGCGGCTGGAAGACCGAGGTGCTCTCGGCCACCGAGTCCGACCTGGGCGGATACAAGGACGTCACGGTCGCGGTGAAGGCGCCGGGGGCGGCCGCGGACGGGGTCTGGGCACGGTTGAAGTACGAGGGCGGCGTGCACCGGGTGCAGCGGGTACCGGTCACCGAGTCGCAGGGGCGGGTGCACACGTCCGCGGCAGGGGTGTTCGTCGCTCCGGAGGCCGAGGACGTCAGCGACGTCGAGATCGCCGACAGCGACCTGCGGATCGACGTCTTCCGCTCGTCCGGCCCCGGCGGCCAATCGGTGAACACCACCGACTCCGCTGTGCGGATCACCCACCTGCCGACCGGCATCGTGGTGTCCTGCCAGAACGAGAAGTCGCAGCTGCAGAACAAGGAGCAGGCGATGCGCATCCTGCGGGCCCGGCTGCTCGCGGCCGCCCGGGCCAGCGCGGAGGCGGCCGCGGCCGACGCCCGCCGGTCCCAGGTCCGCACAGTGGACCGGTCCGAGCGGGTGCGCACCTACAACTTCCCGGAGAACCGGATCGCCGACCACCGGGTCGGCTACAAGGCCTACAACCTGGATGCCGTGCTCGACGGAGACATGGACGCGGTGCTGGACGCGCTGGCGGCGGCCGACCGCGCGGAGCGGCTGGCCGGCGCGGGCACGCCGGGACGATGACCAGGCATTCCCTTCGTGCGGCCATCCTGGACGCCGCGAAGACCCTGCGTGCCGCCGGAGTGGCCAGCCCCGACGTCGACGCCCAGGAGCTGGCCGCCCACCTGCTCGGCGTGCCTCGGACGAGACTGGGCCTGACCCCGCTGGTCGAGGAACCGTTCCTGGCCGACTACCGCGCGCTGGTGGACCGGCGGGCGCAACGGATCCCGCTGCAACACCTGCTCGGGTCGGTGCAGTTCGGCCGCGCCACCGTGGCCGTCGGCCCCGGCGTGTTCGTACCGCGACCGGAGACGGAATCGTTGCTGGCCTGGGCGGTCGACGCGATCGGCCACATCAGCGCGCCGGTGGTGATCGACCTGTGCACCGGCAGCGGGGCGCTCGCGCTCGCCATCGCCGCCGAACGGCCGGAAGCTCGGGTGATCGGGGTCGAACGTTCCCCGGTCGCGCTCGCCTGGGCCCGGCGCAACGCGCTGGCCCAGTCCGGCGGTGGCCACGCCCGGGTGGAGCTGCGCTGCGGCGACGTCCTCGACGACAAGCTGCTGGCCGATCTGGACGGCACCGCCGACCTGGTCACCGCCAACCCGCCGTATGTGCCCGCCGGCACCCCGGTGGAGCCGGAGGTGGGTGACCACGACCCGCCGGAGGCGGTGTTCGCCGGACCGGACGGGTTGTCGGTCATCAGGCCGCTGGTGTCGGTGGTCGCCACGCTCCTGAAGGTCGGGGGCGTGCTGGCCATCGAGCACGACGAGAGCCAGGGGGAGTCCGTGCCCGCGCTGCTGCGGGCCCGGCGAGTGCTCGGCGACGTTCGGGACCATCCGGATCTCGCCGGCCGGCCCCGGTTCGTCACCGCGACCAGGGTTCCGATGTCCCCGATCCCGGGCGACGCCAGGACCGGCGCATCGTGAACCTTCGCCGGCGTGCCAACCATCTGCACCGGAGGTCCGGGTGACCACTTACGACTGTGCGGACCCGATCGACCGGCGGGCCGGCCTGGAGGCGGCCGCGCATGCGGCCGCCTCCGGAGGTCTGGTCGTGCTGCCGACCGACACCGTCTACGGAATCGGCGCCGACGCGTTCAACGCCGCGGCCGTGCGCGCGCTGCTGGCCGCCAAGGGTCGTGGACCCGACATGCCGGTACCAGTGCTCGTCGGTTCCTGGAAGACGATCGAGGGCCTCGTCATGGCGGTTCCGCCGGTGGCCAGGACCCTGGTCGAGGCGTTCTGGCCGGGCGGGCTGTCCCTGATCGTGGAGCACGCGCCGTCGCTGCAGTGGGACCTCGGTGACGCCAAGGGCACCGTGATGGTGCGGATGCCACTGCACCCGGTGGCGATCGACCTGCTCCGACTCGTCGGCCCGATGGCGGTGTCCAGCGCGAACCGCAGCGGCAGCCCGCCGGCGACAACCGCAACCGACGCGCGAACCCAGCTCGGCGAACAGGTCGCGGTCTACCTGGACGGTGGGCCATCGCCGCTCGGGGTGGCCTCCACGGTGGTGGACGTCACCGGTGAGTTGCCACGGGTGCTGCGGGTCGGTGCCGTGCCGTTGGACCGGCTGCGGGAGGTCGTCGGCGCGGTCGAGGACGCCAGCGCCGCCCGCTGACCAGGTGCACGGCGGCTGATCCGCGTCCCCGGCCGCCGTGACGGGACACCCGCCGGGAGATGCCGAAGGCCCGATCCGACGGCGTGTCGTGATCGGGCCTTCGGGCAGCTCCCGGCATGGGGCTTCGTTGTTCCATCGGCAACGCTGACCCGCCCGGTGGACGGTCGTGGGTCCGGGCGTCGGACCCACGACCCGTCGCTCACCCGAGCGAATCGGAGCTACGAGGTCGAGACGATTCAGGGACCTTGCGGTTGCGTGGTTCTCGGGTCTCCTTTCGGTAAAGCGGGCTCCGGGCACCGCGGTTCGCCGGCAATGGCCTGCCCAGATGCAGAACGCACCCGCGCGCGTGTGGCACGGGACACCTCGCCGTGCCCACTACCCTGGGCGGGTGGCGGAATACACGCTTCCGTTGCGCGAGTACGCGCTGGTCTGCGGGGCCGCCGTGGTCGTGACGTTCCTGCTGACGGGCGTGGTCCGGCTGATCGCGATCCGGGTCGGGGCCGTGTCGCCGATCCGGGAACGCGACGTCCACTCGCTGCCCACCCCTCGGATGGGCGGCCTGGCCGTCTACCTGGGCTTCGCTGCCGCCGTGCTGATGGCGCTGCAGCTGCCGGCCCTCGGCGCCGCCTTCATCTCCTCGTCGGAGATCGTCGGCGTGCTGGCGGCGGGCGGGGTGATCTGCCTGGTCGGCATCATCGACGACCGATTCGACCTCGATGCGGTCGCCAAGCTGGCCGGGCAGATCCTGGCCGCGGGCGTGATGGTGATGTTCGGCGTGCAATGGCAGGTGCTGTGGCTGCCAAGCAGCGGTCCGTCCGGTGGCAGCCTGGTGAGCCTCGATCAGACCCAGGGCATCGTGCTGACGGTTCTGCTGACGGTCGTGCTGACGAATGCGATGAATTTCATCGACGGGCTGGACGGGCTGCTGGCCGGGGTGGCCGCGATCAGCGCGTTCGCCCTGTTCGTCTTCTCCGCCCGGCAGCTCGTACTCTCCGGCGACGACGCGTCCGCGTCCCAGCCGCCGCTGATCGCGGCCGCCCTGCTCGGTGCGTGCGTCGGCTTCCTGCCGCACAACTTCTCGCCGGCCCGCATCTTCATGGGCGACTCGGGTTCGATGTTCATCGGCCTGGCCATGGCGGGCGCGATCATCAGCGCCGGCGGCAAGCTGGACCCGTCGACGTTCGGTCCGCGGTCGACCATCGCGCTGCTCGCGCCGCTGATCGTGGCCCTGGCCGTGATCTTCATCCCGGTGCTGGACTTCCTGCTCGCCGTCGTCCGGCGGACGAAGGAGGGCCGGCACCCGTTCAGCGCGGACAACCGACACCTGCACCACCGCATGCTGGCGATCGGGCACACCCACCGGCAGGCGGTGCTCATCTTCTACTACTGGGCGTTCGTCCTGGCCGCCGGCGCGGTCTCGCTCACGTTCGTCGGCTGGCAGGTGGCGATCATTCCGAGCGCGGTGTTGTTGCTGGTGGGGTTGATGTTCTCGGTGTGGCCCAGGGTCCGGGATTCCCGCGCCGCGCGGCGCGAGCGGGACCGAACTCCTGCCACACTGCGGTGAGGACACCCGACGTGACGGCAACCAACAGGATCCCGGTGACGTGACCCAGCCAGAACCGCCCACACCCGGACCATCGGCCCGACCGGCGGTCGACCTGTCCGAGCAGATCAAGGCAGCCGCGGCGATAGCCGACCGCAGCCGCTCGGCCGGCGCCTGGTCGCTCGGCCACCTGCGGATCTGCCTGACCGCGCTGGCCGTCGGCGGCGTCGCGCTGGGCGTCGTCGGGGCGCTGGTCGGCGGCTGGGGGCCGGTCCTCGGGGTGCTGATCGGGACGGTCATCGTCGGCGCGTTCTTCACATTCTCGGCGGTCGTCATCGCCTGGGTCGGCCGGACCAACCCGAAAACCGTGATGATCGCCGCGCTGTTCGCCTACGTGATCAAGGTATTCGTGCTGGCGGTCGTGCTCATGACGATGCCGATCGACGGTCCGGTGAACGTGCGGTGGATGGCAGGGGCGATCGGGCTCGGGGTGTTCCTGTGGCTCGGGGCACATATGAGGTATGTCTGGACATTGAAGCTGTACTACGTCGACCCGCATTGACCGCGGTCCGCATCGGGCATCCGGTCCGGACCGGGCAAACCCGCAGGCCAAGGGGTTGCGAAACGGTTGCAGGGGTCGGCACGCCGCGTACACCGTGTGCGACGAGGCGCCGAGCCAGCTGATAGGGTCCGGGGCGCCATGAAGATTTTTCCCCGGGCCAAGCCTCCGTCGCCGGGTGCGGACGAGGGATGGGCGGTGCTCGGCAGCCTCATCTCGGGACTACTCCTGTTCGGGGGCCTCGGCTGGCTCCTGGACATGTGGTGGGGAACCAGGGTGATGGCGCCGGTCGGCGCGGTCATCGGCTTGGCACTGGGCATCTATGCGGTGGTGATGCGGCACGCTCGGCGGGTCGCCACCGACGAGGTGTCCGCTGATCTGACCTCGTCCGCGCGCGCGAGTTCGGACGCGGCACGCGCACTACGAGAAGCGAAGACGGCTAACCGGATGAGGGCAATGCAATCGGGCGGGCTCAATGCCCGCGCGCAGGCGCCGGCGACCGGCGACCGAAGGGAGATGGCGTGACCCTCCTGTCAGCGGTGATGCTGGCCGCGGCGGACGGCGAGTTCGAACCACCCACCGTCGAGCACTCGTTCTTCTTCGACAAGGTCGCCGAGGGCGAGATCGTCTCCTCGGTCAAGGCGATGGTGCTGCTCGGCATCGGCGTGATCCTGATCATGGCCTTCTACCTGGCCGCGTCGCGCAAGGCTGCGATCGTGCCGGGCAAGCTGCAGTTCGCCGGCGAGAGCGCCTACGGATTCGTCCGCAACGGCGTCGCGATCGAGATTCTCGGCGGCGACCAGGGCCGTAAGTGGGCCGGTTTCCTGGCCACCCTGTTCTCCTTCATCATCATCCAGAACCTGTGGGGCATCGTTCCTCTGGCGCAGATGCCGGTGACGTCGCATTTCGCGGTCCCGGTGCTGCTGGCGTTGACGGTCTGGTTCATCTACATGTTCGTCGGAATCCAGAAGCACGGCTTCTTCGGCTTCTTCAAGCTCATGTGCTACATCCCGGGCATTCCCCCGGCGATGCATCTGCTGCTGATCCCGATCGAATTCCTGTCCAACATCATCCTGCGGCCGTTCACGCTGGCCATCCGGTTGTTCGCCAACATGTTCGCCGGGCACATGCTGATCACCATCGCCGCGGTCGGCACGATCTACCTGTGGAGCACGGGCAACCCGCTGGACTACGTGCTGGGTGTGCTGCCCTTCGTCGGGAGCCTTGGCCTGGTGTTCTTCGAGTTGCTGATCTGTTCGCTGCAGGCCTACGTGTTCACGCTGCTGGCGGCGATCTATCTGGAATCTTCACTGGCCGACTCGCACTAGCCCGACCACCCGACCGTTCCCGTTCCCCCGACCGCACCACCTGGCCCGCACCGGCGCGGCCAGCGAACGACCGCCTGGATCCGCACCGGATCACGTGAAAGGAAGCACACTCATGGATCTCGCCGAACTGACCGGCAATGTCGGCACCCTCGGGTACGGCCTGTCCGCCATCGGCCCGGGTATCGGCGTCGGCATCGTGTGGGCGGCCTACATTTCGTCCACCGCCCGTCAGCCCGAGTCCGCCGGCCTGACGCGAACCTACGCCTTCCTCGGGTTCGCGGTGTCCGAGGCGCTGGCCCTGCTGGGCTTCGTGGTGCCGTTCATCCTCTGATCCCGCCCGACCTCTGGAGAGTGCAGGATCGTCATGACCCACTTCATTGCCTCTTTCAACGCCACCTCTGTCAGCACCGACGTGGCGGCCGAAGAGGGGACGACCAATCCGATCGGCCTGCCCTGGGGCGAGGTGCTGATCGCGGCGATCGGCTTCGCGCTGCTGCTCGTGGTGCTGGGCAAGTTCGTCTGGCCACAGTTCGAGAAGGCCTTCGCGGCCCGGACCAAGGCCATCGAGGGTGGCCTTGCGAAGGCCGAGGAGGCCCAGAACGAGGCCAAGGCCGCGCTCGATCGCTACAACCAGCAGCTGGCCGGGGCACGCGAGGAGGCGGCCAAGATCCGGGAGGACGCCAGGGCACAGGCCCAGGCGATCCGGGACGACATGCTCGCCCAGGCGCACGCCGAGACCGAGCGGATCGCCGCGGCCGGCAGGGCCCAGTTGGACGCCCAACGGGCGCAGATCGTCGCCGAGCTGCGGTCCGACCTCGGCCGGGTGTCCGTGGAGCTGGCCGGCAAGATCGTCGGTGAGTCGCTGGAGGACCAGGCCATGCAGAACCGGACGGTCGAGCGGTTCCTGGCCGAGCTGGACCGCTGATGATCCAGCACATCGCCAGCCGCGAGGCGCTGGAGGCCACCAGCCGGCACCTGTTGCAGGTGTCCGAGCCGTTGTCCGGCGTCGGGCTGGCCGCGCTCGGCAGCGACCTGGACCGGGTGTCCGACCTGCTGCTGAACCAGGTGCCGCTGCGTCGCACCCTGTCGGAGAACACGCTGGCCCCCGAGGCCCGTGCCGGCATCGTGCAGCGGCTGCTCGGCGGCAAGGTCAGCGACGCCGCGCTGGATGTCGTGCAGTACGCCGTCCGCCAGGAATGGGCGTCGTCCCGTGACCTGCAGGACGCGCTGCGCCGGCTCAGCCGCACCGCGATGTTCCGCCGCGCCGAGCGGACCGGGGAGTTGGACGAGGTCGAGGATCAGCTGTTCCGGTTCGGTCGCATCGTGGATGCAAACCCGGAGCTTTCGGTGATCCTTGACGATCCCACCGCGGATGCCGGCGCTCGTTCGGCCCTTGTTCACCGGCTGCTGGCCGGCCGGGCGCACACCCTGGTCACGGAGTTGGTCGACGCGCTGGCCCGGGACACCGCCGGCCGGTCGTTCACGCACGGCGTCCGGGAGCTGCTCGACCAAGCGGCCCAACGGCGGGACAAGATCGTCGCCTTCGTCAAGACGGCCCGACCGCTGTCCGACGACCAGGTCGGGCGACTGCGCGCCACCCTGGCCCGGATCTACGGCCGGGAGGTGACCGCGCACGTCGAGGTCGACCCGTCGGTGCTCGGCGGTATCCGGGTGCAGATCGGCGATGAGGTCATCGACGGGACCCTGGCCGGCCGGCTCGACGATCTGCGCCGGCGGATGGCCGGATGACCCTCGCTTCAGGCAGACACGCAGCACAATGACGCCAACGAGACGTCAAAGACACAGAACGGGAACGCGATGACCGAGTTGACGATCTCCCCGGACGAGATCCGCTCCGCGATCGAGAGTTACGTCTCCACCTACTCACCGGAGGTGACCAGGGAGGAGGTAGGCATCGTCGCCGAGACCGGCGACGGCATCGCGACCGTGGAGGGTCTGCCTTCGGCGATGGCCAACGAGCTGCTGCAGTTCCCGGGCGGTGTGTTGGGGGTGGCCCTGAACCTGGAGGTGCGGCACATCGGTGCCGTGCTGCTCGGCGACGCCACCACCGTCGAGGAGGGCCAGGAGGTCACCCGCACGGGTGAGGTGCTCTCCGTGCCGGTGGGCGACGCCTTCCTGGGCCGGGTGATCAACCCGCTGGGCCAGCCCATCGACGGGCTGGGCGAGATCGCCTCCGACGAGGTCCGGGCGCTCGAGCTGCAGGCCGCAACCGTGGTGCAACGGCAGGGCGTGAACGAGCCCCTGCAGACCGGCATCAAGGCCATCGATGCGATGACCCCGATCGGTCGCGGCCAGCGTCAGCTGATCATCGGCGACCGCAAGACCGGCAAGACGGCCGTCTGCGTGGACACGATCATCAACCAGAAGCAGTTCTGGGAGACCGGCGATCCCAAGCAGCAGGTGCGCTGCATCTACGTGGCGATCGGCCAGAAGGGCACCACCATCGCCGGTGTTCGGCAATCGCTGGAGGACGCGGGGGCGCTGGAGTACACCACCATCGTCGCCGCCCCGGCGTCGGATTCCGCCGGCTTCAAATGGCTGGCCCCGTACACCGGCTCGGCCATCGGCCAGCACTGGATGTACCAGGGCAAGCACGTGCTGATCGTCTTCG
>CAYZBB010000173.1:0-11802 GCA_964476495.1 uncultured Actinomycetes bacterium | reverse complement strand
GCGCTTGCTTTTATCCCGGACATGAGGTATAAGATTCCCTGATCGGCATGGCGGTGCCGCGGGGAGTCCCCCATGACGGCAATCGCCACCTCGCCCGGCGCCACACTCCAGCGGATCGCCTCGGACCGAGACGCGGCCATGCGCGCGTCGTTCGATAAGATCGTGCCGCCGGACAAGGTTGTGGGCGAGCCCGCGAACCCCGCAGCGCCGTACCAGAACGCCACCGACGGCAAGGCCACGCCCGAACAGGCGGCACCCGAGGCTGGGGACAAGCAGCCCGACAAGCCCGCGACGCCCGCGATCCCCGACGCCGAACTGGCATCGATCCGCACCCGGCTCAACCTGGACGGGATCGACAACGAGACCATCGACCACCTCGCCGAGTGGAACCCCGAAAAGCTCCGCGCCCTGTCCGCCAAGGCCAAGGAACGCCACAAGGCCGCCGACAAGGTGAAGCGCGACGAGGCGGAGGCCCGCAAGCGCGAGGCCCCGCAGACACCAGCCAGGCCGGCAGAACCCGTCGCCGACCTCGCCGCCGATCTGGCCGCGCTGGACGAGGCGATGGCCGCCGAACTCTCAACCGATGGCCGCAAGGCCCTCAAAGCCGTCCACAAGGGGATCCTCGACAAGATTTCGGCGCTTGAGCGTCAGCAATCGCACGGCACCAGCCTGGCGAACTACGCGACACAGCGTCTCGAAAACATCGAGGAGAGCCAGTGGAGGGCGGCCAACCGGGAACGGTTCCCGCAGTTGGACGATGACGAGCACTGGGAAGCACTGCGCGAGGACGCCAAGAAGCAGGCCCGAAGGGGCGATGCCACCAGCGTCGGAGACGTGCTCGGCCAGAGTGCCCGCATCCTTTTCGCCGACGCGATGCACCAAGATCAGGCGAGCCGAAAGGCCGCGCTCGACAGGAAACGAGACGCCGGCCAACTCGACTCGCCCAATTCCCCACGGACCCCGCAGACCGTTGAGGTGACGCCCGATCGTCTGAGCCGACTCATGTTCGACGCAATCCAGGACAAGAAGTTGCCCGAGGGTTGCACGCGCGAGCAGGCGATGAAGATTCTCGGCGTCAAGCTCAAGAAGTAGTCCCAGCGGGACGCATCACGCGGAACACCTGATGACACCCCTTACCGCGCACTCGCGCGGGGAGGCGTCCCATGGCAGGCACCGCGCTTCGTGATTTCCAGATGTTCACCGACGTAACCCCCGGGGTTTTCCTTTCCGGCCCCGAGGAGTTCCTGATCGAGTCGCAGCTGCGCTCGCACGTGCTCTCGCGCCTTCTTGAGTCCGACGTCAAGAAGAACATCCAGGGCGGCAGCGTCATCAAGGACGTGATGATCCTGGACGAGCCGAACACGCTCACCGAGTACAAGCCGCTCGATACGTTCACCTGGCCCAACAGCCAGACCACGGTCAAGCCCGAGCGTGACTGGCGGTTCTTCCTCGTGCCCAAGGTCTACTCCGACCAGGAGATCGTTCTCAACTCGGGCGCGAACCTGTCGCGGGACGGCCTGTACGCCGAGTGGAAGCGGCTCGCCGACATCTACCGCGGCAAGCAGCTCACCAGCCTCATCGACGGGGCCGAGGCGCTCCTGTGGCGCAACCCCAACGGCGAGTACGCCGAGATGGAGGCCAGCGACGGGTCGAAGTTCACTTCGATCCCCGCCGGCGTCAACGAGTACACCAACGGCCTGCCCTCGGGGTGGACCAACTTCCAGGGCATCCCCCGCGCGAGCAACGCCAACTGGCAGCCCACGCGGGTGCTGTACGACTTCGCCGACTTCAACGATAACGACGGCGACGGCGACGGCCTGCTCGATGCGTTCGACGAGATGTGGATCAAGCTCCGGTACATGGCGCCCAAGATCGAGGGCGCCAACCGCTTCTACGAGGAGCCGGGCGACGCGCGTTCGCGCTTCATCGCCTGCTCGTTGAACGGGATCAAGCTGTACTGGCGCACGTGCCGGGACCGCAACGACCGCACGGTCCGCACGAACGACATGGGCGTTGCCATGCCCGAGTTCAACGGCGTCGACATGCAGGAGATCGACAAGCTGTCGACCGCCACGCTCTACGCCGCGTCGGGCTCCACGTACAACACCGAACTGAACGCGGCCACGACCACGCGCGGCCCGCGCTTCTACTGGCTGGACCGCCGCTACCTCAAGCTCTTCTTCCACGCCGAGTACTTCATGCGGAACAGCAAGCTCCCGAAGAACTCGGCGCAGCCCAGCGGCAACGTCGAGGTGAACGACACGTGGGGCAACCTCTGGTTCCGTTCGAGCAAGCGGCTCGGCATCGTCGCGCCCGGCGCGTAATCCCTGACCTGAACGGGCCGGGGGTCGCGGGGCCCCCGGCACTCTCTCTCCAAGGCACGCCCCCACAGGGCACCTTTCAAGGAACAGACACATGGGTATCCAGCCTTACGCCGGCGGCCCCCCGGTCCAGACCCCGGCGCCCGTCATCCCCTCCGGCTTCGGGTGGTCCGACGACTTCCTAGGCTCCACGTTCGGCACCACCGACGGCGCCGCGACGTACGACTACACCTCCGTCAACTCGGGCACGGTCGGCATCGCGCTGTCCACCCCCGGTGGCGCGGTGGTGATGGTCAACGGCACGACCGCCGGCAACCACGAAACCCTCATCCGCCTGGGCGAGAACTATCAGACGGCCGCGCAGGGCCGCCAGATCTCGTTCGCCATCCGCTGCAAGGTGGAGGACGCCGACCAGAACAAGCTCTGGGCGGGGCTCCACGAGTACGGCACGCTCGACTCGGACCGCGACGTGATCGCCGAGAGCGTGAAGGACGGCGTGGGCTTCTACCAGGACCACGCCACGGCGGGCACGCCCACGCTCAAGTGCGTGGTCGGCAACGCTACTGCGCAGGACACCGCCACCTGCTACGACCGCACGGGCGCGGCGATCACCCTCGCCGACGACACGTGGATCGAGCTCGGGTTCCGCATCAATGACCGCGACTTCGTCGAGTTCTACGTGAACGGCCACCGGGCCGCGGTGCTGCGTTCGTCCTACATCCCGACCAACGCCCTCGCCCTGCTCTGCATGAACGAGGCGCTGGACACCGGCGGAGACGACTTCTTTATCGACTTCTGGTCCGCGCACCAGTCCTCGCGCGGCTGATCCGGTTTCGCACATTTCCGGGCCGTCGTTCCCGCCAGAGCGGCGGCCCTTTTCATGGCCCTCAGCCTCGAAAACCTCATGGCCGTCGGACGGCACGCGCTGGACAACGGCGACCCGTCCACGGTGTTCGGCGCGGACGCCGGGGACACCCTGCGCGAGTACGTCAACCAGGCGGGCAGGCACATGTTCACCTGCCGGGCGTGGAACTGGCGGAAGCGCCGGAGTGTCGATCTCGACTTCACCGCCAGCCAGAACTACGTCACGCTCCCGATCGACTTCGGGGAACTGCTCTCGGTCACCGCGTCGGCCGGCGCGTCGGGCTTCGAGTTCGCCACGCTGGACGAGATCGACGCCTACCGCGTCGACGCGGGGCTTGGCGCCGGGTGCTACGCGGGAGCGATCGCCTGGCCCGGCCAGTCGACCAGCGCCGACGCGGCGGGCGTGCCGGTGATCGAACTGGCCCCGACCCCGGCGGAGACGCTGGCCGACGCCCTGACCATCCGCTACCGCGAGGGGTGGGTCGATCTGACGAACGAGTCGGCCATCGCCAACATCCGGCCCAACGCCGAAGCGCTCCTGTGCGAGTTCGTCCGGGCGTTCTGCCGCGGGTCCGAGGACGGGAGCCTGTCCGAGCGGATCGACGCGGTGGAGCGCGGGGCGATCTACCGGGCCCTTGTGCGTGCCGACGGGATGACCCAACCGAACTACGGGCCCACGCGCGGGGGCGCGGCGGCCATGCAGAGCGGACAAGCCGCGGGCCGGACCAGTGTGGTGCCGAACCCGACGTGATCGAACGCCGCGCCGGGGTCGGCGAACACCCCGCAGGAGTCGAAGCCATGCCCAGCCCCACCCGCACCGACGCGATCATCCGGGCCGCCCTTGCCGCCAAGTTTGCGATCTTCGTGCCCGGCAACATCTGGTACGTCCAGAGCACCCAGTCCGACGCCCGCGACCAGAGCGGGTACGGCAAATCACCCCAGACTCCTTTCGCCACGCTCGACTACGCGATCGGCCAGGCGACGGCCAACAACGGCGACGTGATCGTGCTCATGCCCGGCCACGCCGAGACCATCAGCGCCGCAGGAGGCGTCACCGTCGACGTGGCGGGCCTGACGATCATCGGGCAGGGATCGGGATCGTCGCGGCCGACGTTCAACTTCACGGCCACGGATGCGACGTTCCTTGTCACCGCCGCGAACACGTGGATCGACAACTGCCTCTTCACCGGCGGCATCGACGCCGTTGTGACCATGTTCACGGTGTCCGCGGCCGATTGGAAGTTCACGAACTGCGAAACGCGCGACGTGACCGGGCAGATGGTGAGCTGCATCACCACGACGGCGGGCGCCAACAGGTTCTACATCGACGGATGGATTCACAACGGAGACTTCGCGGCCGGCGGCGCCAACGCCCTCGAATGGGTCGGCGGCGATCAGTGCACCATCAGGAACTACCGAATCTACGGCAACTTCTCCGTCGCCGCGATCGAGAACGTGACGACCGCGACCACAAAGGCGTTCATTGGAAGCGGCACGATCATGAACCGCCTCGACAACGCCGCCGTTGTCGGGATCACGATGGTTGCAACGTCCACCGGGACGATCGGACCGCAGGAGGGCGGCGCTCTCAACATCGCCATCGGTCTCGATAGCACCTCGAACACGACCAACATCACCGAGGCCGTGGTCGGGGCAGCGATGCGTCTCTTCCTGCCCATCAACGTGAGCAATCTGGACGGCGAAGTGGCGATGCTGACCAACATCACCGCCTCGACCGACGCCTGATCCCATGATCTTCCGCCCTGACATTTCCGTCCCCATCGGCTTCGCGCCCGTGACCACGTGCGGTCGGGTGGTTGGTGGGGCCGACTTCACGATCGGGTCGGTGGGTGAGGTCGACGTGCGCAACTCGCGCACGTCGACCCTCACCCCCGGCGCCGCGGACTCGGGCTGGTCCATGATCGTGCCCCCCTCCGTGCTGGGGGCCCGCGGGGTGATCCCGCAGGTGGTGGTGAGAGAAGCCATCGCCAACGGGGCCAAGGGCGAGGCGTGCCTGTCGGGCATCGTCAAGATCGCCGACTCCTCGGGCACGGCGGCCAAGGGCGACCTGCTCACGATCGACGACAAGACCGCCGGGCGCCGGTACTACGGGATCGCGCTGAGCAACAGCTCGGGCGGGCTCATCGACGCCCTGTGGGACGGCGAGGACGGGCTCGGGCAACTGGTCGAGGTCAACCTGCCGGGCAACGACGCGCCGGTCGCCGCGCTCACCGCCACGCCTTCGAGCGGCAACAAGCCCCTGAGCGTCACCCTGGACGCCAGTGGGTCGACCGACGACAGCGCGATCATCAAGTACGAGTTCGATTACGGCGAGGGCATGGGCTGGGTCGACAACGGCACCGACGCCGACATCGTGCACGTCTACGCCCGCGCCGGAACGTACACCGCGGCCGTGCGCGTGACCGACGACGGCACGCCCGCGCTTCAGGACATCGCCACCGTCCAGATTGTTGTTTCCAACCCAGACCCCGGCGTGCCCAACTCGGGCTCATCCGGAGGCGACGACGGCGGCGGAACCTCTGACCCCGGCGAGGGCGGCGTGATCGTCGTCGTCCCCTTCTAGGAGTTCGCGCCATGCTCGCTACCAATGTGCGTCAGCCCTTCGGGTTCGCCCCGTGGAACATCGACGCGCGGTGCTACGCCCGCGGCGGCGCGTTCACCGCCGGGCAGGTCGGGCAGCTCGACCTCGCCAACACCGACGAGGCCGTGACCAACAACAAGGTCGGGGACCCCGCGTCGGGCTGGGCCAACATCGTCGTCCCCACGGCCACTGGCATCAAGGCGTACCCGCTCGCGGTCGCGCTGGAAGCGATCGCCGACGACGCGGCGGGCCAGTGGCGCGCCGAGGGGATCGTCTACGCCTACGTCGTCAAGGCGTCGGGCAACATCGCCAAGGGCGAGGCCCTGTACGCCGTGAGCGGGCAGCGGTATCTGACCGCCGATGGAAGCGCCGGCGTGCGCGTGCAGGCGACCGCCGAGGAGGGGGCGACCGCGCCAACCACCCCCACGCTGATCCGCGTCCACCTGAAGGCGTCCAACGGCAAGGGCACGTTCGTGTCGTGAGGGAACCATGCCCGGAACCCCCATGCGACTGATCCTGCCGCGCAAGGGGCTGTACGTTCGATCCGCCGCGGCCGAGCAGCCGCCAGAGACCACGCCCAGCAGCAGGAACGCCCGCGGCATGAGTTGCCGCACGGGACGGATGCAGCCTTCCCAGCGGGCCGGACAGTCCAAGTTCAACACCAACGCCCTGAGCGGCGCCAACCCCGTGCGCGAGATCGTCGGGGTGATGAAGCACGACGACCGGGTGACGTACACGGCCAAGACCTCGATCACCAACAGCGACGGGATGAAGTGGCAGACGGCTCTGCCCGACAACCTGGACGGGATCGCGCTGGTTGCCGACCGACAGGGCAACACGTTCACCTGCGCGGCGACCAGCGGAGGGGCGACCGGGACGAGTTTCATCGCCAAGCACAACAGTGCCGGGGATCTGGTCTGGTCGCACTCTGTACCCTTGGAGCAGGCCACGCACTTCCTGCGCTCGATCCGGCTGGACGAGTACGAGGACGTGTACGTGTGCCTGGGCGGTTCAGGAACCAACGGCAAGGTGTACAAGTACCGCCAGCTCCCGCAGGACGGCGGGCTGGTGCTCCTGTGGACGATGAGCGCGCCCAACGGCGGCATGTTCGCCGACCTGACGGTCTCGCGCGGCGTTCTGTACGCCATCGAGAACACGGGGACGTACAGCTACCTGCACCGCATGGACGCGGCGGACAGCGCGGCGCCGATGCTGACGTGGGGAACCGGATCGATCGTGGCCCGCATTTCGGCCGACGCCGAGGTGGCCGTCGCCTGCGCGATCACCCCGAGCGGGGCGTGCGCGGTGGCGATCTGTGACACGGCCGACCCGCCCGCGAAAAACGGGTTCCTCCGCAAGTACGGGCCGATGAAGCCCGGCACTATCTCCATCACCGCCGGCAACTGGACCAACGCGAGCAAGACCCTGACCCAGACCGGGAGGTTCGCCGGCGCGATCATCGGGCAGACAATCTCCCTCACCGCAGGGACAACCGTATCGGCGGGGACCTACACGATCGCCACCGTCGTGAGCAACGACGAGGTGACCCTGACCACCGACATCAACGGGGCCAGCGGCGACATCAATGACAGCAGCATCGTTGGCACAAGCACTTACGACAACCCAGTATGGCACTACAACGACCAAGGGGTCGGCCAGGCCATCGTCATCAAGGGCGGGTTCCTCTACTCGTGCGGGTACGGGTCGGGCACGCCCAAGTACTTCACCAAGCTGACCGACGCCGGCGCGACCGTGAGCCTGACGGCGGACCTTGGAACCGCCGAGGCCGCAACCATCGTGGTCAACAAGTACAAGGGCACCACGTCGATGGACGTGGACGACGCGGGGGTGGTATATGCGGCCATCGGCAATACGGGCTCGGCGGTCGTTCTCGCCCGCATCAAGGCTGATTTTTCGGCGGCTGACTGGATCGTCGATGCCGGGACGACCACAAAGCTCGCGTCAGAGCTCTACGGCGTCGCGGTCGACCCGAACCACACCGACAACGGCACAAAGGCCCAGCGCATCTTCGTGAGCGGGACGCCGGTATCGGGGTTCAGCAACTCCGCCCTTCACGGGATCGATCTTCTGACGATCACCACCGTGGACGGGTCGCCCCGGTCGCAGGTGCTGCTCGCCGCGTGCAACGGGAACATCGTCAAGTTCTCTCGCGGGTCCGGCGCTTCGAGCGACCCCGCCGGAGGCACCGGAGTGGGGATGCTGTCGACCAGCGCCCGGTGGGTCATGGCCGCGGCGGGATTCAACCGCGTGCTCTGGACCGACGGCAAGCAGTACCGCAGCTACAACGCCCTGACCGACGCCGTGAGCGAGTGGGTGGCGGTAGGCACCGGGGCGATCATCCCCCGGGCGCGGCTCCTGACGATCTGGAATGGCCGGGCGTGGCTGGCAGGATTCGAGAACGAGCCCCAGAACTGGGGCATGAGCGAGGCCGGGAACTTTGACGGCTGGGACTTCTTCCCCGTCGAGACCACGGCGACGCAGGCGGTGTACGGCAACAGCCCGTCGGGGGCGGGGCTCTGCCCGGACATCATCACCGCCCTTATCGCCTACTCGGACGACCTGGCGATCGTCGGGTGTGACCACACGATCCAGCGCCTGACCGGCGACCCCGCGGCGGGGGGGCGGTTCGACCTGATGACCGATCGGACGGGCATCGCCTTCGGGCGGGCGTTCTGCAAGGACGAGAAGGGCGTGCTGTACTTCTACGGCAGCCTGGGCGGGGTCTACGCCATGGTGCCCGGCACCCAACCCGAGCGGATCAGCCGGGGGATCGACCCCTTGCTCAAGGACATCGACGTGGGGGCCACGCGCATCCGCCTGGAATGGAACGACTGGGAGGAAGGTGTGCATGTGTTCCTGACCCCCTACGCCGGGGGCGCGACCACGCACTACTTCTGGTCCCGCGAGCGCAACGAGTGGGAGCCCGACGACTTCCCCGAGGCCCTGGACCCCACGGCGGTGTACGTGTCGGACGGCGACGACGCGGACGACCGGGTGCTGCTCCTGGGCGGGGCCGACGGCAAGGTGCGGTTCTGGGATCGGTCGGCCCTGACCGACGACGGGACGGCCATCGAAAGTTTCACGTTCGTCGGGCCGGTTCAGGCCGGGGCGGGCGAGGTCGAGACTTCGATAAAGCGGATCCGCGCCGTGCTGGGGAACGACTCGCACCCGATGGACTTCCAGACGTACGGGGCACCTACCCCAAACTTCGAGGACATCGGCGGCGGGAACGTGTCGGGCGTGGGGACCTGGGAGGCTGGACGAAACGGGCCGGTCTGGGAGGCCACGCGGGGACAAACCATCTGGGTCAAGGTCGGGCGATTCGAGGCCGCGACACTGGCGACGGCCGGTGCGTGGGGTCTGGAATCGATCGACGCCGAAGTCACGGCCCTGGGGCCGGTGCGGGTGCGGGCATGAATCCAGCCACCTCAGAACTCGTGCGCCAGATCGAGGGAGACATCCTGTCCTGCTCGGAGAACGCGGGCACTCCCCGGGACGGCTCGGTAGTGCTGCGCTTGCGGCAGGACCTGCACGACGCCATCTATGAGCGGGTGACGCTCGAGGCCCTGGACGGGCCCGAGGACCACGCCGTGACGTTCGCCGGGTTCCCGATCGTGCGAGGGGCGCTGGAGATGACCGACGCTTGGCGGTTCGTCAACCACGCGATGCTTCCCAAGCGTCCCACGGGGAGCACCTGATGCCCGCCGGCGGAGCATCCCGGCGGTCGTCGGCGCTGGGGGCCATGGACCCGCGGGCCCGGCGCGACGCGCAGGCGCGGACGGTGGACGGCTTGCAGGTCAAAGACCCGCTGTTTTTCGACACCGACCAGAAGCTCACGCTGGACCCGTCGGCTCTGGTCCCGCCCCCGGGGATCGCCCGCCGCGCGGTCGCCGCCAGCTACACCATGGTCCCGTCCGACCAGTTGATCGCCGTCACCAGCACGGCGGCGGCGCGGACGATCACCCTTGAGGACGCGGCGACGATGGCCGGACGAATCGTGGTCATCAAGGACGAGTCCGGGGGCGCGGCGGTCAACAACATCACCATCGACGGCAAGGGGGCGCAGACGATCGACGGGGCGGCGACGCTGGTGATGAGCACCAACTACCAGGCCGTCCGGCTCTACAGCACGGGGACCGCGTGGTTCACCCTCTGAGCGGATACACTTTCGACGGCGTGGCGGCGCCGTGATGGAGCGACGCCATGGCCGAAGGAAGAGGACCGATCCCGGGCGCGGGCGCCACACAGCAGGATTGGGATCGATGGAACGGCAACGCCAACGGGAACACCGTGTACCGCGTGCCCGAGGGCTACTACCCGGCGGCGGGGTACGGCATTAATCAGGCCGGGAAGGTCCAGCCCGACGCGGCGAACGCCAACCAGTACCTGTCCATGTTCAACCTCGCGGGCACGGGCCTGAGCCAAGGCCAGCAGGACGCGCTTGCCGCCAGCGGGTACAACACCGGCCTGGGCGCCGTGTCCGACTGGCAGAAGAACAAAGACCCCTTCGTGCTCGACAGCCAGATCCCGCTCATGGGGATGGTCGCCAATGAGACACGCCTGCGCGAAGTTCTGGGCCTGAACCAGCTTCACGCGAACCTGGCCCAGCAGCAGTTCAACACCACGGGCGAGTACATCCGCCAGAACAACGCGAACGTGATGAGCAGCTACGACACCGCCCGCAACGAACTGAGCATGGCCGGGCAGGGGGCGATCACGGGTTTGCTCTCGCGCGAGAAACAGGCCATCGCGGGGACCCAGCAGCAGATGCAGAGCCGGGGGCTGGGCAACACCACCATCATGGACAACGCGCGGCAGGGTGTGCAGCGCCGCACCTCACAGGACATCGCGGGCGTGCAGGAGCAGGTCGGTGCCCAACGGTCGGCGTTGGCGCAGGACCGGGCGAAGATGGAGTTTGCCGCCGGCCAGAACATGAGCGAGTTCATGAAATACCGCACGCGATACGAGGGCGGACTTCTGGACCAACGCGGCGGCATCCTGTCCAGCGTCATCGACAACTACAAGGCCAACGCACCGCAGCAGAACGACAAGGACAACACCGGGCAGGCGCTTCAGACCGCGGCGATGGTTGCGGCGGTCGCGGCGGCGTTCGTCTAAGGAGATCCCCGTGGGATTTGAACGCAACTGGACGCCCGCGTACGAGTCCAAAGAAGCGGAAGCGAACCGCGATCTTGAGCGTCAGCGCATGCGCCAGCAGCAGATGCAGTACCTGATGAGCACGGTGATGCAGGGCGTAGGCATGGGCATCGCCAACCGCAACGCCGACGCGAACCGAGCGCAGGACCAGCAGCAGTTCGACGCCGCCAGCCAACAGCGCGCCGAACAGTTCATGCAGGACCTCAACTACCGGATCAGCATCCGGGACCGGGCGCTGGCGAAGGTCGAGGCGGCCAATGCCGGAGCACAGAGGGCCTACGAATCGGTGACAGGGATCAAAGCTCCCGAAGGCGCGACGGCCGACACGCTCAATCCCCTGACGCGCGACGTGCTCAGCACGAACCAGAACCTGAAGCAGGCCCGCGAGATGGGCCAGATCCAGATCGAGCAGACCCCCGACCTGATGCGGGCCAGGGCCGAGGCCGAGTTCCAGCAGCAAACCGCCAAGTGGGGCCAGTACGCCGAGCAAACCGTGAAGTCGCTCCCGGCGCTCGCCCAGATGGGCGTGCTCAAGCCCGAAGAGGCCGACCACTTGGCGCAAGTGTTGCAGGCCAGCCCGCAGAGCGCGATCGACGTGCAGAAGCTGATCGATCACCGCATGGTGACGATGTACGAGGACGACTGGACCAAGCTCCAGGACATGCAGTACGGGCAGCGGCTGGGAGCGCTGGCGATGGACCCCGGGAACATGGGGGGATTCACCGACGAGGAGCGCAAGCGCGCCCTGTTCGCGTCCAAGCGGATCGAGGCCGGGCTGTGGGGGCAGGACGAGGCGAAGCTGTACACCTACACCGGGTCGCCGTTCAAGGCGACGGG
>CAYZBB010000172.1:0-11825 GCA_964476495.1 uncultured Actinomycetes bacterium | reverse complement strand
GCTGCGAATGGGTGGTCAGGTCGAAATCGGTGCGATTGGCGATGCCCTCCAGCTCGCCCCATTCGCTGCCCTGGAAGTGGAAGCGGTACTCGATGTCGACCGTCCGCTTCGAATAGTGCGACAGCTTTTCCTTGGGATGCTCGTACTGGCGCAGGTTCTCACGCGCGACGCCGAGGTCGACGTACCAGTCGGTCCGGGTGTCGATCCAGTACTGGTGCCACTGCTCGTCGGTGCCGGGCTTGACGAAGAACTCCATCTCCATCTGCTCGAATTCGCGGGTGCGGAAGATGAAGTTGCCCGGCGTGATCTCGTTGCGGAACGACTTGCCGATCTGCCCGATGCCGAACGGCGGCTTCTTGCGGGACGACGCGGCGACGTTGCCATAGTTCACGAAGATGCCCTGTGCGGTCTCCGGCCGCAGGTAGTGCAGCCCGGACTCGTCCTCCACCGGACCCAGGTAGGTCCTGAGCAGGCCGTTGAACTCCTTGGGCTCGGTCCACGCGCCGCGGGTGCCGCAGTTCGGGCATGGGACGTCGGCCAGACCGTTCTCCGGCGCCCGGCCCTTCTTCTCGGCGTACTCCTCCTCCAGCGTGTCGGCCCGGAACCGATGATGGCAGGACGTGCACTCCACCAGCGGATCGACGAACGCGGCGACGTGCCCGGAGGCCACCCACACCTGCCGAGGCAGGATGACCGACGAATCCAGGCCGACGATGTCGTCGCGGGACCGGATCATCGAGTTCCACCACTGCCGCTTGATGTTGTCCTTCAGCTCCACACCCCGCGGGCCGTAGTCCCAGGCCGCCCGGGTGCCGCCGTAGATCTCGCCGCTGGGGTAGACGAATCCACGTCGCTTGGCGAGGGAGACAACGGCGTCGATGCGGTCGGCGGCCACGAGAGAACTCCTGGATTGCGGGCCCGGCCGCGGCGGCGGCCCGGCAATGTCCCGGACGGTGGTTTCCGCCGGGTCGGTCAACAGCCGTCGAGCCTACTGCCGCCGCGGATCGTCGACGATCACCTCCGGCTCGGACCACCGGCCACCGTCGGCGGCGGCGATCACCTCGAACGCCGCCGACGACGTCGCGGTGGCCAACCACGGGATCAACGCGGCCCGCACGGGCAGCGGGGACTGCGCCCGGCGGAACCCGGCCGCCGTGTCGAACTCGGCAGCCAGCACCCATCGACCCGGGTCCTCGGTCGAGCGGGCCCAGCGCAGCGACCGGGTGTCCGGCTGGTCGCCCAGCAGCCGGACCGCGTCGGGCAGGACATCGACGGCCGGCCCGCCGTCCTCGACCGGAGACGGCCCGGCGTCCAGCCGGTCGAAATGCGCGATCAGCAGGAACAAATGCTTCCCCCGGTCATCCGGACACCGCTTCCAGGCTCGATCCCTGCGGTGTGCGGGTCACCCGAATCTGTTGCGGGATCCGCAGCCTGAGCTCGTCGACGTGCGAGACGACCCCGACCACCCGCCCACCGGCCCGGAGGTCGTCCAGCGTAGCCATCACCAGATCCAGCGACTCCGGGTCGAGACTGCCGAAACCCTCGTCCACGAAAAGCGTGTCGAGTTGCCGGCCGCCGGCCTCGGCCGCCACCACGTCTGCCAGGCCCAGTGCCAGCGCCAGCGAGGCGAGGAACGATTCGCCGCCGGACAAGGTCTTGGTCGGCCGAACCAGGCCGGACCAGCCGTCCAGGATGTCCAGACCGAGACCGCCGGCGCGACCGCGGGACTCGCGCCGCGGTTGATGCTCGAACGAGTACCGGCCGGCGGACATTCGACTCAACCGTTCGGATGCCGCGTCCGCGACCTGCGCGAGCCGGTGGGTCAGGACGTACGTCCGCAACGTCATGCCCAGCGCGTTCTCTCCCCGGCCCAGCATCACCTCGGTCAGCGCCGCGACCTGCTGTTCGCGGGCGCGCACCGGCTCCGCCTCCCACCACGCCGCGACCAACCGCCGCGACGCGGTCGCCAGTTGTTCCCGCCGATCCGCGAGTGCCTGCGCCTGCTGCTGAACCGCCTGTGCGTGGCACCGGTCCGCCTCGGCGGCTGCGGCCAGCGCGTCCACGTCGACGGATTCGAATGCGTCGACGCCGACCAGTTCCGGATCGGACAGCTGGGCGCGGATCGAGGCGGCTTCCACTTCGGCGGAGCGGACCCGCTCGGTCAGCGCGGCGACGTCGGCGTCGGCCGCGTCCAGCGCCTCCGCGACCTGCGTGAACCCCGACGCGGCCAGCGCGCGGTGCAGGGCCGGCTCGACCCGGCCGAGGTGCGCCGTGGCGTCCGCCAGGGCTGCCGACGCCTCGGCCACCGCGTCCATCGCCGACGCCCGGCTTAGCAGGTAGGCCCGCCGGTCCTGAACGGTCCGGTAGCCGGCCCGTGCCCGTAACAGCCGACCCGCCCGCTGGTCCACCCTGGACGCCAGCGAAGCGATCTCGGCGGCTCCGGTGGATACCAGGGTCATCAGCTCGTCGCGTCGCAGCTCCTGCTCGAACAGGGCCTTGGCGGCAGCCTCCCGCAGGCCGATCAGCGCGTCCAGGTTGCCGGCGATCGCAGTGAACCGATCCACCCGGCGCTGCAGGTCCCCGGCAGCGGCCGCGGCGGCCTCCCCGTCCAGCCCGCCGCAGCGATCCAGGGCACGGTCCAGTTCGGCCTCGACAGCCCACTTCTCGGTGGCTGCGATCTCACGGGTGGCGGCGGCCCGTCGTTCGGCTTCCTGCGCCTCGTCGACATGATCGGCACCGACGATCGCCGCCGCCGGTCGGGCCGGCGCCGGGTGATCGGCGGCCCCGCACACCGGGCAGGCGCACCCGTCGACCAGCGTGCCTGCCAGTTCCGCCGCCATGCCCTCGATCCGCCGCTGCACCAGCGCCTGCCGTTCGTCGACCGCGGCCTGATGCCGGTCGATGGCGGACGATGCCCGTGCGGCCGCCACCCGGAGCCGCTCCCGCAGCGCCGGCACGGAACGGGCCGCGTCCCGGACACGTTCGGCGGCGGCCAGTTCGGACCGCATCGAGGGCAGCTGGTCGCGGGCGGAACGTGCCTGCGCCACCCGCTGGTCCAGCTCGGCCAGCCGGGGCGGCAGTGCGGCCAGCCGCTGCTCGACGTCGACGGCGGCGACCTCGTCCCGGTGGTGCCGGCGTCGGGCGGCGGCGAGCGCGGCACGATCGCCGTCCTGCTCCCGCGCCTCGGCGACGAGCGGGAGCAGCGACCCGGCCCGGTCGCGATCCACTCCCGCAGCGGCGCGGATCACGATCGAGTCGCCGGCCAGCATCCCCAGGTCCAACCGGTCCGCGTCGGTGGCTGCCGCGGCCAGCTCCCGCAACCGCTGCTCGGCGCCCTGCAGCTGCGCACGCCTGGTCCGGCACACGCCGGAGACCGCATCCCGCTCGTGGGCGGCGTTGACCACCGGGAGGGCGCGGGCATGCGCAGCGATGCGCCGCCGGGCCCGGTCGACAGCATCGGCGGCGACATCCAGCTCCGCCAGCCGCGACCGCAGGGAGCGGATCCGGTCGATCCGCCGGGCCCGCAGCTCGGCGGCATGCAGCGCGTCCTGCGAGGCGTCACGCCGCGCGGCGGCACGGGCGGCCAGGACCTGTCCGGCGTCGCACCGATCGGCCAGTGCGTCCCGCAGGTCGGCCAGCCACCGTGCGTCCGGCGCCGCCGCCGGCTCGGTGCGGGCCGCCTCCGCCACCCGGGCGGCCATCTCCCTGATCCGGTCGTCGCACTCCCGCAGGTGCTGGCCGGCAACCCGGCGGGCGGTGGCGAACCAGTCCTCGATCCGGCCGAACCGTTCGGTGTCGAACAGTCGCGCCAGCAGGTCGCCGCGTTCGGCGGTATCGGCGCGCAGGAACCTGGCGAACTCGCCCTGTGGCAGCAGCACGACCTGGAAGAACTGGTCGGCGGACATCCCGAGCAGTTCGATCACCGCGTCGCCGACCTCGTCGACCCTGGTCAGGCCTTCCGGTCGGGCACCGGCCGGTGCTTGGTCGAGCCATCGCAGGGACACCTTGCCGCGCTGCAACGTGGTCCCGCTCCCCCTGGTCTTCGGGCGCACGTACTCGGGGCAGCGGACGATCTCGACCCGGTGTCCGCCGAGGGTGGCCACCAGACGCACCCTGGTGGCCACCCTCGCCGATGCTCGATCGCAGCGCAGCCGCCTGGCCTCGTTCCGGGGTCCGGGGACCCGGCCGAACAACGCGAAGGCGACCGCGTCGAGCAGGGACGTCTTGCCGGCGCCGGTGTCGCCGTGGACGAGGAACAGGCCATCCGCGCCGACCGTGTCGAAGTCGACGGTCTGCGTTCCGGCGAACGGGCCGAATGCGGTCAGCTCCAGCTCGTGCAGTCTCATGCCGGCACCCGCAGCGAGGTCAACGCGTCGTCGAGAAGCGCTCTCTCGCCGACCGACACGGGCCGGCCACGGGCGTGACGGACGAAATCCGTGACCAGGACGGCGTCGTCGAGCCGAGACCCGGTGCGGACGGGCGCCGGCGACGCCAGGTCGGGCGGTGCCGCCCCGGTCCAGGTGGCGACCAGCGTGTATGGGAACACCTCGCGCAGGCGCCGCATCGGATCCAGCGGCCGGACCGGATCGGTGAGCTCGACCGACAGGTAGGCGTCGGCCAGATCGGGGTCGGTGTCCAGGATCTCGGCCAACCGCCCGCGCACGGACACCAGCCGCCGGACGGTCGGTAGGGCCAGCCTGGTCGCGGTGACGGTGCCGTCGGCGCCCAGGTCGACCAGCCACACGCTCTTCTGCTGACCGGCCTCGGAGAAGGAGTATGGCAGCGGCGATCCCGAGTACCTGATCCGGTCGCCGACGATCTGGCTGCGGTGCAGGTGACCCAGCGCGACGTAGTCGAAACCCGCGAACACGTCGGCGCCCACCGATTCGACACCCCCGACGGCGATGGAACGTTCCGACCCACCGGCCTGCCCGCCGACCACGAAGGCGTGGGCCAGCACGACCGACCGGGTGCCCGGCGGACGGCCGGCGAGATCCGCCCGCACCAGGTCCATCGCCCTGGCCAGCACCGCCTGGTGCCCGGCGCGGGCGGGTAGGTCCCAGCGGGCGCGCAGCAGGTCGGGTTCGAGGAAGGGCACCGGGTACACCACCACCGCCCCGTCGTCGAGCACGACCGGACGACCGACGGCGGCCGCCGAGGTACCCAGATGGAGGCCACCGGCGGCCAGGAATTCGGTGAACGCGCCCAGCCGTGGAGCCGAGTCGTGATTGCCGGCGATGGCGACCACCGTGATGCCCGCGGCGCGGATCCGGGACAGGATCCGCGACGCCGCCTGAACGGCCTCCGGCGACGGCACCGCCCGGTCGTACAGATCTCCCGAAACCAGCACCGCGTCCACCGCGTGCTCGACCGCCAGATCGGCCAGCGCGGTCAGCACCGCCTCCTGGTCGGCGAGCAGGTTCTGGCCGTGGAAGGTCCGGCCGAGGTGCCAGTCCGACGTGTGGATGAACCGCATGCCCCAACCGTAGGAGCGGGGTCCGACACTGCCCTGGACCGACGCGCGATCGGCGCCTAGGACGCCCCCGTCAACCGGACGGTCCGAGGGTGCCGATCCGGTAGCCCGCATCGGTCGCCCGGAGCACGAGCACCCGGCGCTGCTCCCCGCGGCCGGTCGTGGTGGCGACCTGATGACCGGCGTGGTCCACCACCGGCCGGACCGGCAGCCGGTCCACCACGGCGACCCTGATGCTCCCTTCATCGCCCGGCTCGTCGAGCAGCTGCACCCCGACGATCTCGTGCGTCCCGTCGACGACCCGCCATCCGTTGCTCGCCAGCTGCTCGATCAGCGCGGTGTCCGCCGCCCTGGCCGCGGACTCCGGCGCATACACCTGGTCCAGCAGCGCCACGTCACCCGTCGCGAACGCCCGGCCGCGCGCCAGGTCGAGATCGGCGACCACCCGCAGCCAGTCCTGGGCAGTCGCCTCCGATGCGGCCGGCGGATCGCCGAGCCAGGTGCCCACCTGTGCCACCAGCACGGTCAGCAGCATCCCGAGCAGCAGGGCGATCGCCATTCGGGCCATCGGGCCGCGCCGCCGCCGGGCCGTCCGCGTGTCCGGTTCGATGTCCGTCCCCAGCTCTGCGTCGGCGTCGACGGCCGTCTCGGCGTCGGCGGCGCCGGACCACCCGCGCCAGGGCCGCGACGATGCCGGCGCCGGGCACGGTCCGCTGCCGAACCGGATCGGCGCCGGTTCGACTCGTGCGGCCACCGCGGTGAGCGAGCGGACGACCGACTCGGTTGTCGGGCGATCGGCGGGGTCGGGCGCCAGCATCGACCGCAGCAGGTCGAGCAGCTCGGGCGGCCCGGTGCCGGCCGGGGGGTCCGGCCACTGCCCGCCGGCCGACTGGACGAGCACGTCCGCGGGCTCGTCCGCCGGCCAGGCAGACTGCCCGGTCAGGCAGAACAGCGCCACGGAACCGAGTGAGAAGGTGTCGGCGGCCGGTCCGGCCGGTCCGGTCCTGGCTTGTCGGAGCACCTCGGGGGCAACGTCCGCGCTGCCGAGGGCGCCCTGGCCAACCACGGCGGCGACCGCGGCGCTGACCGCGGGAGCGCCGAGCAGCGGCCTGCCCCCGGAGTCGAACCAGATCGTCTCCGGACCGACGCCACCGTGCCGGAACCCGGCCCGGTGCAGCTCGGCCAGTGCGCCGGCGATCGGCAGCAGAACGGTGACGGCCTCACCGGCCGCCAGGACACCCCTGCGACGGACCAGCTCGATCAGCCGGCCTCCACGCGGCCACGGGCAGACCAGCATCAGCCGGGTGTCGTCCTCGACCACGTCGGTCACCGGGAGCAGGTGCGGACGCCGGACGACGCCGACCCGTTCGACCAGGTCCCGGACGAGTTGCCCCGACTCGACCGGCAGTACGGTCAGCGACACATCCTCGGCGGTCCGGGCATCCTCACCGCGCCAGAACGGCGACGTGCGGTGCCTGGAACCGGCGCCGCCGAGGTGTTCGACCGCACGATAGGAACCGATGCCCATCCCCATGCCCGCAACGGTAGGACGCGCGGTCGGCCGGCCCCGGAGTTGTCCACAATTCGCAGTTGGGAGGCCCGCCCAATCCGGCGTGACCAGGTGCGGCGTACCGTTTCGCTCCATGCGTGAGCACACCGACGAGGTCCGCGTCGAACGATGCGGGCTCCTGGACTACGAGCGGGCATGGCAACGACAGCGCGACCTGGTGGCCGCGCGGGTGGCCGGCACCGGTCCGGACACCGTGCTGCTGCTGGAACATCCGCCGGTGTACACCGCCGGCAAGCGGACTCGCCCGGCCGACCGACCCGACGACGGCACCCCGGTTGTCGACGTCGACCGGGGCGGCCGGATCACCTGGCACGGGCCCGGCCAACTGGTCGGCTATCCGATCGTCAAGCTCGCGGCGCCGGTCGACCTCGTCGGGTACATACGGACGCTCGAGCACGTGCTGGTCACCGTCTGCGCAGACCTGGGCCTGGACACGATCAGGGTCTCCGGTCGCAGCGGGGTCTGGCTTCCGGCCGACGGAACCAGACCCGATCGCAAGGTCGCGGCCATCGGCGTGCGGGTCGCCAAGGACGTCACCATGCACGGGTTCGCTCTCAACTGCGACCCCGACCTGACCTGGTTCGACCGCATCGTGCCCTGCGGCATCACCGACGCCGGAGTCACCTCGCTGAGCGTCGAACTCGGCCGGCGGATCACGATCTCGGATGTCATCGACGTGGTGGAGGACCGGCTGCGGCAGGGTCTGGACGGCACCCTGACCACCCCGGTGCCGGTCGAGCACACCCCGTCCCCGCCGCCGGCGATCGGCGTCGACTGGCGCCTCGACCCGTTGCTGACGGGGCTCGCCACCCGCTGACCACGGGGCGTGCGTTCGGGCGGGATGGAACAATGATCTCCGCGAGCCGAGCGGTCCGTGGTGTTGTGGTCCCGACCGGGGACCGCCGACCGACGATGAGGAGTTCTGATGAGCAGGAGCACCGGAAGGCGATCCACCGCGCAGGACCTGGCCACCAAGGCCGGCGAGATCGCCGAGCTGGTCGCCGATGCGACCAGCGGGGCGGCCAGTAAGGCCGCAGCTCTGGCGGGCGAGGCCGCACACGCCGCGACACCGTACGTCGCCAAGGCCGGTGAGCAGCTGGAGGAGACCGCCGCCAGGCTCGGCCGCCGAGCCCGCCGGGCCGCGAAGAAGACGGCCAAGAAGACCGCCGCCCAGGCCAAGGTTGCGCAGAGCAGCGCCGCAAGGCAGGCGAAGGCCGGTAAGGCCAAGGCGACGGCCCAGGTCGCGGACGTCGCCCAGGCCCTGGCCGCGGCGACCGCGCAGGCGGCGAAGTCCAGCAAGGCCGCAGACAAGGCAGCGAAGGCCGAGGCGAAGTCCGGCAAGAAGTCCCATCGGCTGCGCAACCTGATCCTGGTCGGCGTGGTCGCCGGCGGCGGTGCCTACGCCTTCAAGAAGCTGCGTTCGGATGGCACCCCGCCGCCCGACCACGCACCCGCTCCGACCTACACCCCACCGGCGAAGCCGGCCCCAGCGTCCGGCGACGGTGCGGCCAAGGCCGCCGAGAAGGTCACCGACAAGCTCGCGGACGCCAAGGACAAAGCCGCCGACGCGCTGGCCACCGCCACCGACAAGGCAGCGGACGTCGTGGATACCGCCACGGACAAGGCGGCCGACGCCGTCGAAACCGCAAAGGACAAGGCCGCGGATCTGGTCGACACCGCGAAGGACAAGGCCGCGGACGTCGTGGAAACCGCAAAGGACAAGGCCGACACGGCGGCGGACAAAGCCGAGACCGCCACCGACAAGGCCGCAGACAAGGCCGCTGACAAGGCCGCTGACAAGGCGTCGAGCACCGGCCAGAACCTCGCCGAGGCCGCCGACAAGGCCCGCGAGGCCGTGAAGAAGGCGGCCCAGGAGACCGCGGAGGCGGCCAAGAAGAAGGCGGGGGACGCGAAGTGACACTTGCCCCGGAGGGCCGCAAGCTGCTCCGCCTGGAGGTCCGCAATGCCGCGACCCCGATCGAGAAGAAGCCGGAGTGGATCAAGACCCGGCTGCGCACCGGACCGGAGTTCGAGCAGCTGCAGAACCTGGTCAAGCGCGAGGGACTGCACACGGTTTGCCAGGAGGCGGGGTGCCCCAACATCTACGAGTGCTGGGAGGACCGCGAGGCCACCTTCCTCATCGGTGGTGATCAGTGCACCCGCCGGTGCGACTTCTGCCTGATCGACACCGGCAAGCCGGGTGAACTCGACCGCGACGAGCCGCGCCGAGTCGCCGAGTCGATCCGCAGCATGGACCTGCGCTACGCGACCATCACCGGCGTCACCCGGGATGACCTGCCCGACGAGGGCGCCTGGCTGTACGCCGAGACCGTGCGGCAGGTGCACGCCTACGCCCCGCAGACGGGCGTGGAGATCCTCACCCCGGACTTCTCCGGCCACCCCGAGTTGCTCAATCAGGTGTTCGAGACCAAGCCGGAGGTGTTCGCGCACAACCTGGAGACCGTTCCCCGGATCTTCAAGCGGATCCGCCCCGCCTTCCGGTACGACCGGTCCCTGGACGTGATCAGCCAGGCCCGCGCGGCCGGCATGGTGACCAAGTCGAACCTGATCCTCGGGATGGGTGAGACCCGCGAGGAGATCAGCCAGGCGCTGCGTGACATGAACGATGCCGGTTGCGACCTGGTGACGATCACGCAGTACCTGCGGCCGACCCCCCGCCATCATCCGGTGGAGCGGTGGGTCAAGCCGCAGGAGTTCGTCGAGCTGGCCGAGGAGGCCAGGCAGGTCGGCTTTGCCGGGGTGATGTCGGGTCCGCTGGTCCGCTCCTCCTACCGGGCCGGCACGCTCTACCGGCAGGGCGCGGAGGCTCGCGCCGTCCGGGAACGCGCGCAGCAGCCGTAGCCGAGGCCGAGGACCCGGGAAGGGATCTCAGCGCCGACCCGGGCACTAAGCTGGTACACATGGCCAAGAACGCCGCCGGATCCGGCTCATCCGCCAAGAACGCATCGAAGGACGAGAAGAAGGCGGCGAAGGCGGCGAAGCGGGCCGCCGGCAAGGAACGTCGCGGCCAGCTCTGGCAGGCGTTCCAGATTCAGCGCAAGCAGGACCGCAGGCTGCTGCCCTACATGATCGGCGCGGTGGTGGGCACCGCCGCGGTGGTCACCCTTGCCCTGATGTGGTTCCTGCCGTGGTGGATGGTGCTTCCGCTGGGCATCGTCCTCGGGGCGATGTTCGCCATGATCATCTTCTCTCGCCGGGTACAGAAGAGCGTGTACGCGCAGGCAGAAGGCACCCCGGGCGCCGCGGCGTGGTCGCTGCAGAACAACCTGCGGGGCACCTGGCGGGTGACGCCCGCGGTCGCCGGCAACACCTATCTGGACGCGGTACACCGGGTGGTCGGCCGGCCCGGCATCATCCTGGTCGGCGAGGGCGTCCCGCATCGCCTGAAGCCGATGCTGGCCCAGGAGAAGAAGAAGGTCGCCCGGATCGTCGGCGCCACCCCGATCTACGACATCATCGTCGGCAACGAGGAGGGCGAGACGCCGTTGCGCAAGCTTGCCGGCACGGTGATGAAGCTGCCGCGAAACATCCAGGCTGGCGATGTCACCGAGCTGGACAACCGGCTGTCCGTGCTGGCCGCCAAGTCGCAGGGCGGCCTGCCGAAGGGACCGATGCCGACGGGCGTCAAGCAGCGCAACATGCAGCGGGCCATGCGGCGCCGCTGAGCCGGGTCAGCGCACCCGCAGCACCACCGTCCGGCACAGCCGGTCGTGCAGACCCCGGCCATTCGCGTCCAGGAGCAGCGGCGGCACGATGAGGAATATCAACAGCGTCCGCGGGACAGCCCACAACCCGACGAACGAACGGCCCTGCACCAGCGGCACCACGCGGATGCCGAGCGCGGCCTGACCAGGCGTGATTCCGAACAGTGCGACGGTCACCACGGTCATCAACGCCCACACCACCAGGCTGGTGTTCCGTGGTGCCTCCGGCGCGGTGATCCACCAGGCGACGAGCCCGGCCAGCACGATGTCGATGAGAAAGGCCGACACCCGCCGACCCATCGGGGCCACCGAACCGACCCCGTCCGCGGGGAACCCGAGAGACTGCCCGGGATACCCCTGCCGTGTCGGGCCCATCGCGGATGCCATCCCACCACACTATGGCGCGCCACTGGGGCGCCGGAGGTGATGGTGGCGGCCTCGTCCCCCGGTTACGTCACACGGCTCCGATTAACGTCGGCGAAACCTGTCGGAGACCCCGCGGCAACAGCGCCTGCCTAGCGTGGCGCAGGCATTGGCGACGGGGCCAGCGCGTTTCGACACCGCTGGTACGGGCGTGACCCCGGACGGACCCGCCGCAGGGTGGACAAGGAGCCGTTGTACCGTCCCAGCCACCACGGTTGTGTATCGACGACAAGGAGCGCGTGCGTGTTCTCCACCACCGAAGAGCTGGTCAAGTACATCTCGGACAACGACGTCGAGGTCTTCGACATCCGGTTCTGCGATCTGCCCGGCATCATGCAACACCTCACGGTTCCCGCTTCGACGGTGACCGAGGAGTCGCTGGCCAGCGGCATGGCCTTCGACGGTTCCTCGATCCGCGGGTTCCAGTCGATCCACGAGTCGGACATGACGCTGCTGCCGGACGTCGCGACCGCCCGGGTCGATCCGTTCCGCCGGCGCAAGACGATGACCTGCAACTTCTTCGTGCACGACCCGTTGACCCTGCAGCCGTACTCCCGCGACCCGCGCAACGTCGCCCGGAAGGCCGAGGAGTACCTGGCCAGCACCGGCATCGGCGACACCTGTTACTTCGGCG